>NZ_AP031575.1:562500-862500 GCF_040436405.1 Marinomonas sp. THO17 | reverse complement strand
ATCCTGATCGTGTTGTGGTAGACATAAGCGATGCTCATTTGAGTAATGCAGTGGTGAATAACTTATCCGCCTTATCGTCAGATGTGTTGATGAGAGTACGTTATGCTAAGCGCAACGATGGTGTACGTTTTGTATTGGATCTCGCGCAAGCTGCACGAGCCAAAAGTACTGAGCTGGCAGCCAACCAAACCTATGGACCGCGGATTATGGTGGAGCTGGAATACGGTGAAAAAAAGCCTGCGACCATTGTGAAAAGTTTGGCCAATTTATCGCAAGAAAAACGTGACATCGTTATTGCCATTGATCCGGGGCACGGTGGTAAAGACCCTGGGGCACTGGGCCAATACAAGGTGCGTGAAAAAGACATTGTATTATCCATAGGTAAAGAGTTGGCCAGGCGCATTAATGAGGTTGAGGGTTTTAAAGCCGTCATGACTCGCTCTACAGATGTATTTTTAAAATTGCGGGATCGATCACGAGTGGCGCGTGAAGCAAATGCGGATTTGATGATCTCGGTACACGCTGATGCCTTTACGAAACCTAGCGCTCGCGGTGCTTCAGTATGGGCCTTATCGTTAAGCGGTAAAACTTCAGAAATGGGTCGTTGGTTGGCTCAGCAAGAAAATGCGGCTGATCTAGTGGGGGGGATCTCACTGGATGATAAAGACCAACTTTTGGCAGAAGTCTTGCTCGATATGTCAATGAACTCGACCATTCAAATGAGTTTGAACATAGGGCAAAGTGTTCTAGGTGAAATGAAAAATGTTGCTAAGCTGCATAAGAATACCGTTCAGCAGGCGGGTTTTGTGGTGTTAAAATCGCCTGATATACCTTCCATATTGGTGGAAACAGGCTTTGTGTCAAATAAAACGGAAGCCAAAAATTTATCCAGTCGCACTTATCGTGTTAAGTTGGCAGCCGCGATTGCTGAGGGCGTGATTGATTACTACACCAAGAATGCGCCAGAAGGTACCTTGGTTGCTTGGAAGCAGAAAAAACATTCCGATTACATTTATACCGTAAGCAAAGGTGATACCTTATCAAAAATTGCACGTCGTAATCAGGTATCCTTAGGCGTACTGCGTAAAGCCAACAACCTAAAGAATGATGTTATTTGGGTGGGCCAGAAGCTCGTCATTCCAGCCGGATAACAACATTGCCTATCTTTTAGGGACAAACTACAAAAGGTCGTTAATGAAAAGAATTCATCTTTTATCTCCTCGTCTTGCCAACCAAATTGCTGCAGGTGAAGTGGTTGAGCGACCAGCGTCCGTTGTTAAGGAATTGCTGGAGAACAGCTTGGACGCTGGTGCTTCTCAATTGGACATTGATGTAGAGCAGGGAGGCGTAAGACGCATAAAAATTCGCGACAATGGTGCTGGTATTGTCAAAGACGATCTGTCCTTGGCGTTGAGTCGTCACGCCACCAGCAAAATTGTCACCTTGGATGATTTGGAAGCTGTGTCTACTCTGGGCTTTCGTGGTGAAGCTTTGGCCAGTATTAGTTCGGTTTCTCGTATGCATTTGACCTCGTTGGCAGAAGATGAGAGTGAAGCTTGGCGTGTTGAAGCAGAAGGCAAGGAGATGGCCGCGGCGATTCGACCGGCTTCCCACCCACAAGGTACCACCATTGACGTACGTGATTTGTTTTTTAATACACCAGCGCGCCGTAAGTTTTTGCGTACTGAAAAAACGGAGTTTTCTCACCTAGAGGAAGTGGTCAAACGTTTGGCGCTGAGTCGTTATGAGACTGGTTTTCGTTTAAGTCATAATGGCAAACAGGTATATGATCTTCGACCAGTGACGGATCAGTTGCACGCGGAACACAGATTGGCCACCTTGTTAGGTAAGAAGTTCATTGAAAATGCTCTGACATTAGATGTGGAAGCGGCTGGTTTGCGCTTATGGGGCTGGATAGGGCTGCCAACCTTTTCTCGTTCACAAGCGGATTTACAATATTTCTTTGTCAATGGCCGAGTGGTTAAAGATAAGTTGGTGGCGCATGCGGTGCGACAAGCGTATCGGGATGTTTTGTATAACGGTCGACATCCAACATTTGTGTTGTATTTAGAGCTGGATCCTTCCACTGTGGATGTCAATGTGCATCCAACCAAGCATGAAGTACGTTTTCGTGATGGTCGTCTAGTACATGACTTTTTATTTAGTCGTATCCATAAAGCCATTGCCGATGTGCGTCCAGAATCAGAAGCGGCTCCAACGGGTGTAACGGATTATCAAAATGAAGCGGCAGTGAATTCGCAACTGTCTGAACAATCGGCTTTGCCTTTAGCCAATCGTCCTTCTTCTGGAATGGATTGGATGCGTCAAACAGATTTTCAAAAGAGTTCGCAAAATAATGCTCAAAATCCATCTGGAGATTCCATTCGTAGTCAGTTAAATGGCATACAGCGTTTTTCTGGATACGCAGAGGGTTTTACCTCATCAAGTTCACCATTCGTTGAGCAGATAGACCCTGAAACTGGCGAAGTGACTCAGGTAGCGACGGCGTCATCGGTAACCCCTTTTGACCATGTGGCGGAAAAGGATTATCAAAAAGTGCCGCCCTTGGGTTATGCCGTGGCGCAAATTCATGGTGTCTATATTTTGTCTGAAAGTGAGCAAGGTTTAATTGTCGTGGACATGCATGCAGCTCACGAGCGCATAGTGTATGAGCGTATGAAAAATGCTTTCTATGAAAAAAGCATTGCGACTCAACCCTTGTTGGTACCGATCAATATTTCCGTGTCACAAAGTGAGGCAGATCTGGTCGAGGAGAGCGGTCACGTATTTGAGGCTTTCGGTTTTCAAGTCGAGCGAACTGGCCTGGAAAGCGTCATGGTAAGAGAAGTGCCTATTATTCTGATACGAGGGGATGTGGAGAATTTAGTGCGTGACGTGATCAGTGATTTATCAACCAATGGAGTCTCGGATTTATTGGAGTCAAGAGCGAATGAGTTGATGGCTTCTATGGCGTGTCACGGTGCAGTGCGTGCCAATCGTAAATTGACCATAGAAGAAATGAATAGTTTACTGCGTGATATGGAAATCACGGAACGCAGTGGGCAATGCAACCACGGACGACCGACATGGGCATATTTAAGTATGTCTGATTTAGATAAACTATTTTTACGGGGTCGCTAACATGGCTAAGCCAAATGTATTGTGTTTAATGGGGCCGACGGCCTCAGGAAAAACTGGCTTAGCGGTAGAACTGGCTGAACAGCATGGTTTTGAGATCATTAGTGTTGATTCGGCCTTGGTTTATAAAGGAATGGATATAGGTACGGCAAAACCTGAGGCTGAAGTACTGGCTAGAGCGCCGCATCGTTTGATTGATATTATTGATCCGATTGAGTCTTACTCAGCGGCGGATTTTGTGGTCGATGCCGTAGCCCATGTTGATGATATTTTGGCAAAAGGGAAAAAACCATTACTGGTTGGCGGAACCATGATGTATTTCAATGCGTTGCAAAAAGGCTTGGCCGATATGCCCAAAGCCGATGCCGCATTACGTCAACAGATAGAAGCGGAAGCCGCTCAGCTTGGTTGGGGGGCTTTGCACGCACAACTGGCTGAAGTGGACCCTGCTGCAGCGGCGCGCATTCATCCCAATGATCCGCAACGATTACAGCGTGCGTTGGAGGTCTACCGTTTAACGGGAAAAACCATGACGCAATGGTGGGCAGAACAGGAAAAAATGGCTTTACCATTTAACATGATTAATATAGCGGTTATGCCCAAAGAAAGAAGCGTATTACATGAACGTATTGAGCAGCGTTTTTATCAGATGATGGAGCAAGGTTTTTTAGCTGAGGTTGAAGCGTTATACCGACGTGGTGATTTGACCAGTGAAATGCCATCCATGCGCTGTGTCGGCTATCGGCAACTTTGGCAGTATTTAGACGGTGACGATTTATTAGAAGATGCTATCTTTAAAGGAGTGGTCGCGTCGCGTCAGCTAGCGAAGCGACAGCTGACTTGGTTGCGAGGTTGGGAGGATCTGAGGATTTTTGACAGTTTGTCGCAAGATCTTGTCTCACAAGTCTTGAATTATACAGAAAGCAGGATTATATAGGGGAAATAATAAAAATTTTGGTGTAGTATCTACGGTATTGTTTTTTCAATATTTAATTTTTAGTTTTCGCTTTTTTTAAGGAGATTCCGATGTCAAAAGGGCAATCATTACAAGACCCTTACTTAAATGTTCTACGCAAGGAAAGAATACCTGTGTCAATCTTTCTTGTGAATGGGATTAAACTTCAAGGCCAAATTGAATCATTTGATCAGTTCGTGATTCTTTTGAAGAACACAGTGAGCCAAATGGTATATAAACATGCTATTTCAACTGTAGTGCCTTCTCGTACAATTCGCATCCCGTCTCCTGATCAGCCGGAAGATGCCGCTGAATAGTTTGTCTGAGATAAGGCAAACAGAGGAATACTAGATTGTTTTTTGAACGCCCAGATAGTGGTGAAATTGCTGTTGTGGTTCACATTGATTTTCATGATCAAAATGAAAGCTATGGTCCAGAAGAGTTTGTTGAGCTTGCTATATCGGCTGGTGCTGACCCTGTGGCAGTGGTGACAGGGTCCCGTCAGCGCCCCGATGCTAAATATTTTGTTGGCAGCGGAAAATTGGATGAAATTAAAGATATTGTGGATCAGGAAGAAGCCCAAGTGGTATTGTTCGATCACGCTTTATCGCCATCTCAAGAACGTAATTTAGAAAGTGTTTTGAAGTGTCGAGTATTAGATCGTACTGGTCTGATTCTTGATATCTTTGCGCAACGTGCACGTACCCATGAAGGTAAACTGCAAGTTGAACTGGCCCAGTTGCAGCACATGTCTACTCGCCTTATTCGGGGTTGGACTCACTTAGAGCGCCAAAAAGGCGGTATCGGTATGCGTGGGCCGGGTGAAACCCAGTTGGAAACCGACCGTCGTTTATTGCGTGTGCGAATAAAATCCATTCAAAAACGCTTAGATAAAGTGGGTACACAGCGTGACCAGAGCCGACGTTCTCGTTCTCGTTCAGCGGTACCAACTGTCTCTTTAGTGGGTTATACCAACGCCGGTAAGTCTACCTTGTTTAATCGTGTGACGGGTTCTGAAGTCTATGCAGCAGATCAATTGTTTGCGACCTTGGATCCGACTCTACGTCGTTTGGATTTAGAGCAGATCGGCTCCGTAGTGTTAGCGGATACCGTTGGTTTTATTCGACATTTGCCTCATCGTTTGATTAATGCTTTCCAAGCGACTTTGAAAGAGTCTGCAGAGGCAGATTTGCTATTGCATGTAGTTGATGCGGCTGACGTGTCTCGTGACGATAATATGCTGCATGTGGATGACGTGTTAGAAGAAATTGGTGCCAAAGACGTGCCGACTTTACTGATTTTTAATAAAATTGATGCACTTTCTACCGCTGAGCCACGTATAGATAGAGACGAACAAGGGAACCCTCGTCGAGTTTGGTTGTCTGCACGTGACGGAGATGGAATGGATTTGCTAAAACAGGCCATCGCTGAGTTGCTGGCGGTGGACGTATTCAGTGAAACATTGCGTTTGCCAAGTCATTATGGGCGCTTACGTGCTATGTTGTTTGAACAAGGCGCGGTAAAGTCAGAAAGCTTTGATGACGATGGTCGCTTTGTGTTGGATGTGAAGCTACCAAAGAAAGACTATTTACAGATTTTGGCCCGTGTTGGTATGTCTGAAGAGCAGATAGAAGCCGCATAGGTAACTGGAATTATCATTAAAATAAAGTGGAGATGTAGTATGGCCTGGAATGAACCGGGTAATAACGACAACGACCCATGGAATCCAGATAAAAACCGTAGTAATGGTACTGGTCGCCCAGATGAAGGTCGCGATAAAGAAAAAGGTAATGATCCTTGGGGCCGTCCATCAGGAGGTAAGGAACAAGGTCCACCAGACCTTGATGAAGCCTTTAATAAATTGATGGACATGTTAGGGGTGAAAAAATCTCGTAAAGGTGGCGGTTCCAGTAATGGCAGCTCAGGTTTCTCTGGCAAGTTCAGCGGTGGCTTAGTGGTTATCGTGCTATTGGCTTTATTTGCTTTGTGGGCGGCAACGGGTGTGTATCAGGTTGACCAACAAGAGCGCGGTGTGGTTCTGCGTCTTGGTAAATACCATAGCACTGTGATGCCAGGCTTACATTGGAATCCACCTTTAATTGACAGCGTGAGTAAAGTGAACGTAACCAAAGTACGTTCTCATGATCACAAAGCGCTTATGTTGACGGTTGATGATGCCATTGTAGAAGTGGGCGTTTCAGTTCAATACTCAGTACAAGACCCAAAAGACTTTTTGATCAATGTGCGCAATCCTGAAGAGTCTTTGGCGCAAATGACAGAGAGTGCTTTACGCCATGTAGTGGGCAGTTCACAGATGGGACAGATTCTGACAGAAGGTCGTGAGCTGTTGGCTGATGAAGTGAAAACACGTATTCAGAATTACAGTAATGCTTACGGTACTGGTTTGTTGATTTCGAAAGTCAACGTTGAAAACACACAAGCGCCTACACAAGTTCAAGAAGCGTTTGATGATGTAATCAAGGCCAAAGAAGATGAGTTACGGGTGAAAAATGAAGCTGAGGCTTACGCCAATGGTGTGATTCCTGAAGCACGTGGTCGTGCACAGCGTATTCGAGAGGAAGCGGAAGCATACCGTTCCGAAATTATCGCTCGAGCCAGTGGTCAAGCAGATCGTTTTGATCGATTGTACCGCGAATATACCAAAGCGCCTGAAGTGACTCGTCGTCGCTTGTATATCGAAACGGTTGAGTCTGTTTACAAAGACGTGAATAAAGTGGTGGTTGATACGGAAGGTGGCAACAATATGATGTATTTGCCTTTGGATCAGCTTATGAAGCAAGCGGCCACCTCTGCTAGAGATACAAGTAGCTTAGGTTCTTCAGACATCAGTAGCTTAGCGGATCAAGTAGTAAATGAGTTGCGTAAGCGTCAAGGTGTAACCGTTCGTAGAGAGGGCAGAAATTAATGAAAGGTTTTTCTTTTGTCGTTTTATTTGTCGTCCTGTTGGTGGTTTTGGTTGCTTCTCAGACTCTGTATGTTGTGAAAGAAACTGAACGTGCAGTGGTGTTGCGATTTGGTGAAATTGTTGAGGATGATGTCAAGCCAGGCTTACATTTCAAACTGCCCATTATGAACGAGGTGAAGAAGTTTGATGCGCGTATTCTGACGATGGATTCACGCCCACAACGTTACTTGACCTTGGAGCAAAAAGCGGTAGTGGTAGATTCTTATGTAAAATGGAAAATTGATTCGGTTGCTAAGTTCTATCAAGCCACTTCGGGTGATGAGTTTGTTGCTAACCGTGTTTTGTCTTCACGAGTAGATACAGGTTTGCGTAACAAGTTTGGTGAGCGAACCATGCACGAAGTGGTGTCTGGAGAGCGTGATTTGCTCATGACAGAATTGCGTGATGACCTAAATAAAGTCGCACAAAATGAATTGGGTATTTCTATTATCGATATCCGTGTTAAGCGAATCGATCTTCCACCAGATGTTAGTGAGTCTGTTTATCAGCGTATGAGAACGGAGCGTGAGCGTGAGGCGCGAGAACACAGATCAAAAGGTCTGGAGCTAGCGGAAGGTATTCGTGCTGATGCAGATCGTCAAAAAGTTGTACTGGAAGCTGAAGCACAACGTGACGCGGAAATGATTCGTGGTGATGGCGATGCCCAAGCGGCAGCTATTTATGCTGAAGTGTATAAACAAGATCCTGAGTTTTATGAATTTTATCGTAGTCTCCAAGCTTATCGAGAAAGCTTTGTTGGTAATGGGAACTTGTTTGTACTTGAACCAGATAGTGAGTTCTTTAAGTATTTAAATAGCTCTACGGAAGGTGGTATCAAGTAATTCTTTTGTTGAGGGTACTCATAAAGGCGAAAGCAATTTTGTGGGTATCTTCGACAGATATTCGTGAATAATCGTCCGTTAAGCCTATTTGTTAAAATAGGAAACATGTTATTATTGCACAAACCGGGTTAGGCCCGGTTTTTTAATGGTCGGAATAAAGAGAATCTATGCAGGAATTGTTGCAGTCGCTACTGGTTGGCGTCAGCCTTTTATTGATCGCCGAGGGGATTTTGCCTTTTCTCGCGCCGCATTTCTGGCGTGAAATTATGGCTCGAGCTCTAGCCAGCTCCGACCTCAATCTACGTATCCTAGGGGCGGTTAGTATGTTTCTTGGAGTAGCGCTTCTTTTGCTGACACGAAGCTAAGAGGATAATTGAATGACGTTAGCAGATCGCTGGTTACTTCCTGAGGGAGTGGACGAAGCTTTGCCTGAGCAGGCTGCTAAAATAGAACACCTAAGAAGAACTCTGCTTAATCTCCATCAAGGTTGGGGATACCAACTGGTAATACCTCCTCTATTAGAGTACCTAGATTCCTTATTAACGGGTGCTGGTTCAGATTTAGAAATTGAAACCTTCAAAGTTATCGATCAGTTGTCGGGTCGCCTCATGGGGGTGCGTGCCGACTTTACATCTCAAGTGGCGCGTATTGATGCGCACTGTCTAAAAGAAGAAGGTGTTCAGCGCTTGAGTTACTGCGGCAGTGTGTTGCGTACTGTGCCATCTGGTTTAGATGGCACTCGCTGTCCGATTCAATTGGGAGCAGAATTATACGGTCATGGTGGTGTTGAAAGTGATATCGAAGTGCTCTCTTTAATGCTACAGACCTTAACTGTAGCAGGTTTGTCAAATCTAGTGCTAGATCTTGGGCATGTTGACATCGTTAATGGCGTGGTGGCGGCCTGTGGTTTAACGTCAGACCAAGAAACTAAATTGGCTGATTTGTATCGTGCCAAAGATTTGCCTGAGCTTGAGCGTTATGTTGAAACCCTTTCATTAAATGCTGAGCAAGCAAACTGGTTAATTCAATTACCTCGTTTGTGTGGTGGTTATGAAGTGTTGGAAAAAGCGGAAGCTTTGTTGGCGAATATCTCAGTGCCAGTGAAAAATGCCATTGCGCTTTTGCAGGACATGGCAAGGTCTGTAGAAAACCGTTTCCCAGCAGTGGGAATGCATTTTGATTTAAGTGATTTGGTGTCTTATAGCTACCACACAGGTGTGGTATTCGCAGCTTATGTGCCGGGTCATGGTAATGCGATCGCTCGTGGTGGTCGTTATAACAACATTGGTCACGTGTTTGGTCGTTCGCGTCCAGCAACGGGTTTTAGTACCGATGTTAAGGCTTTGGTGAGCCTCAGTGAAGTGGTGGTAGCGAAACCAAAAACGGTGATTTCTCCTGTTAGTCAAGATGCCAAGCTTTGGCATAAGGTGAATGCACTTCGTGCTGAAGGTTATCAGGTGGTTGAAGCACTGGAGGGTGACACAGCCAAAGAGGCGCAATACCAGTTGGTGCAAATGGATGGCGAATGGCAAATGCTGCCACGTTAACACAAGACTTTTCTTTAAGAACTATCTAAATGAGACCTGAAACTATGGGTAAAAACGTTGTTATTCTGGGCACACAATGGGGTGACGAGGGCAAGGGTAAGGTGGTTGACCTGCTTACTGAAGATGTTGCTGCCGTTGTGCGTTTTCAAGGTGGTCATAATGCGGGACATACCTTGGTAATCGACGGAAAGAAAACTGTTCTACACTTGATTCCTTCGGGTATCTTGCGAGATGGCGTACAGTGTATCATTGGTAATGGTGTGGTGTTATCGCCAGCGGCGTTGCAAAAAGAAGTGCTTGAGCTTCAAGAGCAAGGTGTGCCTGCGGTTGATCGTCTAAAAGTGAGTGCGGCTTGTCCATTGATTTTGCCATATCATATTGCCCTTGACCAAGCTCGTGAGCAAGCGAAAGGCGAGAAGAAAATTGGTACGACGGGGCGTGGTATCGGTCCTGCGTATGAAGACAAAGTGGCTCGAAGAGCCATTCGTGTTGGTGATTTATTGGATGCAGAGCGCTTTGCCAGCAAGTTGAAAGAAGTGTTGGAATACTACAACTTCGTTTTGACTCAATATCACAATGTTGAAGCCATTTCTTATGATGAGGTTTACGCGGAAGGTCTGCAAATGGCAGAGTTTCTTCGTCCTATGGTGGCAGATACCATCAACTTGTTGCACGATCTGCGTAAAGCGGGTGCGAACATCATGTTTGAAGGTGCTCAAGGTTCCTTGTTGGATGTGGATCATGGTACATATCCATATGTGACTTCTTCTAATACAACGGCAGGTGGCGCACCAGCAGGTACGGGGTTTGGTCCTTTGTATCTGGATTATGTTTTGGGAATTACTAAAGCTTATACAACTCGTGTTGGTTCTGGCCCTTTCCCAACAGAATTATTCTGCGAAAATGGTCAGCGTTTAGGTGAACGTGGTCATGAGTTTGGTGCAACAACAGGGCGTTCACGTCGTTGTGGTTGGTTTGATGCTGTGGCATTACGTCATGCGGTGCAAATCAACTCTGTATCGGGTATCTGTTTAACTAAACTGGATGTTCTGGATGGCTTCGAAACAGTAAAAGTCTGTATTGGTTATACGGATGGACAAGGTAATCCTGTTGCCGGTTCTTTGGTGGACAGTGAGGGTTATGAACAAGCTGAACCAACTTATGTTGAGTTGCCAGGGTGGAGTGAATCCACTGTTGGTGCGGAAAGCTTTGATGCTTTGCCGAAAAACGCGCAAGATTATATTCTTTATTTAGAGAAACAAGTTGGTGTGCCGGTTGATATTATTTCAACTGGTCCAGATCGTAACGAAACTATTGTTTTACGTGATCCATTTAAACAATAAGTTAATACATCTTCCTTAATTGTTTTGTAAAGAAAGCCGCAGTTTTGCGGCTTTTTTGTTGTTATAAATCCCATAGTTCAATATTAAGTATTCTTTGTAAATAGTGTGAAAAGAGGGGCGCGGGTGTGCTGCTGTCTAGGGTAATCTTTACAATTGAATTGAAGGCATATTATGTCGATATAATAAAGATTAGTGGAAGAGGATTTAAATATGATGAAGTTGTTGCTGGCTGATGATGACGCTCGCTTATCGGATTTAATAAAAGAATATTTTGATGGTGAAGGCTATGAAGTGATGCATGCTTGGAATGGCCGTGAAGCCTTGGAGTTGATGGCAAATGACATGCCCGATATTGTGATTTTGGATGTCATGATGCCTGAGTTGGATGGCTTCGAAACCCTTAAACAAATCCGTAATAAGAGTGCGGTCCCGGTTATTATGTTGACAGCGAAAGGGGATGATATTGATCGTATTTTAGGTCTGGAAATGGGGGCAGACGATTATTTATCGAAGCCATTTAATCCACGTGAATTGTTGGCTCGTATAAAAGCAATTTTACGTCGCGCTAGCCAGGAAAAAGAAGACGATCCAACCGCAGATATTGAGTTGTCCGGTGTGTTGTTGCGCCGTAAAGATCGTACTGTTTATCTAGAAGGTGAACTGGTTGAATTAACAACCTCTGAATATACATTACTTGAATGTATGTTAATGGCACCAGGTCAAGTTTTAACCAAACAAGAATTGTCTGAGAAGGCATTGGGCCGTAAATTAACCATGTACGATCGTAGTTTGGATATGCATATTAGTAATTTGCGTAAAAAAATAGGTAGTTTGGAAAATGGTGATCCGAGAATTAAAACGGTTCGTGGTGTTGGGTATATTTTTGTCGCAAACGATCAAGGCGCTTAATTTTTCATGAAAAACACTTTTCTGCGCGTGTTTCTTGTCGTGCTGCTTTCCAATATTGTGGTTGTCAGCATTGGTTTGAGCGTGGTTCAAATTGTTCAAAAACAAAATCAAGTATCTGCAGACTTATTGGGGGATGTGGGTGTCCAGCTCGTGTCCAGTTATGAGCAATTTGGTATTGCGGTGTTGGAAAAAGAAACAGCGCAAGCGGAGAAGCGTTTATCTGGTTCCATTTATTTGTATCAGGAAAATGGTAAGCCTTTATTGAAAGCCTTACCACGTAATTTTCGTGAGCAAAATTCGGCGGATGCGAATGGACAACCATCTGCGGACTTTCTACACAGCCAATTCATTCAAGTGATTGGTGGCAATAATGTTCAGTATTTGTTGATTTTTAAGCCCAATCCTGAGCTAAACTCCTTGGCTCCTGAGGCTGTGGTAGGCTTCTCCCTATTAGGTTTGTTGGTATCCAGCGGTGTATTGGCCTATTGGTTGCTTGGTCCCTTGCTTAAGTTGCAGCGTGTTGCTCGATCTTTTGGTCATGGTGAAATGTCCGTGCGGGTCGAGAATAAATTGGCGCGCCGGAGTGATGCGGTAGGTAAATTGGCGCGTGAGTTCAATGAGATGGCGGAACGTATTGAAACCTTGTTGTCTTCTAAAGAGCGCTTGATGCGTGATGTGTCGCATGAATTGCGTACCCCTTTAGCCCGAATCGAGGTGGCGTTAACCATCGCAGAAGATAAGCATGGCATGGATATTCAGAAAAATTACCTGTGTCGTATCCGTGATGAATTGCATGAATTAGACGAATTGATTGGTCAAGTGCTGACCCTGAGTCGTTTGGAAGCTGCGGCATTGGTTAAGGAAAGCATGGACGTGCAGGTGTGGTTGGATGAGATAGTAGCTGATGTGAATTTTGAAAGTCAGTTAAAAGGTATCTCCGTCACCAAAACGGGACGATTGCCTAAGACCTTGATAGGTGATCCGCTGCAATTGCGACATGCGATTGAGAATGTGCTGCGCAATGCCTGCTTTTATACAGGGAAAGGTGGCATGGTTGAAGTAGTTACAGATGAGAAGGCAGGTGAAGCCTTTATTTGTGTTAGAGATAATGGCCCTGGTGTGGATGAAGAGAAGTTAGAGAAGATCTTTCATGCTTTTTATCGTTCTTCTGAAGCAAGGGAAGCTAATAGTGGTGGTTTTGGTGTTGGATTGACTATTTCCCAGCGTATCATTCGTGCCCATAAAGGGAAGATTACTGCTAAAAATCGCCCAGAGGGAGGCTTGGAGGTTTGTTTTTGTTTGCCAATGAAATAGAAGTTCAGTTTGCCTGTTAAAATGCCTTGTCATTCTGTAGCGAGAGACGTAATATGCGCCTCGCAAGTTGGTCAGGCAGTCGCCGCTCATATATTTATGGGGGGAGGAAAGTCCGGGCTTCGCAGGGTAAAGTGCCAGGTAACACCTGGGGGGCGTGAGCCTACGGAAAGTGCAGCAGAAAATATACCGCCTAAGCAGTTTACTGCCGGTAAGGTTGAAATGGTGCGGTAAGAGCGCACCGCGCGACTGGTAACAGTTTGTGGCATGGTAAACCCCACTTGAAGCAAGACCAAATAGGAACTCTTTGGCGTGACCCGCGCTGAGTTCGGGTAGGTTGCTAAAGACGTGCAGTGATGTACGTATTAGATGAATGACTGTCCACGACAGAACCCGGCTTATCGACCAACTTGCTTTTTCTCATTTCTTTGTCTCTCAAGACTCATGTTGATAAGTAAAGCTATCGCTTTGTTCGATTGGCTTTGGTTTTAGCGTGTCCTTGTCCTTATTTCCCACTTTATACCCTTTTTTCATATTTTTGGTCGTCGAAAATGGGAATTGTCCCCATATTTTTCCTTCTTTATTGTTTTAAAAGTCTTTTTTGTTTCCAGAAGTACATGTTTTTACCACTCATTTGATTCTAGAGAGGTTTTGTTGTGCCTGCTTTTCATCAATTTTGCATTTTTTAACCAATATTTTTTTACTATTTTGGTGGAATGGTGTTAAATTGTGGGAGAAAGTGTCGATAAGTGGGATATAATTGTGTTTAGAGGGATTCATCAAGTCAGTGTGGATGCAAAGGGGCGCATGTCGCTTCCTGCTCGCTTGCGTGATGAACTCAGTCAATATGAGGAAGAAGGTGTGGTGGTCACCATAGATCCTGTTTCTCGTTGTTTATTGCTTTATCCCTTATCGGAGTGGGAGTTAATTCAGCAGAAGTTAGACAAACTGCCTACTTTTCAGCCACAAGCAAGGCGTTTGCAACGTTTGCTAGTGGGACACGCTACCGATTTAGAAGTAGACAAGGCTGGGCGAATTTTATTGCCGGCGCCACTTCGAGAATTTGCGCGGCTTGATAAAAAGCTCACCATTCTTGGTCAAGGCAAAAAACTTGAAATTTGGAGTCAAGAAGAATGGGATGCGCAACGAGAAGATTATTTATCCCAAGATGCGCTTGAGGACTTACAGACAGAAAGCATGATGGATATCTCTTTATGACAAATGCCGAACACGAACACATAAGTGTAATGCTTAATGAATCCGTCGATATGTTGGTGACCAACCCGGATGGGGATTATCTCGATGGTACCTTTGGGCGAGGTGGGCATACACGTTTGGTGTTAAGTCAGCTGAATAAAGGGCGTTTGTTAGGGTTTGATAAAGATCCTGTGGCGATTGGGTTTGGTCGACAACTTGAGCAAGAAGATGCGCGCTTTCACATCGTGCAAGACAGTTTTGCCAATATGCAAGAGCACATTTCAGTCGTATTTGGAACTGAGAAGATTGATGGCGTCATGATGGACTTGGGTGTTTCATCGCCTCAGCTGGATGATGCTGAGCGTGGTTTTAGTTTTATGAATGATGGCCCATTGGATATGCGTATGAATCCAAATGAGGGTATGAGTGCGGCTGAATGGATTGCTCACGTAGAAGAAAAAGAGTTAGCAGATGTCATGTATCAATACGGTGAAGAACGTTTTTCCCGCCGTATTGCTAAAGCAATATGTGAATATCGAGTGCATACGCCGATTGTCAGTACCTTGCAATTGGCGAAAATTATTGCGGAAGCAAATCCAGCTTGGGAAAAAGGCAAAAACCCTGCAACACGCGCCTTTCAAGGAATTCGAATTCATATAAATAATGAATTGGGTGATTTAGAAAAAGGTCTAGAAGCGGCAGTGGATGCTCTTAAAGTAGGTGGTCGTTTAGTAGTGATCAGCTTTCACTCATTGGAAGACCGTATTGTTAAGCGCTTTATGAAATTGAAGTCCAAAGGACCGGAATTGCCTCGACACTTACCGATTCAGAATGCGCATTTGGACATCAAATTCAAAACAGTAGGTAAGGCAATTAAACCTTCTAAGAATGAGGTAAATGATAATGTTCGCTCGCGCAGTGCGGTATTAAGAGTATTGGAGCGTGTCAGTGAATAAATCGAGATTCACACCCATCATCTTTTTATTTGGTGTGGTGGTGCTGACTCTGGTTTCTTTGTTCGTTGTGGTACAGGTTTATGAGTTTCGACAAGATTTTTCTTATTTACAAAAACTCAAGCAAGAAGAAGTGGATTTTGAAGTGAAATGGGGGCAGTTGCTTTTGGAGCAAAGTGCTTTAACTCAACCAAGTCGGTTGGAGCAGACAGCAATAAAGGATCTAAATATGCATGCGCCATCTCAAAATGAATTGATAATAGTGAAACCATGAAAACGTTAGAGAGTTCTCAATATATCGGTAAATGGCGCCTACGCTTTGTGTATGGAATGGCCCTCATTTTGTTTGTCGTGGCTGCTGGGCGTTTGTTTTATCTAACAGTGGTAGACAAAGCTTTTTTACAGAATCAGGGCGAGATTCGTGCTGTCCGAACTGAATCCATTCCTGCTACTCGAGGTATGATTTTGGACCGTCGTGGTGAGCCCTTGGCAGTTAGTACACCAACTTGGACTATTATTGCCAACCCTAAGGCCTTGTGGAGAATGCCGAGTGACCCTACCGTTGGAGTGGGCCCTGAGCAAGAGATCAAACGCTTGGCGGAAGTTATGGGGGTGGGGCGAGCATGGTTGCAAGAAAAGTTTGAGGCGAATAAAAATCGCTCCTTCATGTATTTACGTCGGCAAATACCACCACAAGAAGCCGATGCCATTATGGCGGCAAAGGTGTTAGGTGTTAGTAAGATGAAAGAGTACAAGCGCTTTTATCCAGCAGGTGAAGTGGCTTCTCATGTAGTGGGTTTTACTAATATAGACGATAAAGGGCAAGAAGGTATTGAACTGGCTTATGATGCTGCTTTGCAAGGACAGCCGGGTGAACGTCGTTATTTAAAAGATTTGTCGGGTAATATTATTCATGGTATCGGCGATGAAATACACGAGCGTCCTGGTGAAAATATTGAGTTAAGTATTGATCTGAGATTGCAATATCTGGCTTATCGAGAACTTAAGGCCGCAGTGACTGAGCATAGGGCGACATCCGCATCAGCAGTGATTTTGGATGTGAAAACAGGTGAGATTTTGGCCATGGTTAATCAGCCATCCTATAATCCAAATGATCGTTCTGCACTAGAATATGAAGAATTGCGTAATCGTGCTGTTATTGATTTGTTTGAACCTGGATCGACCATGAAGCCCTTTACCATTTCTGCAGCCTTGATGTCGGGGCAATATTCTACAGAATCTATTATTGATACCTCGCCTGGTTATATGCGCTTTGGTCGCTTCACCATTCGAGATGCAGCCAACTACGGCGCCATAGATTTTGAAAAACTGCTGATTAAATCCAGTAACGTGGGAGCTTCTAAAGTTGCTTTATCCCTATCGCAAGATGCGGTTTGGAATATGGATTATGAACTTGGTATTGGTTCGCCAGTTGGCATTGGTTTCCCTGGTGAGGCTACAGGTGTTTTGCCGTCCCATCCTAAGTGGCATCCAGCTGAAGTTGCTGCTTTATCTTATGGGTACGGTTTGTCTGTTTCCACACTTCAGCTTGCGCAAGCTTATATGGCCTTAGCTAATCATGGTTATCGTGTACCTGTCACCATTTTTAAGCAAGATATACCAGCCGAAGGAAAGCAGGTGATACCCAGCCAGGTTGCTGGTGATGTGGTGAAAATGATGGAAGCGGTTGTGCAACGAGGCTCAGGTAAAGCGGCACAAATTCCAGGCTATCGTGTGGCGGGTAAAACAGGCACGGTACACAAAGTTGGTTCAAAGGGTTATGAATACGATCAATACATTGCCTTGTTCGCCGGTGTTGCGCCGGCGTCAAATCCAAGATTGGCCATGGTAGTGATGGTAAATGATCCAAAAGGTCGTGAGTATTATGGTGGAGAAGTGGCGGCGCCAGTTTTTTCACGTGTGATGGAAGGTGCGCTCACCACCTTAAATATTTACCCAGATATGCCAGAAGGATTGCGGGAAGTAAGATTACAAACGAAAAAGCTTCCATATCAGGTGGCGCAAGGAGGCTAGCGTATGCCAGTCATTTCTCATCAAGATATACTTTCATTAGCGGGCTACTCTGAACAGGGTAGCCCGCATTCTGCTTTTTATAGCCATATAGAAACGGATAGTCGAAAGCTGGATAAAGATGGTGTGTTTTTCGCTTTGCCGGGTGTGACCTCAAACGGTTGGGATTATCTAGATGATGTTGTTGCGTTAGGTTGTCAGCTGGCAATCTTACCTACTGGCTTGAACGTTAAGAGGCAAGATATTCAACTGCTTGCTGTGGATGAGCCAATTGATCTTATGCTCTCATGCTTGCAAAAATTTGGTTCAATGCCAGCCAAAATGATGGCGGTAACTGGCACCAATGGCAAATCTTCTATTTGTTATTATGCTGCGCAATTGGCTGAAAAAGTCGGTCAGCGAAGTGGTCTTGTTGGAACCTTTGGTATCGGCCCTCTAGGTCAATTAGAAGCCGCCGAACAAACCACGCCAGACATTTTGACAATGCATAAAACCTTAATGTCCCTCGCACAGCAGGGCGTAGATTATGTGGCGTTTGAAGCATCTTCTCATGCCCTTGATCAAGGGCGTATTTTAGGAGTGACCTTTCAAACCGCAGTGTTTTCCAATCTAACCCGAGATCATCTAGATTATCACCTTACCATGGAAAATTACGCTGCAGCCAAGCAGAAATTGTTCTCTTACCCAAGCGTTGAGAATGCGGTCTTTTGTTTAGATGATGAATATGTTGCTTTTATGGCGCAACCTGCCATTAATGCTAATTGCTATTTTTACAGTGAGGCGAATCCGCAAGCCGATTTTTACACCAAGGATTTGCAACTTGAGCCAACAGGTTGTCGTTTTACTTTATGCCATCCTGAAGGTGAACAAGCTGTCTTTTTACCTCTATTAGGTCGATTTAATGTGCAAAATGCGTTGGCTGCATTGGCTTCACTCTGGCAGCAAACTGCGAATAAACAAAATTTAATTGCGGCATTACAGAGCTTGCAAGGTGCGCCAGGTCGAATGGATAAGATAGAAAAGCAAGGTGCGCCGTTAGTGGTAGTGGACTTTGCACACACAGCAGATGCTTTGCAGAGTGCTTTATCTGCAGTCAAAGAGCATACTAGTGGTAAGCTTATTTGTGTGTTTGGTTGCGGTGGCGATAGGGACAGAGGAAAGCGTCCTTTGATGATGGCAGCAGCAATGGAAAACGCCGATGATGTATGGCTAACCTCTGATAATCCACGTACTGAATCAGTCGCGCAAATATTTGCAGATGCGGTAGAGAAAATTGACACAGAGGCCTGTTATCATCAGCAAGCAGATCGGCGCTTGGCAATTCGTCAAGCAGTGATGTCAGCTTCGCCAAATGATGTTATTTTAATTGCTGGTAAAGGACATGAGACTTACCAAGATATTGATGGTGTTAAACATCATTTTGATGACAAAGAAGAAGCCAGTAAGGTGTTAGAAGAATATGTTAGTTAAATTGTCTCTGGAAGAAATGGCCCTCGCTTGTGATGGCGAACTGGTGGGAGACAATCAATTTGTTGAAAGTGTTATCACAGATACCCGCAAAATCGAGCCTAGTAGTGTCTTTGTTGCCTTACGTGGTGAGCATTTTGATGGTCACGACTTTGCCTATCAAGCCATTGAAATGGGGGCAGTCTGTGTAGTCAGTGATAGTGAGTTGCAAGGCATTTGTCATATTAAAGTGGAAGATACTCGAGTGGCGTATGGTCGAATTGCTAATCTAATACGTCATGCATTTCAAGGGCCGGTGATTTGCATTACTGGTAGCAATGGTAAAACCACTGTAAAAGACTGGCTTGCCCAATCCCTCAGTCATAAAAATGTGTTAAAAACCCGCGCTAACTTAAACAACCAAATTGGTTTACCGCAAACCTTACTGGAATTACAACCATACCATGAAGTGGCCGTGATTGAGGCTGGTACCAATTATCCTGGTGAAATTGCCAGTTTGGCGAGTATTGCTCAGCCAGATGTGGTGATTTTGACAAATGCCAGTGGTAGTCATTTTGAAGGTTTGGGCAGCTTAGAAGGCATTGCCATCGAAAAAGGCAGTTTAATTACGGGAGCTGCAGACAATGCCACTGTGATTTTGAATTCAGACGATGCTTTTTTTGATTATTGGTGTGGTATTGCTGGACAACGCAAGGTCTTGTCATTTGGTTTTACTGATAAAGCCAGTTTATTTGCCAAAGATATTGTGCTCGGTGCGCAATCTAGCCAAGTTACTTTGTGCTATCAAGGTGAAACTTTGTCTGTCGAAGTAGGAAGTCCTGGGCGTCACCAAATTGCCAATGGTATGGCGATTGTGTTGGCCTTGATGACAGTCGGAATGTCTTTTACTGATGCCGCTGGGAAATTGGCGCAAGCTGTTCAGGTGTCAGGTCGTTTGGAGCGTCTAAATACAAAAAAAGGCGCTCTGTTGATCAATGATTGTTACAATGCGAACCCCACTTCGGTGAAAGCGGCCATTGATGTGCTAACTATGCAAGCTGCCTCGGCAACTTGGTTGGTTTTGGGGGGATTGGGGGAGCTTGGCGAGCGTCAAGATGAATTTCATGCCGAACTAGGAGAGTATGCAAAGCAAAAAGACGTGTCACATTTGGTCTGTTTAGGGCCATTGGCAGCGATTGCAGGAAAAACTTTTGAGAATTTAGGTGGTGATGCGCATTTTTGTGATCACCATGAAGAAGCGGCTGTTGTTGTGCAAGAGCTAGATAAAAACCACGCTATTTTAGTGAAGGGCTCTCGCTCCGCTAAGATGGAAAAAATTGTAGAAAAATTAAAAGATTAGGATGTTCTTGAGCCATGTTACTTCTTCTCACAACCTATTTAAGTAAGTACCACACCTTTTTTACGGTATTTAACTATCTATCATTACGCGCCATTTTAGGGGTGTTAACTGCCTTGGTGATCTCTTTATTAATTGGTAATAAGGTGATTGTCATGTTGCAGCGGTTACAAATTGGTCAGGCGGTTCGAGATGATGGCCCGCAAACCCATTTGTCAAAAGCAGGCACACCAACTATGGGTGGTGCACTCATTATTTTTTCCATTTCCGTTAGTACCATCTTATGGGGTGACTTAACTAATCATTATGTATGGCTAGTGTTGTTGGTGATGTTGAGTTTTGGAGCCATTGGCTGGGTAGACGACTATCGTAAAGTAGTTGAGAAGAATCCTCGTGGTTTACCGGCTAAATGGAAGTACTTTTGGCAGAGCTTCTTCGGTTTGGCAGCAGCCGTGTTTCTTTACATTACTGCCACAACACCAGTGGAAACTTCTCTGATTGTTCCTTTGTTTAAAGATGTCGCTATTCCTTTGGGAATCTTCTTTGTTGTGCTTACCTATTTTGTCATTGTTGGCACCAGTAACGCAGTGAACTTAACCGATGGTTTAGATGGCTTAGCGATTTTACCTACGGTACTGGTTGGTGGCGCGCTAGGTATTTTTGCTTACCTGACTGGTAATAGTCAGTTCTCTGAGTATTTGTTGATCCCCTATGTGCAGGGAACAGGTGAGTTATTGGTGTTTTGTGCCGCTTTGGCTGGTGCTGGATTAGGCTTTTTATGGTTTAACACTTACCCTGCACAAATTTTTATGGGGGATGTGGGGTCTTTGGCGTTAGGTGCTGCGCTTGGTGTAATTGCTGTTGTAGTTCGTCAGGAGTTGGTGCTTTTCATTATGGGTGGTGTATTCGTAATGGAAACGGTATCGGTTATTTTACAGGTAGCGTCCTATAAATTGACCAAGCGTCGTATTTTTAGAATGGCACCCATCCATCATCATTTTGAATTAAAAGGTTGGGCAGAACCTAAAGTCATTGTGCGTTTTTGGATCATTACTGTGTGTTTAGTTTTGATCGGTTTGGCTACTCTGAAAGTTCGCTAGGAGAAGCATCATGTCGTTAATCGGGTCAGATCGAATAAGAGCCGTTGTCGGCTTGGGAGCGACAGGGGTATCTTGTGCCCGTTTTTTGTCTTCAAAAGACTTGGACTTTTATGTGGTGGATTCGCGAACGCAACCACCCGGGCTTGAAGAGGTAAAGGCTCATTGTCCTGAAGATCGAATCATGGTGGGTGATCTGGATGTGCTTGAAAGTCTTGGGGTGACTGAATTGTTTGTCAGTCCAGGTATTTCTTTAAAAACGCCAGTTTTGAAACGCTTAGCTGAAAAGGGTGTTGCTATGCGTGGTGACATAGATTTGTTTTGTGATTACGCCAATGCACCCTTTGTGGCCATTACAGGATCAAATGCCAAAAGTACTGTCACAACCTTGTTGGCTAAGTTGCTCCAAGCCTTGGGGAAAAAGGCCATAGCTGGCGGTAATCTCGGTTTACCAGCATTAGATTTATTAGCAGATGATAAAGACTATTATGTGCTGGAATTGTCCAGCTTTCAGTTGGAAACGACTCATGCCTTGAAAGCAGATGTGGCATGTTTGCTCAACGTTTCAGAAGATCATATGGATCGTTATGACGATTTATATGAATATCAAAGAGCCAAACAACGGGTTTATCGTGGTTGTAAAGCAGCAGTCTGTAATAAGCAAGATATTCTCACTGCACCTTTATTAGCTGAAGGTGTCCCTGTGCGAGCCTTTACAACAAAAAGTCCTGACCTTAAAGAATTTGGTCTTCTAGCTGATGGTGAAGGAGCTTGGTTGTGTCGTGGTGTGGAGCGTCTTTACCATACAGATAATATCGCATTACAAGGCTCTCATAATCATGCCAATGTGTTGGCTTGTTTGGCGATGTTGGAATTGCTTAAAGTTGATATTAAGGCACCACAAGTTGCTGAAGTACTAGCAAGCTTTGGCGGTTTAGAGCATCGCTGTGAGACGGTGCGTAAGTATCTGGGAGTTACATACATTAATGACTCGAAAGGTACTAATGTGGGTGCTACTTTGGCGGCATTACAAGGATTAGGAAGCAGTCGAAAGAATATTATTTTGATCGCGGGAGGAGAAGGTAAGGGAGCTGATTTCAGTAGCTTAGCGAAACCGCTACAGCAATTTGTACGACACTTATATTTGTTTGGTAAAGACGCTGAACGTATTGCACACATTGTACCTGAAGATGTGGTTTTTTCGCGCTGTGAGACCTTGGATGAGATTGTACTTGCAGCCTCGTCAATGGCTGAAGAGGGCGACATAGTCCTGTTTTCACCCGCTTGCGCCAGCTTGGATATGTACAAAAACTATGAAGTGCGAGGTCAGCACTTTGTTTCTCTGGTTAATGCTCTATGAAGTGGTTGAGCCTTTTTGATCGCGTGTCGTTGGATGAATTTTCGCGAGTTGATGCCTTGTTTCTGACTTCCGTCACTGCGATTTTGGCGTTGGGTCTTATTATGGTGTCCAGCGCTTCTATTTCTATTTCTGAAAGTGTTCATGGTCACCCTTATTTCTTTATGGTTCGTCAAACGATTTACCTTGTTTTAGGACTGATTTTTGGTTGGATTATGCTGTCTTTGCCAACCAGTCAGCTGCAAAAATGGGGGATTTTGATGATGGGCCTGTCTCTGGTATTGCTGATTTTGGTATTAGTGCCGGGCATTGGAAAAAGCGTCAATGGTAGTCGTCGCTGGATAAATCTGGTGTTGTTTAATCTGCAAGCGTCGGAAGTAGCGAAAGTCTGTATGGTGGTCTACGTGTCTGGCTACTTGGTGCGCCGCGCTGATCGTGTACGACAAGGTTGGGTTGGCTTCGTGCTGCCTTTGTGTCTGTGCAGTATTTTTTTATTGTTTTTACTATTAGAGCCAGACTTTGGAGCCTCTGTTGTATTGCTTGGCACCGTGATGGTGTTGTTGTTTTTAGGTGGTGCTCCTCTGTATCAGTTTTTGTTACTGATGGCCGCAGCGGTTTCCATGTTGGCTTTGGTGGCTGTGTCGGAAAGTTATCGCCTCAAGCGCTTGATGAATTTTGTCGATCCGTGGGCAGATCCTTTTAATGAAGGTTATCAATTGAGTCAGGCCTTAATCGCTTACGGTCGGGGTGAATGGTTTGGTTTAGGCCTGGGCAACAGTGTGCAGAAGTTATCATATTTGCCAGAAGCTCATACCGATTTTGTGTTTTCAATTTGGGTAGAGGAGACCGGAATGATGGGGGGCCTCTTGCTAATACTGTTATTTGGTTTGATGGTCAGTCGCGCTTTTAAAATAGGTTATAAGGCTATGTCTCTTGGGCAGCCTTTCGCCGCATACATGAGTTTTGGGTTCGCTATTTTAATACTGGCTCAAGTCATCATTAATATTGGTGTCAATACAGGTTTTTTACCTACTAAGGGGCTGACTTTGCCATTAATTAGCTTTGGTGGCAGTAGTCTCATTATTACTATGGCAAGTTTGTTTGTTATTGCTCGAGTGGATGTAGAAAACCGTCGTGCAGAAGGTTCTGTTATTAACAATAGCCTAACAAAAGAGAGTGCAGGATGAGCAAAATGAACAGGGTCGTTATCATGGCGGGTGGAACAGGTGGTCATATTTATCCCGCTTTAGCCTGTGCTGAAGATTTTAAAAAGAAAGGAATGGAAGTGCATTGGTTAGGTTCAAAAGGTGGCATGGAAGAATCTATTGTGCCGCAGAACGAGATTCCATTGCATACTTTATCTATCAAAGGTGTGCGTGGTAAAGGGCTACTTGGGTTAGTTAGCGCGCCGTTTCGTATTCTTCATGCCTTAGGTCAGGCGATAGCTATTATGCAATCTATAAAACCGGATGTGGTGTTAGGAATGGGAGGATTTGTTGCCGGTCCGGGTGGTGTGGCGGCAAAGTTGTTGGGTATTCCTTTGGCCATTCATGAGCAAAATGCGATTGCAGGAACAACCAATAAATTGTTGGCGAAAGTAGCCAGTCTTCGTATGCAGGCTTTTAATAAGGCTTTGCCTAAGGCGTTGACTTTGGGTAATCCGGTACGTAGCGATATTTTGCACCAGCAGGTTAGAGCGTCAAGATTTGATTCAGCCAGGCCTCTGCGTTTATTAGTGGTTGGTGGCAGCCTAGGGGCTAAAGCGATTAACGATATGGTGCCAAAGGTGTTGGCTGAATGGCCATTTTCACAACGCTTAGATATATGGCATCAAACAGGTAAGCGTAATTTTACAGAAGTACAGAATGCGTACCGATCGCTTGGGGTGGAGGCACGTGTTGAGCCCTATTTGGAAAATATGAACCACGCCTATTATTGGGCTGATGTGGTTTTATGTCGTTCTGGTGCGATGACGGTTAGTGAATTGGCGATTGCTGGATTGCCATCCATATTAGTACCGTTTCCTTTTGCGATTGATGATCATCAAACAGAAAATGCACGTCATCTGGAAAAAGTAGGCGCTGCATATATGTTACCTCAGTCAGAATTAAGCAGTGAGAAGGTGATTTCTTTGTTAGCTGGGCTGCTGGAAAGTGACGAAACATTATTAAAAATGGGTGAGCAGGCAAAACTGATTGCCCACCCGAGGGCGACACAAGATGTCGTTGCACATTGCTTAAGGTTAGTGAAATCATGATGGAAAACAAAGTTCAATACGATATCCCGACTATGCGTCGTATCCAAAATATCCACTTTATTGGTATTGGTGGTGTCGGAATGTGTGGTATTGCCGAAGTATTGCATAATCAAGGATATAAGGTATCTGGCTCTGATCTCAAAGCGTCTTCTACGACGAAACGATTGGCAGAGTTAGGTATTAAGATCTGCATAGGACATGAAGAAGGTAACGTCCTTGATGCGCACGTTATTGTCGTATCTACCGCTATTAATGAAGCGAATCCGGAAATTATCTGGGGTAAAGAACATCGTATTCCTATTGTTCGTCGTGCTGAAATGCTGGCTGAGCTCATGCGCTATCGTCACGGTATTGCGGTGGCTGGGACGCATGGTAAAACCACCACTACTAGTTTGATGGCATCCGTTTTGGCAGCAACTGGGGAAACGCCAACTTTTGTTATTGGTGGGCGTCTTACCAGTGCGGGAACCAATGCTCAGTTGGGCAGTAGTTCATATTTGGTTGCCGAAGCGGATGAGAGCGATGCTTCATTTCTACATTTACAGCCTCAGACCGTGATAGTGACCAACATTGATGAAGATCATATGGATACGTATCAGGGGGATTTTGAGAAAGTAAAACATACCTTTGTCGAGTTTGTTCATAATCTACCCTTTTACGGTTTGGCTGTAATGTGTGTCGATGATGCCAATGTGCGTGAAATTTTGCCGCATTTGAGTCGTCCAGTGCTGACTTATGGGATAGATAATGAAGCAGATTTTTATGCTACAGACATTACTCAAACAGGCCGCTTTTGTGAGTTTATGGCTCATCGTCCAGAAGGGGAGCCGTTAAAGATTCGTCTGCCCATGCCGGGGCGTCATAATGTGTTGAATGCCTTATCAACCATTGCAGTAGCGACAGATTTGGGTGTCGACGCTGTCGCTATTCAGGCAGGGTTGATGGGCTTTGAAGGTGTAGGACGTCGTTTTCAAGAGCAACAGCCTTTGAAGTTGGCCGATCAATCGGAAGTGATGTTTGTGGATGACTATGGTCACCATCCAAGTGAAGTGATGGCAACCATCAGTGCGATTCGCGAAGGTTGGCCTGAAAAACGTTTGGTGATGGTGTATCAACCGCATAGATATTCCAGAACACGAGACCTTTATGAAGATTTTGTGCGTGTCTTATCGCAAGTAGATGTGTTGCTATTGTTGGAGGTTTATCCTGCGGGTGAGCAGCCAATAAATGGCGCTGACAGTCGTTCTCTTTGTGGCAGTATTCGCCAACGGGGCAATGTGGATCCAATTCATGTTGGTGGTGAGGCGGATTTGCGTTCTATTCTCAAGAACGTTTTACGTGAAGGGGATTTGTTAATTACTCAAGGCGCGGGAGATATCGGAACTGTGTCAAAAAATCTGTCGGCGCAAGGGATCTAATATGACTAAGAGTTTTAAAGAATCCATCATTGCCGTTATTTATGGTGGCCGTTCTGCAGAGCGAGAAGTATCTCTAGAAAGTGGCACTATGATAGTGAAAGCTTTGCGTGATAAAGGTTACCAAGTCGAGGCGATTGATTTATTTGGTGCTAATAAAAATCTTGATCCTATTGCGCAATTGCAAGCGGTTGATTTTGATTTGGCTTTTATTGCCCTGCATGGCGGTGAAGGTGAAGACGGTCGTATTCAAGCTTTGCTAGAGCTTATGGGTAGGCCTTATACAGGTAGCTCACCATTAGCTTGTGGTTTTGCTATGGATAAGGTGCTGACTAAGCGCTTCTGGAAAGGCATAGGTATTCCAACACCTGCTTATATGTCATTTTCCGACAAAGCTGATGTGGCTAGCATTGAGCAACAAATGTCTTATCCTTTGATTGTGAAGCCGTCTCGAGAAGGTTCCACTATTGGTATTAGTAAGGTGGCTAATCAGGAGGAATTGGCAACGGCTTTGAAACAGGCCTTGCAGTATGATTCCGATATTCTAGTAGAAGAGTTTGTGGATGGCCCTGAATTCACCGTTACAATTATTGATAATGAAGCTTATACGCCAATTGGTTTGCAGCCTTCACAAGAGCATAAGCTATATGATTACGAAGCTAAATACATTGCTGATGATACCCAATATCTATTGCCATGCGGTCTGAATGAAGCGGATGAGGCGGAATTGAAACAACTAGCCCTTGAGTCGTATCAGTCGCTTGGTTGTACTGGTTGGGGGCGAGTGGATGTGATGCGTGATCAGCAGGGCCAGTTTTGGGTGTTGGAAGTGAATACTGCACCGGGTATGACGTCTCACAGTTTAGTGCCTATGGCGGCAGCGTATCTTGGCTTGGATTACGCCTCCTTGGTGGAGAAAATCGCTCAGCAAGCTTTTGATAAAGCGAGATAAGCAAAAAGATGAGGTTAGCAGCGCTCATAGGAGCCGTTCTGTTGATTTTAGTAGCAAGTTTTCAGGGGGAAAACTCTCCGGACACTTGGTTTGCTATTAATAAAATAGACATACAAGGGGATTTGAAAAATACCTCGCAGGTGGAATTGCAACAAGAGTTCTCTCCACTACTGGGGCGAAGTTTGTTAGGGCTGTCTGTGAAAGAGGCGTTACAAACGGTTTTGTCATCACCTTGGATAGAAAGTGCAGAGGTTCGTAAAGTTTGGCCAAATACCTTGCAGGTGATTGTGCACGAATATGTGCCTCTTGCATACTGGCGTGATGGGCAAATTATTTCCGCTTCAGCGGTGGTGATTACTCCGCCTACTGTGCCTGATTTGCCTTTGCCAAGTTTGTTTGGGCCAGCGGATTCGAGTGATGTGGTGTTGGAGCAGTTTGGGTTAATTAGTCAGGTGTTAGCACCAACTTCTTTACGTATTGCAAAGCTGACTTTAGAGCCAAGAGGTGCTTGGCAAATTGTTTTTAGGAATGGTCTAGTTGTTAAGCTAGGTCGAGATGAAATTTTAGAGCGATTACAGCGCTTTATAGCCGTGTATAAAAGCGATTTATCAGGTAGAATAGAGCAAATTTCTTCTATTGATGCACGTTATCCTCACGGGGTAGCGGTCGGTTGGAAGAAAAAAAATTGATTTTGGCCTGTTTGTTGCTTTCAAAATAACAAACTTGCCGGGTGACAACGCACATAAATACCGGGAAGGTGAAATGATAGTCGGTCTAGATGTAGGCACATCAAAAGTTATCTGTTTGGTCGGTGAAATACTGGCTGATGGTAGTTTAGAAATTGTCGGTATTGGCTCTCATAGCGCGAAAGGAATGAAGCGCGGTGTTGTAATTAATATTGAGTCAACAGTGCAGTCGATTCAGCGTGCGGTTGAAGAAGCTGAATTGATGGCGGGTTGTAATATTCATTCGGTGTATGTCAGCGTGGCAGGTAGCCATATACGTAGCCTCAACTCTCACGGTATTGTCGCGGTGAAAGACGGTGAGGTTCAAAAGGAAGATATTGAGCGAGTGATAGATGCAGCACAAGCTGTGCCTATTTCTTCTGATCAGCGTGTGCTGCATATTTTACCGCAAGAATATCACATAGACTCCCAAGAAGGGATTAAAGATCCACTTGGTATGTCTGGAGTTCGACTGGAAGCAAATGTGCATTTAATAACTGGCGCTGTGAATGCGGTTATGAATGTTGAAAAATGCATAAAACGCTGTGGACTTGGTGTAGATGGCGCCATTTTATCTCAGTTGGCTTCCAGTGAGTCATCATTGAGTGAAGATGAAAAAGATTTGGGTGTTTGCTTGATTGATATAGGGGCAGGCACTTCCGATATAGCAGTTTGGATTGATGGTGCTTTGCATCACACAGCTGTTGTGCCGGTAGCGGGTGATCAGGTGACGAATGACATATCGATGGCATTACGTACTCCAACTCAACACGCTGAAGAAATAAAAGTAAAATACGCTTGTGCAATGTCGTCCATGGCGTCTACAGATCAAGTGTTGCAGGTGCCCAGTGTTGGTGATCGTCAACCTCGATCTATTACTCGTCATGCGTTAACGGAAGTGGTAGAAGCAAGATATGAAGAAATTTATAACTTAATTCTGGATGAATTAAGGCGCAGTGGTTTTGCCGAGCGCATCCCTGCAGGTATTGTGATTACTGGCGGTACATCACTTATGGAAGGTGCGGCAGATCTGGCTGAGAAGATTTTTCAGATGCCAGTGAGGTTGTCAGTGCCAGATTGTACTAAAGGAATGTCAGATATTGTCGATAACCCAATATATTCAACCAGCGTTGGGTTGTTGGCTTATGGCAGTAAAGAGGCTGATGTAGCCGAAGTCGCTAAAGGGATGATGTCTAAGACGCAAACTAAACGTGAAGCATCAATTTTGGCTCCGAAGAAAGAAACCAGGTCGTCTTTCAGTGCAACGAAAGGATGGCAGAAGTTGAAACATTGGTTTCAGAATTACATCTAAGCAAAATTGATAGCGAATTTATTGAGGAGCGAGTAAGCCCATGAATGTCTTTGATATGGCCGAAGATAATTTATCCGACAACGCGGTGATTAAAGTTGTTGGTGTTGGCGGTGGCGGCGGAAACGCAGTTCGCCACATGCTTGAAAATCAATTAGAGGGTGTTGAGTTTATTTGTGCCAACACAGATTCTAAAGCGCTGATTGGTTTTGATACTGGAATTTCCTTGCAGCTTGGTTCAACCATCACCAAAGGGTTGGGAGCAGGAGCAAACCCAGAAGTAGGTCGTGATTCTGCTCTGGAAGATCAAGAACGAATTACACAGTTACTTACTGGCGCTGATATGGTGTTTATCACAGCCGGTATGGGTGGTGGTACAGGTACCGGTGCAGCCCCTGTGATTGCTAAGGTTGCTCGTGAATTGGGAATCCTAACGGTAGCGGTCGTTACTAAGCCATTTCCTTTTGAAGGACGCCGTCGTGCAAAAGTAGCGGAAGAAGGTGTTAAAGAATTACGAGAAAATGTCGATTCATTAATTACAGTGCCAAATGAACGTTTGTTGCCAGTATTGGGGAAGAACATTTCTCTATTGAAGGCGTTTGGTGAAGCAAACAATGTTTTGTTTAATGCGGTACAAGGTATTACTGACCTTATCATGCGTCCAGGTCTTATTAATGTCGATTTTGCTGATGTAAGAACTGTGATGTCTGAAATGGGCATGGCAATGATGGGGACAGGTACTGCCTCAGGAGATGATAGGGCGAAAGTAGCTGCTGAAGCTGCCATTCATAACCCGTTATTGGAAGACATCAATCTTAAAGGTGCACGAGGTGTGCTGGTAAATATCACAGCCAATGAAGAGGTTGGTTTGTCAGAGTTTACTGAGGTAGGTGGCATTATTGAAGAATATGCATCGGAGGATGCAACTGTTGTAATTGGCTGTGCGATTGACCCAAGTGTGGGTGATGAGATGCGAGTTACAGTGGTGGCGACTGGTTTAGAGGGTCGAAATTCAGTAGAAATGAAATCTGCTGTTGGCGAATCTGTTATCTCTCAACCAGTTACGACTAAGGTGGAGCAGCCTGTAATCGAGAAGGAAGAAGTCTCTCAGGAAGCGGTAAAACCTGTGTCAACCCCTACGCCTAGCGCGAAGGTGGAAGAGGTGGAGAGAAACTTGGAGGAGCCGGCAGAATCTAAAGATTCAACGGATAATTCAAGTGGCGATAAATTATCGTATTTGGACATTCCAGCATTTTTGCGTCGTCAGGCTGATTAATTTGAGCAAAAAACGTGCAAAATCAAAACGTTGGATTGTATATATAATGAGTTACTGATATATTTGTAAATAAATGTATCTAGTCATATAAATGTAGGAATAGAATGGTACGCCAACATACACTTAAGAACATTATTCGAGCAACTGGCGTTGGTCTGCACTCTGGCGAGAAGGTGTATCTGACACTGAAACCTGCCCCAGTAAATACCGGCATTGTATTTGTTCGTACGGATTTGGATCCAGTTGTAGAGATCCATGGGGATGCACGTCTAGTCGGCTCGACTAATTTTGCTACGGCTTTGTCGCAAAATGGTGTTGAAGTGAGTACGGTTGAGCATTTACTTTCTGCTATGGCTGGCCTCGGTGTTGATAACGCTTATGTAGAGGTTAGCGCTAGTGAGATTCCTCTGATGGATGGTAGTGCAAGTCCTTTTGTTTTCTTGCTGCAATCAGCAGGTTTGGAAGCACAAAATGCACCGAAGAAATTCATCCGCGTTAAAAAGCCTATTCGCATTGAAGATGGTGATAAATATGCTTCTCTTGAGCCGCACTCTGGTTTCAGATTGTCATTCAAGATTGATTTTGATCACCCAGCAATAGGTGAAGATGTGCAAACCACGTCTTTGGATTTTTCAACAACGACTTTTGTTAAAGAAATCAGTCGTGCGCGTACTTTCGGTTTCATGAAAGACATTGAATACTTTAAGACGAACAATCTTGCTCGCGGTGCGAACATGGAAAATGCGATTGTATTGGATGATTATCGTGTCTTGAATGAAGAAGGTTTGCGTTATCGTGATGAATTAGTTCGTCACAAGATTCTTGATGCCATCGGTGATTTGTATCTTCTTGGTCATAGTTTGATTGGTGAGTACAAAGCATACAAATCTGGTCATGGTCTAAACAATAAGTTGTTGTTAGCTATGTTAGAGCAGCCAGAAGCGTGGGAATATGTTGTTTTTGAAGATGAAACACAAGAAAATCCTGTTTCATATGTTGAGCCTGTTTTAGCCGGTGCTTAAACTTGGTAAAATGACTATCTAAGAAATGATAAAAACCAGACTATGTGTCTGGTTTTTTTATGTCTAGGTCCTTGATATTTCATGTTTTGTCACACATTACCGTGATAGACTCTATTTATTACTAATTGGCTACGTTGAATTCGAGATGTTAGGAACTGTAATTAAAAAAATCGTCGGTACTAAGAATGACCGAGAAGTAAAACGCTACAAAAAAATTGTAGCGAAGATAAATCAACTTGAAGAAAGCTATAAGTCATTGTCAGATGATGACTTGGCCGGTAAAACAAGTGAGTTTCGTGAGCGATTGCAGCAAGGTGATTCTCTAGACTCTATATTGCCAGAAGCTTTCGCAGTTGTGCGTGAGGGTAGTTGCCGTGTAATGGGGATGCGCCACTTTGATGTTCAGTTAATTGGTGGGATGGTGCTTAACGAAGGTCGTATCGCGGAAATGCGTACTGGTGAAGGTAAGACCTTGGTAGCGACTTTGGCGGTATATTTAAATGCATTGGCTTCAAAAGGTGTGCATGTTGTTACGGTAAATGATTATTTGGCCAAGCGTGACGCTAATTGGATGCGCCCACTTTATGAATTTTTGGACATGAGTGTCGGTGTTGTCTTCTCTGGTCAGGAGCGTGATGACAAAAAAGCCGCTTACCTTTGTGATATCACATACGGTACCAACAACGAGTTCGGTTTTGATTACTTACGGGATAACATGGTATTTCGCCTTGAGGATCGAGTGCAGCGTGATTTGCATTTCTCCGTGGTTGATGAAGTTGACTCCATCTTAATTGATGAGGCTCGAACACCGCTTATCATTTCTGGTGCAGTCGAAGACAGCTCTGAACAATATCGAAAAATTAATGCTTTGGCTGCCTTGCTTAAGCCCCATGTAGAGGCTGATGAAGGAGCAGAAGGCCAAGATGGTCACTATATTTTAGATGAGTCTCAACGCAGTATTGAACTCACTGAAGATGGTCACAGTTTTGTTGAAGCTTGGTTGGTCGAACAGGGGATGTTGGAAGAAGGGGAAAGCTTATATGCTGCTACTAACCTAGCTCTGCTTCATCATGTTCATGCTTGCTTGAAAGCGCATGTTATTTTCAAAAAGAACATAGATTATGTGATTCAGGGTGATCAGGTTGTGATCGTTGATGAACATACTGGTCGTACCATGCCAGGGCGTCGTTGGTCTGAAGGTATCCATCAGGCGGTAGAGGCAAAAGAAGGTGTAACCATTCAAGCGGAGAGCCAAACACTGGCATCGACGACTTTCCAGAATTACTTCCGTTTATATGAAAAACTGTCAGGCATGACAGGTACTGCTGATACAGAGGCATTTGAATTTCAGCAAATCTATGGTTTGCAAGTTATTGTTATTCCTACCAATCGTCAGGTACAACGTAAGGACTATAACGACCTTATTTATATGTCAACGGAAGACAAGTTTGAAGCCATTGTGTTGGATATTGAAGAGAATGTTAAACAAGGTCGTCCTGTTTTAGTAGGAACGGCATCTATTGAATACTCTGAATTATTGTCCAATTATCTGAACAAAAAGAAGGTTAAGCACAATGTATTGAATGCCAAGCAGCACGAACGCGAGGCAGAAATTGTTGCTGAGGCAGGTCGACCTGGCGCTGTTACTATTGCGACTAATATGGCTGGTCGTGGTACTGATATTGTCTTGGGTGGTAACTTGCAGGTTGAGATTGCTCAGTTAGGCGAAGGTGCCTCTGAAGAGCAAATTAATGCGCTGAAGGCAGATTGGCAGACTCGTAATGAATCTGTATTGGCGGCTGGCGGTTTGCATATTATAGGAACTGAGCGCCATGAGTCTCGTCGTATAGATAATCAACTGCGAGGTCGCTCTGGTCGTCAGGGAGATGTTGGTTCTTCTCGTTTCTATTTGTCTCTTGAAGACAATTTGATGCGTATTTTTATGTCTGATCGAATTAAGCGCATGATGATGGCATTAGGCATGGAAAAAGGAGAAGCAATTGAGCATAAGATGGTGTCTAATGCCATCGAAAAAGCTCAACGCAAAGTAGAAGGCCGCAACTTTGATATTCGTAAGCAATTGCTTGAATACGATGATGTTGCTAACGATCAGCGTCAAGTCATTTATCGCCAGCGCTTTGATATGATGGTGTCGGATGATTTATCAGAAGCCATTGCTGCCATGCGTGAAGAAGTGGTGATGGGGGTGATAGACGAATTTATTCCACCGCAAAGCATCTTTGATATGTGGGATGTGACTGGTTTAGAAGAAAAATTGCGTAATGAATTTAGCTTAGATATTCCGGTTGCTCAGTGGCTTGCTGAAGATAAAAAGCTTTATGAAGAGCCATTGCGTCAGAAAATTCTAGATTGTTTTATTGAAGATTATAAAACTAAAGAACAAGTGGCTGGTGAGAAGCAATTCCGTGCGTTTGAAAAACAGGTTTTGCTGCAAGTATTGGATACATTATGGAAAGAGCATCTGCAAACCATGGATATGCTTAGACAAGGCATACATTTGCGTGGTTATGCGCAGAAAAATCCCAAACAAGAGTACAAGCGTGAATCGTTTGAACTGTTCCAGGGTTTGATGGAGCAAATCAAATTTGAGGTTATTCAAGTTATTACCCGAGTGAGGGTTCAAACAGCAGATGAAGCAGAAAAAATTGAACAGGCTCGTCGTCAACAAGAAGAAAAAGTGAAGATGAGCATGGTGCATAAGGCTGCAGATTCATTAGCGGGTTCTGATTCATCGCCAGGAGCTTCAGAGAGTGTTGCGCGAAACTTTCCGAAGGTAGGGCGTAATGAGCCTTGTCCTTGTGGATCCGGTAAAAAATACAAACAATGTCACGGTAAATTAGTTTAATTCGGAGTAAGTAATAAATGGCTGTTGGCTTGCAGGATTTTCCATTCATTCCGGGCATTGATGGAATCAGAATTGGTGTTGCAGAAGCGGGTATTAAAAAACCAAATAATAAAGATGTTGTGGTGTTTGAAATCTGTGAAGGTGCAAGTGTTGCTAGTGTGTTTACACAGAATGCATTTTGTGCGGCCCCTGTTCGAATCTGTCGATCTCATTTAGCCCAAGCTGATTCTCGTTACCTATTGATCAACACAGGTAATGCCAATGCCGGTACAGGAAAATCTGGCGTTGATAATGCTTTGACTACTTGTCAGTATTTGGCAGAGCAAACTGGTGTACCGTTGCAGGCTGTATTGCCATTTTCGACCGGTGTGATTGGTGAACCTTTGCCGGTTGCGAAAATTACGGCTGCTATCCCGGATGCTTTAGCAAATTTGTCAGCCGATAATTGGTCGTCGGCTGGTTTTGGCATTATGACTACAGATACCTTGCCCAAAGGTTCTTTTCGTGAGTTTAAGTTTGAAGATAAGGTCTATCGAATTGCTGGTATTTCTAAGGGTGCTGGTATGATTCGTCCAAACATGGCGACTATGTTAGGTTATCTTTGTACGGATGTAGCAATTGCGGCTGAATCGTTGCAGCAACTTTTGAAAAAGACTACAGATAAGAGCTTTAACCGCATCACGGTTGACAGTGATACCTCTACTAATGATTCTTGCATTGCAATTGCGACGGGTAAGGCTGGTAATCCTATTATCGAAACTTTAGATACGCCATTGGCACAAGCATTTGAAGTGGCTTTCACTGAAGTGATGCAAGAATTGGCGCATGCGATTGTTAGAGATGGTGAAGGTGCGACCAAATTTGTCACCGTTGAAGTGGTTGGAGCGAAACAAACGAGTGATGCTACCAAAACAGCATTTGAAATTGCGCATTCACCTTTGGTAAAAACGGCATTGTTTGCCTCCGATCCTAACTGGGGACGTATTTTGGCTGTTGTGGGTCGTGCTGGTGTTGAGGGTTTGGACGTAGATAAAGTTCAGTTGCATATTAATGGCTTTGAAATCGCTCGCGATGGCGGTCGTTCACCGGATTATTTGGAAGAGCATGGTGTGCAAGCCATGGCTCCGCAAGACATACATATTTGTGTGGACTTGGGCATGGGAGATCAAATGGATACGGTTTGGACTACTGATTTTTCTCATGAATACGTTACTATTAATGCAGAGTACCGTACCTAATGTTAGTTAGAGTAGCGGTTGGTTTGATCATGCGTGGTGATCAAATCTTTATTGCACTGCGTGATTCAAGCAAGCATCAAGGGGGCCTTTGGGAATTTCCTGGTGGTAAAGTTGAATCTGGCGAGGCTGTTGAACTGGCATTGTCTCGAGAGCTTGAAGAAGAGTGTGGTATTCGCATCAATGCATGTGAACATTTTCAAACTATTGTTCATGATTATGGTGACAAACAAGTTGAGCTGGTCTTTTACAAGGTAATGGAGTTTACTGGTGAACCTCACGGTAAAGAGGGTCAAGAAGTTCGCTGGGCGTCCTTGTCGCAACTCAAAGCCTTTTCCTTTCCTGAAGCAAATGTGCCAATAGTGGATGCTTTGTCATCAGAATAACTTTGGTTTAATGCAAAAAAAGAGCTCAAGTTGAACTCTTTTTTTTACCCATTAGCAGGCAATTTTAGTTCAGTATTTGTGCTAAGAGTTGTCTTACTGTGTTCGGCTCAAATGGTTTACCACAAATGGCATCGACTCCCTCTTGAGTGATATTGGATAATTGACTTTCATCAGCATTGGAGCTGACCATCAAGATTGGAATATGAGCAATATCTGGATTTTGTCTCACCGCATCGGTGAGTTCGCGACCATCCATTTCTGGCATATTGTAGTCGGTTACGATGAGGTCAAACTCTTCTTCATTAAGTCGTTCAATGGCTTGGCGGCCATTTTCAGCAAATTCTATGTCGTCGATACCCATAGTGTTGAGAGTCTTGCTGATGTGTTTTCTGGCCGTTATGCTGTCATCTGTCACCAACACTCGTAAACTGTGGGGGTCGAACATCTCAAGGTCGATTTCCTCCGCCACTATTAGGTCAAGTGTTGCGTGAATGGCTCTTTTTAGATCTTTCTGATTAAAGGGCTTGGGAAGAATGGCTAAAACCCCAGATTGCTTTAGGTGCTCCAGATATTCACGGTTTCTTTCACTGGAAATCAGCATGAAGCATTGTTCTTCGGTTTCTTGATTGCTGCGAATACGATCAATCAATTCGTTTGCTGAACCATCAGGCAAATACATTGAAGAAATCACTAGATCAGGCGGAAAGCTTGAAAGAATCTCAATGGTTTGTTTTATGTCGTTAGCGTATTCAATTTGCTTAATGCCTGCGTCTTCTAGTGCTTTTGTGATTATCTTTCTTTGTGTTTCTGAAGGTTCCACAAGCAGAAAAGATAAATCGCTGATTGCTGCGTATGCGCTCATAAACGGCCTTGCCCATCGGTTATTATATTATTGTGATTAATGTCGTAAAAAATGATTCAACTAGTGCTGACTAGTAGGTAATTCTATTATACTAATTGGGTTAATATCATTTTTCTAGCAGATTAAATAACTTAGGGGTTTTCATGCCTACGGCAAGTGCCTGTCATATCTTGGTAAAAACCAAAGCAGAAGCGTCTTTAATTAAAGAAAAATTGGATAAGGGCGGTGATTTTCATAAGCTTGCGAAACAGCATTCTACCTGCCCTTCAGGTAAAAAAGGTGGTGATCTTGGTGAATTCCGTAAAGGGGAAATGGTGCCTGCTTTTGACAAGGCGGTTTTCAATGGGCCTTTATTGAAAATACAAGGTCCAATAAAAACCCAATTTGGTTTTCATTTGATTAAAGTATTATACCGAAATTAACAAAGAAAATAGGATTCAGATTATGACTACGCCTGTTCAATTAGATGAAAATTACTTCGTTGCTCCGCAAATATTTGTCGAAGATTTATCTGTGTTAAAAGAGCAAGGTTTTACATTGATTGTGAATAATCGTCCTGATGGTGAAGCGGAAGATCAGCCAAATGCAGAGCAGCTTGAAAAAGCGGCAAAAGCATTAGGTTTAAAATACGCTTGGAACCCGATTGAATTGCCAAAATTAGCGCAGGAACATCTTACTAAGCAGTCTGAGATCATTACACCCATACAAAAAACCTTGGCTTTTTGTCGTACAGGAACGCGTTCCTCAGTACTTTGGGTGTTAATGGAAAATGCCAAAGGACGGTCCTATGCTGATCTAGTTTCACAAGTCTCTGCAAAAGGATTTGACTTGTCTCGTTGTGAGTCTGCAATGATACCTTTGAAAGGCCAGTAGTAAGAGTATGGTTAGTCGTCCTTCTTTAGAAACTGCAACCGCCGCAGATCCAGATCGTTTTGTTGAACCTTTAGAGCTAGGAAAACGAGTGAAAAAAATTCGTTTGGCCAAAGGTTGGACCCTAGAAGAGGTGGGTAAACGCACTGGAATAGCTCGCTCAACTTTGTCAAAAATTGAAAATGACCAAGTGTCGCCTAGTTTTACCATAGTTCAGAAACTCATAAATGGATTAGAAATGGACTTGCCACAATTGTTTGTTGAGGCGAGTGATCAATCCATTGCAGGACGTCGCGATATTACTCGTAAGGGTAAAGGGGAGCCGCATCCTACTGCGACTTATGAGCATGAATTGCTAAATTACTCAATTAGCCGTAAAAAAATGGTGCCTTTCAAAACTCGCGTGAGAGCACGTTCTTTTGCGGAGTTTAAAGAGTGGGTACGTCATGATGGTGAGGAATTTTTGTTGGTTTTGCAGGGTAAAATTAATTTTTTCTCTGAACTCTATGAACCAATTGAATTAAAAGAAGGGGATAGTGTGTATTATGATGCCACCATGGGACACGCTGTTACATCATTGTCAGCAAAGGATGCTGAAATATTGTGGGTTGTAGCCCGATAACATAATAAAGTTGAAAATAAAATAAGGTTGTAAATTGATATGAAAGAGTGGGAGTTAACAAGTTGGAGAAATAAAACGGCACTTCAACAGCCGGTTTATCCAAGTGCTGAGCATCTGGCTCAAGTAGAAAGTACTTTGGGAAAAATGCCTCCGCTTGTTTTTGCGGGTGAGGCGCGTCAGCTGAAAAGTGCATTAGCGAAAGTGGCTAATCGTCAATCCTTCTTGTTGCAAGGTGGTGACTGTGCAGAGAGCTTTGCGGAATTCCACGCTAACAATATTCGCGATACCTTTAAGGTTATGCTGCAAATGGCAGTGGTGCTAACTTACGCAGGTAAATGCCCAATTGTTAAGGTGGGTCGTATGGCGGGTCAATTTGCCAAACCTAGATCGGCAGGAACTGAAACCGTTAATGGCGTTGAGCTTCCAAGCTACCGTGGTGATATTATCAATGGTATTGAATTTAATGAGCATGCTCGTGTGCCAGACCCTGAGCGTCTTGTTCAGGTGTACAACCAAAGTGCTTCTACAATGAACTTGCTACGTGCTTTTGCGCAAGGTGGTTTCGCCGATTTACATGAAGTACATAAATGGAATTTGGATTTCCTGAATGCCAGTCCAGCGGGTAGTCGTTTTCAGGATGTAGCGGATAAAATTGATGATGCTTTACAGTTTATGGAAGCGTGTGGAATTGGTCCTGGATTGGCGCAGCTGACAGAAACGGAATTTTATACTTCCCATGAAGCTCTTCTCTTGCCATATGAACAAGCCTTAACTCGCCAAGATAGCATGACGGGAGACTGGTACGACTGTTCTGCACACATGTTATGGATTGGTGATCGTACTCGTCAACTTGATGGTGCGCATGTTGAGTTCTTACGAGGTGTACAAAATCCAATTGGTGTTAAAGCTGGTCCAACTATGGACCCAGAAGACCTAGTGCGTTTGTGTGATACTTTAAACCCGAATAATGAAGCGGGTCGCTTAAATGTGATCGTACGTATGGGAGCTGATAAAGTTGAAGATGGAATGCCAGCTTTGATTCGTGCTGTTGAACGTGAAGGTAAAAAAGTGGTGTGGAGCTGTGACCCAATGCATGGTAATACAGTGAAGGCCTCTACGGGGTATAAGACACGTCATGTTGATGATGTGTTAAAAGAAGTCCAGCAGTTCTTTCAAGTACACAATGCTGAAGGTACTTATGCAGGTGGCGTACATTTTGAAATGACAGGGCAAAATGTCACTGAATGCGTTGGCGGAGCCTTCCAAGTAACGGAAGCGGATTTGGCGGATCGTTATCATACTCATTGTGATCCTCGTTTGAATGCTGATCAATCTCTGGAATTGGCTTTCATGATCTCTGAGACATTGAAAAAAGCCCGTAGCTAAGTTTTTGGCTTACTGTGAGTTGGATTGCCTGAAATCAGTTATGTATGCTTGGGGTAAATTGAGACTCGCTAGATCAAAAAAACCTGCCAATGTGAAGTGACCCCCAATAGTTGGACACCAATTATTGGGGGTCTTTTTATGACTTCGTTTGATTTTTTACTGTTAGGCTTTGTCTGTTGTTAGGCTTTGCGGCGACGAAAGGCAGAGGCGGCAGATTTTGAGGTGATGTCAATTTTCGCCATGATGATAGCCATTTCATCTGCTTCGGCTTGCTGTTGTCGTTTAAGCTTTTCCTCACGTTCCTTTTTGGCAGCTCGTTCCGCTTCTTTCAACATTTTTTGGATACTGGCTTTACTGCGTGTACGAGTCGGTGATTTTTTATTTTCCTTTGCTGGTTTGGCAAGACTGTCTAGTCTTTCTTCACCAATCAACTCGCCAAAGAAAGATCGAACTTTGGGAGTGGGATCGGTGGCTTTTTTAGGCAGTTCGACGCTTTTCTTTTCGGTAGCCTTTTTCATTTTTTTTATCGGTTCGGCGGTGGATACACCATTGGCATCAAATAGGGCTTTTTTAGCAAAATGTAAATTGAGGTTTTTTTCTGCCGTTTGAGCAATCTTATAGCCACGTAAACTATCAGCGTTATAAATGGCTAAGTAATCTGACTCCAGTTCATAGAGTTCTTTCTTATCTGTTGTATCGAATAATTCTTCTACCGTAAAAGCTTCCACGCCATGTGCACGAATGTCATTGTAAAGTGGAAAATCAAGGCCTTCGTTGGTTGCTTCAACGTATTGTTCGAAACGTTGAAAACCGCTATTAAACGACGTTCCAATATAGTGCTTTCCAGTAATATGATTCGTGATTTTAAAAACAACCAAAATTGCAGCCTCTTAGCTTGTCTCTGTAAATAGCAAATAAACGCCTCTCACCTTGATGTGGAAAGGTGATTGACAAATTGAAAAATAAATTTAGTGCTTGACGACGATGTTTAATCCATCTCGAACATTGAGGTGAACATTTTCCACACGACTGTCTTGAGCAATAAAGCGATTTAAGTCGTTCACAGCAATGTCACTATTTTCTTGAGGGGCTAGAACCCTGCCTTGCCACAATGAATTATCGATGATAATTAGGCCGCCAGAGCGTACCAGAGGAACCACTGCTTGATAGTAGTTTAGATAATTGCTCTTATCCGCATCGATAAAGACAAAGTCGAAATCACCGTCTAAGGATTTGATCGTTTCGAGGGCCGGGCCAAAAATCGCTTGGATTTTGTGACCATGCTCGCTGCGATCAAAGAAAGATTGAGCAAATTCAATTGCCCTGGGATTGGTTTCACAACAAATAAGCTTGCCTTGCTCAGGCATGCCTTCCGCAATGGAAAGTGCTGAATATCCCGTGAACATGCCAATTTCTAAAGCACGTTTGGGTTGAGCAATTTTGGCTAATAACTTCAATGTACGGCCAATGGTCTTACCTGACAATTTATTTGGGTAGCCCATATCCGAGTAAGTTTTTTCCACTAACTCGAGTAATAGCTCAGGTTCTGCTTGAGTGGTTTCAATGCAGTAATCGTCAAGAATATTGAGGTCCATAACGCCTTTGTTTGGTGAAGTCTGTGTGAAACGGAGGGCAATTTTACTCGTTAGCAGCAGAATGTCTATGGTTGAAAGTAAGAAAAAATACTTGATTTTCTTATCCTGTAGAGAATTCACATGTTTTGCGTAATTGCTAAATTAAAGTCGCATGATGATACGAAAAATGATAGGTTATGCGCTTAAATTTCCATGTGCTCTTTGGTATGGAGCACCACTGACTCCGATAGGGGAATAAAATGCCTGTAATTACTTTGCCTGATGGCAGTCAACGTTCTTTTTCTGATCCTGTAACTGTGATGCAAGTGGCCGAGGATATTGGTCCTGGTCTTGCAAAAGCAACGGTGGCGGGTCGTATCAATGGTCAGCTTGTCGATGCTTGTGAATTGATCACAAACGACGCAGATCTCAGCATAGTAACCGGTAAGGATGCAGAAGGGGTTGAAATCATTCGCCACTCCTTTGCTCACCTTGTTGGTCACGCGGTTAAGCAATTGTACCCAACGGCTGAAATGGCCATAGGTCCGGTAATTGATGAAGGTTTCTATTACGATATTGCGTATGAGCGTCCCTTTACACCAGAGGATCTTGCCGCTATCGAAAAGCGCATGGCTGAGTTGATCAAAACGGATTATGACGTTGTGAAGAAAATGACGCCGATTGCCGATGCGCGTCAGCAATTTGTTGATCGTGGTGAATCTTATAAGGTGTCTCTTATCGATGATATGGACGACTCTGTCAAAGAGGTGGGTTTGTATCATCACGAAGAATACATGGATATGTGTCGTGGCCCTCACGTGCCAAATACTCGTGTTTTGCGTCATTTTAAATTGATGAAGTTGGCTGGTGCATATTGGCGCGGTGATTCTAACAATGAGCAATTACAGCGTATTTATGGTACAGCGTGGAATGATAAGAAAGAATTAAAAGCCTATTTGAATCGTATTGAAGAGGCAGAAAAGCGTGATCACCGTAAACTGGGTAAAAAGCTAGATCTCTTTCATGTACAAGAAGAAGCTCCCGGTATGGTGTTTTGGCATCCTAAAGGTTGGCGCTTGTATCAAGTGGTTGAACAGTACATGCGTCAGAAACAGCTTGATAATGGCTATCAAGAAGTAAAAACGCCACAAATTGTGGATCGTGTTTTGTGGGAGAAATCCGGTCACTGGGGTAAGTATCATGAAAACATGTTTACTACTCATTCTGAAAACCGTGATTACGCCGTGAAACCAATGAACTGCCCGTGTCATATTCAGGTATATAACCAAGGTCTGAAGAGTTATCGTGACTTACCATTCCGTATGGCGGAGTTTGGTTCTTGTCACCGTAACGAGCCATCAGGTGCATTGCACGGTATTATGCGTGTGCGTAACTTTGTACAGGATGATGGACACATCTTTGTGACAGAAGGCCAGATTCAGCAAGAAGTCTCTGAATTCATTAAGCTGCTGCACGAAGTTTATGCAGATTTTGGATTTGAAAATATTATTTATCGTTTGTCTACTCGTCCAGAACAGCGAGTGGGTTCTGATGAGGTTTGGGATAAATCTGAGAAAGCCTTGGCGGACGCATTAGATGCGGCTAACCTGGAATGGGAAGAATTACCAGGTGAAGGGGCTTTCTATGGGCCTAAAATAGAATTTTCCTTAAAAGATGCGATTGGCCGTGTTTGGCAATGCGGTACTATGCAGGTCGATTTCTCAATGCCAACGCGTTTGAGTGCGCAATACGTCTCCGAAGACGGTTCGCGTCAAACACCCGTTATGTTGCATCGAGCCATAGTGGGTTCTTTGGAGCGTTTCATTGGTATCTTGATCGAAGAAAGTGAAGGCGCTTTCCCTGCTTGGTTAGCCCCAGAGCAGGTGGTAATAATGAATATTACTGATCGCCAAGCAGATTATTGCTCTGATTTGGAAAAAAGATTGAATTCAAACGGCTTTAGAGCAAAACTTGACTTGAGAAACGAGAAGATCGGGTTTAAAATTCGCGAGCATACTCTTCAACGAGTCCCTTACATGATAGTTATCGGCGACAAAGAAGTTGAAAATCAACAAGTCGCAGTGCGAACTCGTTCTGGTGAAGATCTTGGAGTAATGAGTATTTCTGATTTTGAAGATTTGCTTCAAAAAGAAGTTGCTCGCCGTAGCCGTAAACAAGAAGTGGAGATAGAGCTATAAAAGGTAATATGAATCGTGGACGTGCCGCTAACAAGCAGCGTCCTCAAATCAACGAGAACATTCGAGCAACTGAAGTGCGTCTAATCGCAGCGGATGGTGAACAAATTGGTGTTGTATCGATTGAAGAGGCGCTACAAGCAGCTCAAGAAGCGGGCCTTGATTTAGTACAAATCGCTGACTCTGATCCAGTTGTTTGTAAGATTATGGACTACGGTAAGCATGTTTTTGAGCAGAAAAAAGCGAAGGCTGCTCAAAAGAAAAATGCGAAGCAAATCCAGGTTAAAGAAATGAAATTCCGTCCAGGGACGGAGGAAGGGGATTATCAGGTAAAACTCCGCAACCTGATACGTTTCCTTGAAGGCGGGGATAAGGCCAAAGTATCACTTAGATACCGCGGTCGTGAAATGGCCCATCAGGAGCTTGGGATGCAACTTATGAATCGAGTCGCTCAAGACTTAGAGGAATACGGTACAGTTGAACAAGCTGCGAAAATGGAAGGTCGTCAATTGACTATGGTGCTAGGCCCCAAAAAGAAGAAGTAATTTCTCACGCGGCGTGATTATGCGTCGCGTAGGTAAATTACATTAACATTAACGAATGCGAGAGTGGTTTTATCATGTCCAAAATTAAGTCACACAGTGGCGCAGCTAAGCGCTTCAAACGTACCGCGAATGGTTTTAAACATAAGCAGTCTCATACTAGTCACATTTTGACTAAGAAATCGACTAAGCGTAAACGTCATCTTCGTTCTTTGAACCAAGTTGCACAAAGCGACAAAGCGTTAATTGTACGCATGTTGCCATACGTTTAAGTTTCATTTTTAGTCATTAATTCATTAGTAAAGGGTTTATATTATGCCTCGCGTAAAACGTGGTGTTCAGGCTCGTCGCCGTCACAAGAAGATTTTAAAGCAAGCTAAAGGTTACTACGGTGCACGTAGTCGTGTATTTCGTGTAGCAAAACAAGCTGTCATCAAAGCTGGTCAATATCAATACCGTGACCGTCGTCAACGTAAGCGTCAATTCCGTGCATTGTGGATTGCTCGTATTAACGCTGCGGCTCGTCTAAACGGTTTGTCTTATAGCCGTTTCATTGCAGGTCTTAAGAAAGCTGCAATCGAAATCGACCGTAAAGTTTTGGCTGATCTAGCTGTGTACGAGAAAGAAGTTTTTGCAGCGATCGTTGAAAAAGCGAAAGCAAGCTTGGCTTAATTCTGACGTAGCCTTAGGGTGATTCGATCTTGAAAGAGCATCTCTTAATAGAACGAGTGACTCAATGCAGTCTTTAATAGGGGAAGAGCCAATGCTCTTCCCCTATTTTATTTTTTGGAGTGAATAATGGAGAACCTAAAGCAGATTCTTGCTGATGCGCTAAGCGCAGTGGCTGCTTCTGAAAGTGAGTCCGAACTAGATGATGTTCGTGTACAGTATCTAGGTAAAAAAGGCGCTCTGACCGCTTTATTAAAACAGCTTGGTAATGTCTCTGCAGAGGATAGACCAAAGTTCGGTCAGCTAGTAAACGAGGCCAAAGGTCAAGTTCAAGAAAAGCTCAATGAGCGTAAAGCTGCTTTAATGAAAGCTGCTTTGGATGCCAAACTTGCAACCGAAACAATAGATATTTCTTTGGCTGGAAAAGGCGAAGAAGTAGGTGGCCTGCACCCAGTAACTCGCACTATGGAGCGTATCGAATCTTTCTTTCGTGGAATTGGTTTCGATGTTGCTGCTGGCCCAGAAATCGAAGATGATTATCATAACTTCGAAGCATTAAACATTCCTGCACACCATCCAGCGCGTGCTATGCAGGATACCTTTTATTTTAATCCTAATACCGTGTTGAGAACCCATACGTCACCTGTTCAGGTGCGAACTATGGAAGCCTCGCAGCCACCGATCCGTATTATTTGTCCTGGTCGTGTATACCGTTGTGACTCTGATCAAACTCATACGCCTATGTTCCATCAAGTGGAAGGCTTGTTGATCGACGAAAACATTTCTTTTGCGGATCTTAAGGGCATTCTTCAACAATTTTTGAACGTTTTCTTTGAGGACGATCTGAAGGTACGTTTTCGTCCGAGTTACTTCCCATTCACTGAGCCATCTATTGAGGTGGATATCATGCGTACTAACAGCAAAGGCGAAGAATCTTGGTTGGAAGTGTTGGGGTGTGGCATGGTGCATCCGAAAGTATTGGAAATGTCTGGCATTGACCCAGAAAAATACACAGGCTTCGCCTTTGGTATGGGGGTAGAGCGTTTTGCTATGTTACGTTACAAGGTAGATGACCTGCGCATGTTCTTTGAGAACGATCTACGTTTCCTTAAACAATTTAAGTAATCAGTCGACCTAGGATGTTTATATGAAAGTTAGTGAGAATTGGCTAAGAGAGTGGGTCAATCCAAACATCAGTAGCGATGATTTGGTTGCTCAAATTACCATGGCTGGCTTAGAAGTTGATGAAGTATTGCCAGCTGCGGCACCCTTCAGTGGTGTAGTTGTGGGTGAAATCTTGGCTGCTGAGCCACACCCGAATGCCGACAAGTTACAAGTTTGTCGTGTGTCAGATGGTAAAGAAGAATTTCAAGTGGTATGTGGCGCGCCAAACGCTCGTCCAGGAATTAAGATTCCATTCGCTAAAATTGGCGCTGTATTAGGTGATGATTTCAAAATCAAAAAAGCCAAGTTGCGTCAGGTTGAGTCGTTCGGTATGTTGTGCTCCGCTTCTGAATTAGGTGTAAGTGAAGACAACGACGGCATTATGGAATTGCCACTAGGTGCGACAACAGGCGAGGATTTTCGTGCTTTTCTAGGGTTAGATGATCAGATCATTGACGTTGATTTGACGCCAAATCGTAGTGATTGCCTAAGTGTTGCGGGTTTGGCTCGTGAAGTAGGTGTATTGAATAAAGTTGATCTGACGCCGGTTGCTATTCAGGCTGCAGAAGTGAGTATAGCGGATGCTTTTCCTGTGAAAGTGGAGGCGACTGATGCCTGTCCACGTTACCTTGGTCGTGTGATCCGCGGTGTGAATGTCAGCGCAGAAACGCCATTGTGGATGACAGAAAAACTGCGTCGTAGCGGCATTCGTTCGATTGATCCTATTGTCGACATTACCAATTATGTAATGTTGGAATTAGGCCAGCCTATGCATGCCTTCGACTTAGCGAACTTAAGTGGTTCCGTGGTGGTTCGTATGGCAGGCGCTGGTGAAAAGATTGTCTTGCTAGACGGTCAAGAGATTAGTTTGCGCGAAGATACTATGGTGATCGCTGATGAACAGGCGCCACTTGCTATTGCTGGTATTATGGGTGGCGAAGGATCAGGAGTGAATGAGAAAACACAAGACATTTTTCTTGAGAGTGCTTTTTTTACACCATTAGCTTTAGCTGGCAAAGCCCGTTCTTATGGTTTGCATACGGATTCATCTCACCGTTTTGAGCGTGGTGTTGATGCTTCGTTGCAAGAAAAAGCCATTGAGCGTGCTACTCAGCTGGTATTGGAAATTGCTGGCGGTCAAGTTGGTCCAATCACTCAGGCGGTGAATGAAGATGCTTTGCCTGTCGCGACTGAAGTAACCTTACGTCGTCAAAAGTTAGATCAGTATCTTGCCATGTCTTTAGAAAAAGACTTGGTGACTGATATCTTAACGCGACTTGGTCTTGAAATGGTTGAAGTGACGGATCAAGCTTGGGTAGCAAAAGCACCATCTCACAGATTTGATATTGCTATTGAAGCGGATTTGATCGAAGAAGTAGCGCGTATTTATGGCTACGATAATCTGCCTTCTTCTATGCCATCAGCCGCGGTCAATTTCACCCCATTGAGCGAATCTAAAACACCGATTCAATCATTGCGTGCTACTTTGGTCTCTTATGGTTATCAAGAAGCGGTCACTTACAGTTTCATCGACCCTAGCTTAAGTAAGCAGTTTTTACCTGAAATTGAACCTGTGCCATTAGAAAACCCTATCTCAGCGGATATGGGGGTCATGCGTCCAAGTTTGATTCCAGGTTTGGTGAAAGCCTATTTATACAATCAGAACCGTCAGCAATCCCGTGTACGCTTGTTTGAAACTGGGCGTCGTTTTATCGGTTCTGTTGATGCGCTTGATGAGTTGGATCAGCAATTGCAAATTTCCGGTTTGATTGCTGGAAGTCGTCATCCTGAAGCCTGGTACCACAATAATGAGAAGGTGGATTTCTATGATCTTAAAGCGCATGTTGAAGCTTTATTTGCGGTGAACAATGGTGGTCAACCGACTTATCAGCGTTCTACCTGTGAATTCTTGCATCCAGGTCGTTCTGCGAATATTTACCTTAACGGTGAATTTGTTGGTTTGATGGGGGAGTTACATCCACAAATAGCGAAAGCGCTGGGTGCTAAGCAAACTCTGTATGTGTTTGATATTGCTTTAGATGCGGTATTGAATGCGACATTACCAGAGTATCAAGCGGTATCTCGTTTCCCGGAAGTACGACGTGACCTTGCTTTGTTACTGGATCGCGATGTTCCGGTGAATGAATTGGAAGCTGTGATTGTACAATCTGCTGGTGATGCTTTCAAAGATGTGTTGGTTTTTGATGTTTATCAGGGACAAGGTATTGATGAATCGAAAAAAAGTGTTGCTTTGGGCTTGACGTGGCAGCATCCTTCACACACTCTTAGTGATGAAGAAGTAAACAACTCTGTCGAGCAGGCGGTGAAAGCACTGTCCGAAAAATTGGGAGCCGTTGTAAGGGGGTAGATTTATGGGATCGTTGACGAAAGCAGACCTTGCTGAAAACTTAGTCGATTCAATTGGTCTTAGTAAAAAAGATGCTAAAGATTTGGTTGAGGGTTTTTTTGGCGTTGTGCGTAATTCCCTTGTTGAAAGAGAACAAGTGAAACTGTCTGGCTTCGGTAACTTCGAAGTTCGAGAGAAGAGTCAACGGCCTGGTCGAAACCCAAAAACAGGGGAAGAAATTCCAATTACTGCTCGTACTGTTGTTACCTTTAGGCCGGGTCAAAAGCTCAAGTCTAAAGTTGAAGATTATATGCAAGAGTAAGCGCAAATGATGCCTGAAAAGCCACCTCTATGGTGGCTTTTTTGCGTGTGTATACATTAAGTCAACTTGGTAAATTGTGGATCACGGATAATAAGATAGGGCATGAATAATGATATTTAGATCAATGCTTAATCTATTTGATTTGCTTTTGAGAATGCAGTGATAAAATCGAAAAAAAGTTAATAAAAGTCTTCCCTTTTCAACTCGTTATAGTAATATACGCACCCGCTGACAACGACAGTGTTGTTGTTTGCATCGGGGCGTAGCGCAGCCTGGTAGCGCACTAGCATGGGGTGCTAGTGGTCGCAGGTTCAAATCCTGCCGTCCCGACCAAGAATTTTTAGCCGCTATAGCTCAGTTGGTAGAGCATCTGACTTGTAATCAGAGGGTCCCGAGTTCGACTCTTGGTGGCGGCACCATTTCTTGGTGAAAATGTCTTGCTTTAGGTAAGAGATTAAAAAAGATTTTGCTTTTGTTAAAGCCGCTATAGCTCAGTTGGTAGAGCATCTGACTTGTAATCAGAGGGTCCCGAGTTCGACTCTTGGTGGCGGCACCATTTATATGGAATGATAAGAGTAAACTGCGTTAGCTATAGTTATGCCGCTATAGCTCAGTTGGTAGAGCATCTGACTTGTAATCAGAGGGTCCCGAGTTCGACTCTTGGTGGCGGCACCATTACTTCACTATTGAGAAAGTAATAATATTTTTATTTGGCGTTATGCCGCTATAGCTCAGTTGGTAGAGCATCTGACTTGTAATCAGAGGGTCCCGAGTTCGACTCTTGGTGGCGGCACCACTCACTATTGTTAATAGTGATGAGGCCAGCTGAATGAGTTGGATGTCTGGCTCAGTTGGGAATTTTGTCCTAACAAGGTGCATAGATACCGGGAGTTCAGAACTCCACATCTTTCTTAAGATGTAAAACTCAAGTTAACGTTACGCAAGTAAACGGTTAGTGGGTGTGTAGCTCAGTTGGGAGAGCGTCGCCCTTACAAGGCGAATGTCGGGAGTTCGAACCTCTCCACACCCACCACTTATAGGAAAGTGGCTAAACAACCTATGACAATGGAGCGGTAGTTCAGTTGGTTAGAATACCTGCCTGTCACGCAGGGGGTCGCGGGTTCGAGTCCCGTCCGTTCCGCCATCTTTCATAAGATGTAAAATATCGATGGGTGTGTAGCTCAGTTGGGAAGTTGTCCTAACAAGGCGCATAGACACCGGGAGTGAAAACTCCATATGAAGCGGGTGTGTAGCTCAGTTGGGATTCTGTCCTAACAAGGCGCATAGACACCGGGAGTTAAGAACTTCGATCGTCAGATCTAAAATGGCAATGGGTGTGTAGCTCAGTTGGGAGAGCGTCGCCCTTACAAGGCGAATGTCGGGAGTTCGAACCTCTCCACACCCACCACTTATAGGAGAGTGGCTAAACAACCTATGACAATGGAGCGGTAGTTCAGTTGGTTAGAATACCTGCCTGTCACGCAGGGGGTCGCGGGTTCGAGTCCCGTCCGTTCCGCCATCTTTCATAAGATGTAAAACTCAAGTTAACGTTACTAAAGTAAACGGTTAGCGGGGGGGGTAGCTAAGTTGGGAATTTGTCCTAACAAGGCGCATAGACACCGGGAGTGAAAGCTCCACATGAAGCGGGTGTGTAGCTCAGTTGGGATTCTGTCCTAACAAGGCGCATAGACACCGGGAGTTAAGAACTTCGATCGTCAGATCTAAAATGGCAATGGGTGTGTAGCTCAGTTGGGAGAGCGTCGCCCTTACAAGGCGAATGTCGGGAGTTCGAACCTCTCCACACCCACCACTTATAGGAGAGTGGCTAAACAACCTATGACACTGGAGCGGTAGTTCAGTTGGTTAGAATACCTGCCTGTCACGCAGGGGGTCGCGGGTTCGAGTCCCGTCCGTTCCGCCATCTTTCTCAGGATGTAAAATATCGATGGGTGTGTAGCTCAGTTGGGAATTTGTCCTAACAAGGTGCATAGACACCGGGAGTTAAGAACTCCGATGGTCAGATCTAAAATGGCAATGGGTGTGTAGCTCAGTTGGGATTCTGTCCTAACAAGGCGCATAGACACCGGGAGTGAAAACTCCACATCTCTCCATTAGAGATGTAAATCTAAAATGGGTGTGTAGCTCAGTTGGGAGAGCGTCGCCCTTACAAGGCGAATGTCGGGAGTTCGAACCTCTCCACACCCACCACTTATAGGAAAGTGGCTAAACAACCTATGACAATGGAGCGGTAGTTCAGTTGGTTAGAATACCTGCCTGTCACGCAGGGGGTCGCGGGTTCGAGTCCCGTCCGTTCCGCCATCTTTCATAAGATGTAAAATATCGATGGGTGTGTAGCTCAGTTGGGAAGTTGTCCTAACAAGGCGCATAGACACCGGGAGTGAAAACTCCATATGAAGCGGGTGTGTAGCTCAGTTGGGATTCTGTCCTAACAAGGCGCATAGACACCGGGAGTTAAGAACTTCGATCGTCAGATCTAAAATGGCAATGGGTGTGTAGCTCAGTTGGGAGAGCGTCGCCCTTACAAGGCGAATGTCGGGAGTTCGAACCTCTCCACACCCACCACTTATAGGAGAGTGGCTAAACAACCTATGACAATGGAGCGGTAGTTCAGTTGGTTAGAATACCTGCCTGTCACGCAGGGGGTCGCGGGTTCGAGTCCCGTCCGTTCCGCCATCTTTCATAAGATGTAAAACTCAAGTTAACGTTACTAAAGTAAACGGTTAGCGGGGGGGGTAGCTAAGTTGGGAATTTGTCCTAACAAGGCGCATAGACACCGGGAGTTAAGAACTCCTCATCTTTCCATTAGAGATGTAAATCTAAAATGGGTGTGTAGCTCAGTTGGGATTCTGTCCTAACAAGGCGCATAGACACCGGGAGTTAAGAACTCCTCATCTATCCTCAAGATGTAAAACAATGAAGGCTGTTTAGCTCAGTTGGGATTCTGTCCTAACAAGGCGCATAGTCACCGGGAGTTAATAACTCCTCATCTTTCCATTAGAGATGTAAATCTAAAATGGGTGTGTAGCTCAGTTGGGATTCTGTCCTAACAAGGCGCATAGACACCGGGAGTTAAGAACTCCTCATCTTTCCATTAGAGATGTAAATCTAAAATGGGTGTGTAGCTCAGTTGGGAGAGCGTCGCCCTTACAAGGCGAATGTCGGGAGTTCGAACCTCTCCACACCCACCATTCTTTTCCAATAATCCTCTTTATGACCTATTCTTCAAATATGAGTTGTTGGCTGTTGTATGACTTTTTATTTGTACTTGATAGTTTTTTGTTGTTATTTTTTGAATATTGTATTGCGCATGAAATACATACTGGTAATATCAGTCAACGGAATTCTATAATAGAAACGTTAAAGACTAAGTAAAAAAATCGTATTTTCCAATAACAATAATAATGGAGATTATTATGACTACTTCATCTAAAGGCTTGTTTAAGGCAAGCATTGTTGCTGTGTCTGTTGCTGCAGCGTCCAGTGCATATTCAGCTGGATTCGCCTTAAACGATCATAGTGCGACTGCATCTGGTGCAGCTTTAGCTGGCGCCGCCGCTTCTAAAAGCGATATTTCTTTTAGCTTCTGGAACCCAGCTCTTTTTACTAATGCTGATACCACGACTTTTATGGCGTCTGGTGCTTACATTATGCCGAGTATGGATGTAACCTTAAATTCTGCTGAAGATGCAACCCCTGCAGCTGCAGGTGGTCCTAAGGATTTGTCTTCTGATGGTGTTACTCAAGACTCTGTAGATAATAGTCTTGTGCCTTCTCTTTATTTTGCAAAGCCGCTTTCGGATAAAACCGTTGCTGGCGTTTCTTTAAATGTTCCATTTGGATTGTCAGGTGATTATGGTCAAGATTGGGCGGGCCGTTTTCATGCGACAGAAACAGGTATTCAAGATATTGCTTTGAGTTTTGCGCTTGCTCATCGTTTATCAGAAAAATTGTCTGCAGGTGCCAGTATTCAAGTACATAAAGCTGACGTAGTACTTGAGTCCGCTGTTGGTACTTCGACTGTAGCAGCTGGTGGGGAAGGCATTGGTCGTATTGAAGCGGATGCGACTGGTATAGGTTATAGTCTTGGTATTATGTTTGAACCTACGAAAGGTACCAGATTAGGTGCTGGATATCGTAGTGAAGTAGATTTTGATTTTGAAGGCGATGTTAAATACACAGATGTATCTGCAACATTAGCTTCAGCTGCCAACCTTGAGAATGCTAATCTTTCAGATTCTATTACTTTCCCTTCGGTTTTAACATTAAGTGTTGAGCATGATCTAAATGAGAAAGTTACTTTAGGCTTCTCTGCTATTCGCACAGGTTGGGGCTCAATGGATGGCATTAATATCGATTTCGATAGTAATCAGTCTAACTCTGTACTAACTTTTGCATTTGAAGATCAATGGATGTACTCAGCAGGTGTAAACTATGTTTACTCTGATAAGCTAACGCTTCGTACGGGTGTTGCTATGGATAATTCACCTGTTAAGGATGAATATCGCTCCGCACGTACGCCAGATGGTGACCGTAAATGGATCTCTTTTGGTGCTACTTATGACTTCAATGATATGACTTCAGCAAGCTTTGCTTTCACTCATGTCATGATTGACGATGTGAATGTTAACAGAGATGGTTCATTATCAGAAGATTCGTCTCGCGGTAAGTTAAACGCTGATTACGAGTCTTCTGCAAACGTGGTGTCTGCCGCGATCAATATGTCTTTCTAAGTAACCTTAGAAAAAAGAGGGTCGATAAAAACCAGAGCCTAGACTCTGGTTTTTTTATGCCAGGAATAAGGGGGTTATAAAGAGTTTGGGTTTGCTGCTTTCTTTTGAGTAACCCATATCATACTGCAAAAGATTAATAGACCATTCTTAACTCTTTGGCTTTTTCATGGTCATTGGCCGTCCAGTCGCTCATCGGAGCAGGTTTGCCAAAGTAATAACCTTGTAATGTATGACAGCCTAAAGCGGTCAGTAGGTTTGCTTGTTCTTTGGTTTCAATCCCTTCAGCAATGACTTGCATGTCCAAAGATACAGCCAGTTGAATAGTAGACTTCACTATGTCCAGGTGGCGTTTATCTTGTGGTAAAGGAGCGACGAAACGACGGTCTATCTTGAGTATGCTAGCTGGAATATCAACCAGTTGCCCAAGAGAAGCCTGTCCTGTGCCAAAGTCGTCAATGGCGATGGAGTAACCGTATTGCGATAAACTGCGTAAACGTTTATGGATAAGAGGGTGAGTCATCACTGAGCTGGTTTCAGTGATTTCCAATTCCAGCATCTCAGATAGCCAAGGGTTATCTGCAATTAATGTCATTAACAAGGCAAAGAAGGTGTCGTTCATTAATTCTTGCCCAGCTAAATTAAACGCAATGGGTATTTTGACGCGTTCTTTATGCCAAGCGGATAAAGTAATGACCAATTCTCTTACGAGATTTTCAGCTAATACCGGTAACATACCGAGTTTTTCCGCGAGTTTGATAAATTCCATAGGAGAAACAAACTCACCCTCATTATGCCATCTCGCCAATGCCTCGAAGGATTTGATTTGGCCATTACCAGCCACCTGAGGTTGAAGCCAAATATCAATTTGTTTGTTTTTAATGGCGCTGCTTAGTTGAAGGCTTAGGTTATGCTCTCTAACCAGTTTGCCTTCGAGTTTATGATTATAAAAAGAGAATTTATCCGAACTACTAGAGTATTCGAGGGCCATCTCACAATGTTCTAATAATTCTTCTGCGGTTTTACCGTCTGTGTCGTAGTAGGCGATACCTAATTGATAATCCATGTTTAGTCTTTGCCCATCCATCATAAGTTGGCTGGGTAATAAAGCTTGAATCAGCATGGATAAGTTTTTAGGAATCAGGTGTGTTTGATTTAAGGGAATAAAACAGGCGAATTTTACACCGCGTAAACGCCCAACAATGGCTTGATCGGATAGCCTTTTTTGTAAAGCCTTAGAGAAGTTTAAAATGACTTTATTAGCATTGTCTTTGCCGTATTGCTTGTTCAGTAATTTAAATTGGCTAATGCGTATGATAAACATGGCACCCGTTAAATGGTTGTCTTGTTCATTGATTTTTAAATTGACTTGACGGCAAAAATGCAAATGGTTGGGCAGTAGGGTCAGTAGGTCGAAATGCGCTAAACGGCTGTTGGTTTGTTGTGTGCTTTCCAGTTTTTGTTGAATGGCACGAAACTCGGTCATGTTATCCAAATGCAAAACATAATGGCCGTGATTGGTCAAAGAAGCGCGTCTTACCTGAATGTGAATATCGATGTTGTGCTTTAATGTGCATTCCGCCTTATTGGACTGCCAAAAAAGTTTAGTTTGTTGATTTAATGGAGCAAGCCATTCGCCAATACGAGTTCCTGTAAAATTAGTATGTTTATGTTTGCTTAATAATTTCTGAGCCAATTGATTGGCTTTAATTAGTACACCACGTTGATCGCATAGTAGAGTGGGAGTACCTGTGTTTTCAAAAAATTCTTCATACAAAAGGTAATTTTCATTTAGTTTGCGATACAGCTCACGCATTTTTGCACTGTGACTTTCTAAGCTGTGGATGATCTGCGAAACCGCTAACGGTAAGCCTATGTTGAGTGTCATGAAGGTCAATAACTGGAAATAGAAGGATGACGATTCACCCACTAATAACTCATCAATCCATTGAGTGGTTACCAAATAGAAAGGGATCAAGTTGAATGCCATCGCTAATAAGGAGGCTTTGAAAGTGAATAATAATCTGGTGATGATGGGGACAGAGTAAAGTGCGATTAGGGCGTATTTTTCAGATTCTCTGTCTGGGTTGGTTAGCAGCATAACACCACTGATAAGTGTGAGTGAAAGCACAAACACAATCGCGCAAATTTTAGTATGTGATTTGCTTAAATAGAGAATAGCGAATAAAGCACAGAGATAGAGGCTGTTTATTTCAAAAAAGAATAATACACCATTGATGAGCATGGAGTGTAATTCAGAAATCACAAATATACTGATTGTGATAGCGATTAAAATGCGCAAAATGCTTAACTGGAATGTGGCTGGGCCTTGTCCAGAAGATTGAGCGGAATCAATAAAAAAATACTGCTTAAGAGAATCCAACAAGATCAAACAACTTTATAATGTAATAATTACAGCTAATACAAAAACATCTTGTATAGACATTACCTAAAAATAATGCGCTTGACCATTGGCTTTGGGCTTTAAAATGGAAAATTTATACACTAATTTCTCTTAAATGGTTATCCCAGTGAACATCTGCCTGTTTATTGATCATTTGTATCCGATTTTGCACTGGATTAGTTGAAAATTGTTTTCCATTTCCTGTGGTTAAGATGAATTCATGTGAGTGGTTATGGGCCACCAAGCCGCATACATCACGACAATTATCAACGCCAAGAAAGGTTTTACTTTCTACATGCCAGTAAGCAACAAAGCCGCCCCGAGGCGTACTGATGGCCAACACATCGCCGGAGCGATCAAAACAAACACTGCCACAATATTGCTTGAAGCGTTGTCTAATCGCCTCAGGGATAGGCAAATATTCCAACTCCGTTTGATCCAAGCGTGACAGTGCTACCAAAGGTACTCGATCCCAGAGTGGGCCTTGATATTGAAATCCTAGCGCAACCGTACCTTGGGCATTAACATCCAAATGACGAATACTTAACTGATGCAGTTCAGGTGCATTGGCTGCTTGGTTCAGTATTTTGCCATCGATTAAAGACACATAACTGACGTTCGGTGCCATGCTTTCTAAGTTGAGTATTTTTCTATCTTCACTGGGGTGGGTTTTTAAACCGCCATTGGCAACAACAAGGACGTCTTCTTTAAGTAACACGGATTCGTGAGGGCCAATGCCATTACTAGGAAAATGTTGCAACACCTTACCACTAGGCCATTCACGAATGAAAATTTTACCCTGCCCTGAAGGATAGTGATTTTCCTGTGTGATCAGGCGTTGACCGTCCAGGGTAAATAGGGCGTGACCATAGAAGTGATGATCAGTTTCCGGTTCAATGCGTGATACAAGCTGTTGACTCGTCACATCAAAAAAATCGATAAAAAAACCCGGTCGGCGCGCAACAATGCCAACGATGGCTTGACTTGGGTGAACTAGTGGTGCGTGTGCTCTTTTGGCTAATTGGGTTTGCCAGACCATTTTTCCTTGCGTATCAAATAAACCAAAATGGTGGCTTTTGAGGCCAGCTCCATTGGTTTTTGAAAAGGCTGAGGCAAAGAGATTGAGATCGCTTTTGGGAGGCGTCAACTTGGCCCAAGTTGGCGTGCAGGCAATGACACTACTTAGACCTAAAAATGCTCGTCTACTAAGCATATTAGTCTCCATCGCGACTATTGAAACCAATTTGAAAGCCTAATTGCGTGACCAACTGTGTAAGGTAGGTTTGACTGTTTGAAAGGGAGTTAATTAAAGGCTGAGCCATTTTGGTACGCTGTGCTTGATTGTATTCCCCCCAAAAATAATCTTCTGGTAATTGCAGTGCCAACTTTTGGTTATTGCTTAAGGCGTTTTCCAGTTTGTCAGCGAGTTGTGGGTATTGTTGCTCAGCAATATCGTATAAGGAAGGTTTGCCAGCATGATAGATTTTACGATAAGAAAGCAGGTTGGCTTGAATAGAGGGCAAGGATAATTTACTGCGATAAAATTCTGCCAGTTTAAGATTTTGGCGACCTTTATAGCCAATCGGGTTTTCTAACTTAGCATCTTTAACGGCAGACATGTGTTCTAGCCATTGTTGTAGCATTTGTTCCAGTGCAGCATGCTCGTTATCCACTTGGGTACCTTCTTCTGCAAAGATCCAATCTTGGGCTTGGCTTTCTTGCCATTGCTTGGCAACGGCTTTTGCGCTGTCATACTGATGTTGGGTAACTTTAGTGAGCAAATGACAATGCTCAGGCGAAGTCAGTGGTGTGAAATCGGGATGGTACATGAGGCTTTCAATGGCAGTAAGTCCGCGTACGGCAATGCTGGCGGAAGTCCAGAATTTAGGGGCATCCATTTTATCTGGTTGTTGTGCCAGACTGCGTAGCTGTCGTTGCGTCACCCCTTTTTTGTCTGGCCAATATTCAAACGCATAGTAACGCATGAAATAGGTAACAGGTCCAAAATTGAGCCATTGAACTTGTTGCCAATCTAAGGTGTTGTGTTGAAATGCTTGTTGTGCAAGTTCTTTATTGGCTGGGTTTGGCTTCGCACAAAATTCAGCTGTTGCGGTCTGTAATGTTTGCGCTGATGTGGCGTATGTCTCATAACCGCTTTTGATTACATCATTTACTATGCCATTTAATGGGCCTTGCCATTGTCCAGCGTAGGTTATCACAGGTAAAGCGAACCCGATAGCGAAGGAAATCAATTTAGGAAACTGCTTCATTATTACAATGACTCCAAAAAATAGATAAGTTTTTGACGGTATTCTTTTGATAAATTTTTATAAGCCTGTTGACTTTTTTTAGCTTCACCACCGTGCCATAAGATGGCTTCTTCGATTGTACGAGCTCGCCCATCGTGTAAAAAGCCAACACGACCTGATACTTTTTCAGATAAACCTAACCCCCATAGTGGCGCGGTACGCCATTCTTGAGGCTGAGCGGAATAACTGGGAAAGCCTGCAGACAATTCTGCGCCCATATCATGCAGAAGCATATCGGTAAAAGGGTAAAAAGTGCGATTTTTTAAGACATCAAAAGCAGACTGATCATCCGTCGTCATTTTAGGTGTATGACAATTTGCACAGCCAGATGCCATAAAAATATCTTTACCCTTTAAAAAACTCTCATCCGATAGATTTCGCATAGCAGGTGGTGCTGCAAGGGAAACATACAAGTCTACTAGGCGAGCTTGTTGCTCGTCGACTTCCAAATTACCAAGATGTGGACTGTTGCCATTAGGGCTTTGAAGGCACGCTTGTTGCCAATCAGTGCAGTCACCTGAAGGCGAAGGAAAATGTTTGGTAGACAACCCAAGATCGGTATTGAAAGCCAATTGATTTTGCACACTAACGCTTGGTGTAGAGGCCTTATAACCAAAACGACCAACAACCAGCTGATTTCCTTTAGGGGCTGGAATCCAGCTGACTTTACCACTGATACCGTCATTATCTTCATCATTAGGATCTGCGGCGTCGATAATGATCTTTTCGGGAATATTATCTAATAGTCCCATACCAATGAGTGGCGGCGAATTTAATAAGGTTATGCCTGTGTTGTCGCTGAGAGGACCATAGTGCAAGCTTGTCCAATGCAGTTTGGGTTTGCGTAGTGCTACTTCTGTACCATCGTCTAAGGTGACAATCTTTGTCTCGTAACTGAGATAAAAATCACCTTCTGGTAACACGCCTGGTGAACTTTGCCCTTGTAATTGTCCACCATAATGTGGATCACCAATGTTTGGAAATATCGTCTGTTCCAACATAGAGGTTTCTTCATAACGTCTGCCAAAACGCACCATAAAAGAGGGAATTGAGGCGCCACTAATACCTTCTTCAGGTGCATGGCCGCGTCCATTATTACGGTGGCAGTTATTACATGAGCGAGTATTAAATAAAGGACCTAAACCATCACTGGCGGTCGTTGAAGAGGGCGAGGGCACCCAAAATTTTTGGAACACGCCTTCGCCTATGTGAAAATCAAATTTTTCTTCCACACTTAAGTTTGCAAGAGGTTGATTATAATCACTTGCTACTGCCATGTTCTGAAAAGCACAAAAGCCTGCAAAGAGGCCCATAAAGACAAATACCTTGCCTTGTTTTAAGGTCATTGTTAGACAAACACCCTTAATTGACTAAATGACATAGTATTTCACATCACCTGAAAAGTGAAAGGGAAGGCAGCCACTTCTATGATATACAACAAGAAGTGGTTGCCTTCCCTTTATTCGGTTTTCATCGTCCCTAGTGAAATACCTTAATGAAGGTATTATTCAAACACAGCGCTTGGATTATCCAGACTGTCGGAGCCTTCTAGTGCGATACCTTGAAGGTCTAAGGTTTGAATGATTTGCTCGGTAACATGAGTTTCGTCAACCAAAGAATCAACAAAATTTTGTACCAACTGATTACCTTGAGTGTTGTTCATGGCAATCAGTACATCAAATGTTTGACCTTTAGCAGCGGCATCGACCATAGCTTGTGCAGCGTCTTCGGTCTTATCCAGTTTTTGCTTCATGTCTTTATCAAGAGCAGCATCTTGTTGCGCAACAAGTTGTGATAAAGAAGCGCCTTTCACCCAAGAGCCATCAACACGTTGATATTCACCAAGGTACACATTCTTGATGCCTTTTGCATCGTAGTAGTGAGACCAGTGAGTGTTATCAGAGAAGCAATCGTGTTCTTCTTCTGGGTCGTGTAGCATCAAGCCCAATTTAGTACGTTCACCGCCTAATTCACCATAAGCCAAACTACCCATACCGGTTAGCATAGTGGCTAGGCCTTGCTCCGCAGATTGCTCTTCTAAAGCAACACGAGCTGCACCACCTTGCTTCCAGTTGTCAGCCATTTCTTCAAGATCAGAAATCAACAGGTCAGTTGCAGCCGATAAATAGTCGCGACGACGGTCGCAGTTGCCATTAGTGCAATTATTTAGATCGAAATCGGTAGCAGGGCGTTCACCAGCTCCTGGATTGGTGCCATGTAAGTCTTGACCCCATAAGAGGAATTCAATGGCATGGTAACCACTGGCAACGTTCGCTTCGACACCGTCGGCTTCTTGTAAATAATCAGCAATCAGTTCTGGCGTAATGTTACTGGTATCTATCTTTTTCCCGCCAATCATCAAACTTTGTGAAGCGATAACATTAGCGGTATACAATGGGTTCAGATCCGATTCAGTACCATAGCTACTGATATCCACATAATCAATCAAGCCTTCATCCAAAGGCCAAGCGTTCACCTTGCCTTCCCAGTCATCTACGATGGCGTTGCCAAAACGGTAAACCTCACTTTGTTGATAAGGTACACGAGAAGCTACCCAAGCCTCTTTTGCTGCGGTTAAGTTGGCTTCAGTTGGATTATCAAGGAAACGATCAATCGCTGAACGTAGATCTAGTGCAGTAGATAGAGAGTCGCCATAAATGGCCTCAGCTATATCTGCGTAATGAGTAACAACCGAATCCGCCGTTACATCTGAAGATTCATTTTTAACATTGTTAGGACCACAAGCTGTGAGCAGCGCACCTGTTACCAAAAGCGCAACGGGTGTAAGTAAAGGTTTCATGTATGACACTCCAATATTGAATTGTCAAAACACTATAAGAGAAATGAAAACGATTATCAATCTGTGCTTTTGCAGAAAATTTACCGAATATGTAACTGAGTGTTAAGAGTTAAAGGGCGCTCTCAATATTCTGCAATTCCGTTATATAATCTATAAACCACATTCATAGTTAAAGGTATTTTCAGCAGTTTTCATAAGATTGTAGTCGCATGCCTTTTCTCGTAGTAAATTTTGACCTTCCCAAGAAACACTCATGCTAACAGGGGTTTTATGTTGATAGCTGGGGATAAAGCGATAAGCGGCAATCACTTCCACTGACGTATTTGGACCTACTTGAATAGACTGGCCGATTAAACGTTGGCGTGTGTCTTTGTTATAGAGGATGTAATCTGTTGTGTATTCTTGATCGCCATTTTCATGGCTGAAGTTCAGCCAAATTTTACGATAAGTTTGGGTTTCATTGGTCGGATTATCAAAACGTAACTTAGTATAAATCATCTGCGCTCTTGATAAGCTGCTTTGAGCATTACTGCCCACCTTTAGATAATGACTTGGTGAATTTTGCCAAGGCATGTTAGCACCAAAAGACACATCCACAATCGCAATGTTTTCTTGAGCAAATACAGAACGCGAGTATTCCATCAAGTCTTTAGTTGGGGCATATAAAGCAAGTGCAGCCAAACTGAACAAAGCAAATTTTTGCGTACGTGACGCTATGGCAAGACGTTTAATCATAATCTATTCCTTACTCTTCTATCTTCCTTGTTTGACCAAATAAAGTGGTGAGTTGAAACAAGGAAAAAGCCTTACTGTTTATTTATACAGTACTGTATATGCGTACAGAAATGATGTAAAGCCTTAATCTGAAAAAAGTTTGTATTTTTATAAAAAAAAACTTGCTTTTATCGAATAAACTTTATTTGTAAGAAAAAAATAAAAAATGTTTGATTTTGTATAACCATATGAAAAATATAGATAAATATAACCTTCCCACAAGCTTCTTCACGGATTCTGTGGAAAATAAATGTCACAAAATGTTTTTCTGTTTTTTGTAGGGATTTTCTGACTTAGCAATGAAATTATCTTGTTCAAACACTATAATGCAGCGAAAATCGACATGAGGTAGGCTGTGGATAAACAAGATGTGATCATAATTGGTGCTGGTGCGTCGGGTTTAATGTGTGCTGCTACGGCGGCTTATCGTGGTAGAAAAGTGCTGATATTAGATCATGCCAATAAAGCGGGTAAAAAAATTCTCATGTCAGGTGGTGGCCGTTGTAATTTCACCAACATGGACGCTGCACCGAAACACTTCTTATCAGATAATCCACATTTTTGTATTTCGGCATTGCGACGCTATACACCGCAAGACTTTGTGGATCTGGTGGATCGTCATAGTCTGGATTATGTAGAAAAAGCGCCGGGGCAATTATTTTGCGAGCATTCAGCAAAAGACTTATTGTCCATTCTCATGACAGAGGTAGAGTGGTCGGGAGCGCAACTGCAGCTAAATACTCATGTTCAACAGATAGAATATTTGAGCGATGGTATTCTGGTGACGACGAACCAAGGCCAATTTGAGTGTGAATCCTTAGTTGTCGCAACAGGAGGCTTGTCTATTCCAACCATGGGCGCGAGTGGTTTCGGCTACGAGCTTGCCGAGCAAGTGGGTCATCATGTCTTGCCGATGCGCGCAAGTCTGGTGCCAATTACCTTACAACCAGAGCGCAAAGAACAACTTTCTGCTTTGTCAGGTATCGCCTGTGAGATTCGTGCAAGTGCTCACAATGCGCAATTTGAAGAGCCCATGCTATTTACCCACCGTGGTGTGAGTGGTCCAGCCATACTGCAAATTACCAACTTTTGGCAACCGGGTGAGGCCTTACAAATTCATCTTGCTCCCAACCTCACTTTGGAGAGCTTGAATCAAGCGCGAGATCAACAAGCAAAAAAGACAATAGAAAGCGTGCTGGCCAATGAATTACCCAAGCGACTGGTCGAACTCATGAAAACGGAATTGCCTTGGCTAGAGCAAAAATTAGCGCAAGTATCTAATGAACAATTGGACAGCTTGATTCACTATCTCAGTCATTTTGATATCGCGCCAAACGGCACCGAAGGTTATCGTACGGCGGAAGTCACTCTCGGGGGAGTGGATACCAAAGAAGTGTCTTCTAAAACCTTTGAATCACAAAAACAAAAAGGCCTTTATTTCATCGGTGAAGTGCTAGATGTGACAGGCTGGCTAGGTGGTTACAATTTCCAATGGGCTTGGAGTAGCGGCTTTGCTGCAGGGCAGTATGTATAAATGCACTACAAAAACACATCAATCACTTAAGGCTTGAGACCAGCTATTTAAAAACTGCGTTTGCTTATGCTGATCTAAATACAGCAAAAGTTCTGGACCTAGGCGAATAGGGTGAAAGTTAGTGCTACTGTTGAGCTGATTTTCGGGGTCGTTATGGGAGTCTAGAGTTCGATCTAATGGCAATAAAGCCGTGTTGTTAGCAATGGTTTGTTGGCCTGCTGGGGATCTTAAGTAGGCAATAAAATCCGCACCTAGTTCTGCTTCCACTGCGTTACGATGAACAAAGGCGGAGCGCACAATGACCAAAGCGTAGTCCTCAGGAACAATCACCCCAATGTGTTCATTGGTCATGGCTTTGGCCATAGCATAAGAGCCTAACAAGTTGTAGCCAAATACCAAATCACCGATTGTCAGTCGAGTTAACAGCAAAGACGTACAGCAATCAATATGCGCTTGTGCTCGACCTAAACTTTCTTGTAGACGTCCTGTTAAGCTAAAGGTAACTTCGTCTTGGGACGCGACCAAATAGCCTAGCCCTGAACTGGCGGCGTCATAAGTTCCAATTCGACCGTGGTAAAAATTAGCCTGCTCCCGTAGCTGTTCGGATAATGCTTCATGAGTATGAGGAATAGCTCTGTTTTGAAACGCCTCTTTATTATAAACGAATACAATCGGCTCATAGGTAAAGCCAAACAGTTCGTTGCTCCATTGTGCCCAGGATTGATGGCTTGAAACATTCGGTACATCGAAAATAGCTTGTGCATAACCATCATTGACTAATTTTACCTGTAGATCTGAAGCTGAGCTGATTACCACATCTGGAGTTGGCAATGTCGGATCAAGCAATTCATTATAGAGCTCTTGAGTATTAAACTCCCTATACAAAATGGTGACCTCAGGGGTTAAGGTTTCAAACTCATTGAGTAATGGGCGAATCGCACTGATGTCTGTGGTGCTATAGATTCGTAGAACGGATTCTTGTGCTATCAATGGCAACAAGGAGAAAAGCAAACAAGATGCAATGATGATTCTAAGCATAGTGACTAGCCATTATGTGAGGGAATGAAAAACACACAGCAAGTCCACCCAGCTCGCTTTTAGATAACGAGAGCTTACCTCCATGGGTTAAGGTGGCACTTTTTGCGATAGCAAGTCCAAGGCCAGATCCCTGAATGTTGCTGCCTACTTTAACGAATCGCTCTAGCGCTTGGTTCATCATGTTTTCCGGTATGCCTGGACCATTGTCTTCAACCCGTACTTGATGATTTTCCTGCATATGAAGGAGGCTGATACGGATAATTGCCGTATTGTTTGAAGTATTGGCGCCATGTTGGACAGCGTTATCAATGACATTTCGTAAGGCTTCTTTCAACACTAACTCATCGCCTAATATCTCCACATCTTTAAGCGGTGGAACGTATTCGAACTCTATATCCATATGGGCGTAGTCCCGGACGGCCTGAGTGATGACGTCTTGTAGGATCCTTTGCATGGTTAATACAGTAAAGGTTTGACGATCACCGCGATGAACTATGGTGGCATGGGCCAACAGCTGATTAGTTAATCGAGTAAGCTTGGTGTGGTCTTTATAAATCTCATTAATGGTATGTTTATCAATTTGATCGTTATCTGAGGTTAAAGCAATTTCTAGCTGTGCTTTCGTCGTAGCTTGAGCTGTACGAATTTGATGAGAGGCATCGGTAATAAAATCACGCATAGCAGTCAATGCACTTAACCATTGTTGACGATAAGCGTTGATGGCTTGAGTTAGTGGTGCGACTTCAAGCATCTTGGTTGTCGGCAGGTTTTGCTTATCCATTGGCGATTGTGTATTGAGCTGGGAAGACAGCCAATTTAAAGGAGATAATGCGCGATTGATGGTGATCCACATCACCAATAAAGCAGTGCCCATCACCACCATTAGCGTTGTTAGAGCGGCATAAAGTGTCTCTCGCATTTGCGCGTCTCTTGCTAATGTTGTTTGCCCCAAAATAATGGTGACATTACCAGCTACTGAGCGCTCACTAAGGCGTTTTTGACGGACAATGAACCGTACTTTATTCCCTTTATAGGTATGAAGAGCGTAATGAGGTTCAAGTAGATCCGCTGGTTGCTCAGTTAGTTTTACGGGCAGGTCAGAATATCCGCTAAGAAAATTAGCGTTTGGCCCATAAATGGCGTAGTAGATCTTATCGTCTGGGGCCAGTTGTAAGATTTCGAAAGCGGAGTAGGGTAAGTCGATATGAAGTTGATTTTTGGCCACATTAATGCCGTCTAGCATGGTTACACTTGCGCTGGATAACAGGCGATCATAGGAATAGTCTGCACTGGTGTTAGCGTAATGCCAAACACCAACACTCAGTATGGCCAGAACGGAACACATAAAGAGTGCCGTTCTAGTCAACATTCGTTGACGTAATGAATACTCCTCAGAAGACGAAAACACGGCGAGCCTCTTTTCAATCGTGGACATGCGCTAAATATCCCAGACCACGGACAGTCTTAATGATTAATGTGGAGCCTTGGAGTTGTTTTCGTAACCTCGTCAGTGTCTGTTCAACCGCGTTAGGTGTGTAGGCTTCATCGAAATTGTATAGCCGGTTTGCGATGTCATCTTTGGTTAGCATTCGATCAAGATGGGTTAAAAAAAGCTCAAGCATCTGAACTTCTCTAGGGCGCAACTCAATGATCTCTTGGTTGACCTTAACGACTTTGGTCGCACTGTTAAAGCTTAAATTGCCGCAATGAATTTCATTATCGGACTTGCCTCGCTCCCGACGTACCAGTGCTCGGCACCGAGCCGCCAGCTCTCTTAAATCAAACGGCTTGACCAAATAATCATCGGCTCCTAAGTCTAGCGCACTGATCTTATCATCCACCTCTGCACGGGCAGTTAGAATTAAAACGGGAATGGGGTTTTTTCTTGATCTAACCGACGTTAGTAACTCAAAGCCACTTTTTCCTGGCAAGTTTACGTCAAGTATCAAGACTTCGATGGCGTCATGAACCAAGATAGATTCTGCTTTTTCAGCACTTTCTACCCAATCAATGGCATGTCCCATTTTAGAAAAATATTGGATGATAGATTGTGCTAAACCTTGGTTATCTTCCGTGAGCAATATTCGCATATTCCCTACTCTTTTTTGTTTTTTTATTTGGTGTCAGTTTGATGTCAGATTCAATGCTTACTTTTACGCTACTGTGTTTTTGGGCGCAGAACAATAACAAAAAAAGTGGAGCTTGATTAATGAAGACTATCAAAAAATCCTTACTCGCCGTTTCAATCATAGGTTTAACGTCAGCGGCTTTCGCCTTTGAACCATCAAAGCCAACCTGTATTGCTCCAGCGAAGCCTGGTGGTGGTTTTGACTTAACCTGTCGTGTGGTAGCTACGGGTTTTGAGCGTGCTGAACTGCTGCCAAAACCAATGGCTGTGACCTTCATGCCTGGTGGTGTTGGGGCAGTAGCCTACAACCACATCAACAAAGTGAATCCTGATGATGGCAATGCGTTGGTTGCCTTTAGCTCAGGTTCACTACTTAACCTAGCGCAAGGTAAGTTTGGCAAAGGCCTGGACGAAAACGATGCCCGTTGGGTGGGTACAGCGGGTGTGGATTACGGTGCCATTATTGTCAAATCCGATGCCCCTTGGAAGACATTAGGCGAGTTGGTTGAAGACATTCGTAAAGACCCATCGGCTTTCGTGTTGGGTGCTGGCGGTGGTGTTGGCAGCCAAGACTGGATGAAAGCGGCTATTCTGATGAAGGCGTCTTCCATTGATCCTAAGAAAATGCGCTACGTAGCTTACGAAGGTGGCGGTGAGGCCTTAGCGGCCTTGATGGGCGGACATATTAAAGTCTTCCCAGGTGACATTGGTGAAATGAAAGGTCAACTGGATGCTGGCAAAGTTCGTGTTTTAGCGGTGATGTCTCCAGAACGCTTAGAGGGTGAGTTTGCTTCGATCCCAACTGCCCATGAGCAAGGCTTTAATGTTGAATGGACCATCATGCGGGGTTATTACCTAGGGCCAAAAGTCTCCGATGAAGCCTACCAATACTGGTCAAACAAATTTGCTGAGGCCTACAAAACTGAAGCATTCAAACAAACCGTGGTGGAAAAAGGACTGATGCCATTTTATATGCATGGTGAAGCATTAGATGAATACGTAAAAGTCCGAGTTCAGGATATGCATGAACTTGCTAAAGCAGCTGGTTTAATCAACTAATGAGGCTTTTTATGTTTGACCGCCTATTTGCTTGCATTCTGTTAGGTGTGTCCGGGCTTATTGCCTGGACAGCTTACCACTTTGAAGTAGCGTTCCAGTATGAACCCCTTGGGCCAAAGGCCTTCCCTCTAATTTTATCTGTTGTTTTAGCGATTTGTTCCGTTTGGTTGATCATTAAGCCAAGTGCAAACAAGTGGACACCAACGGGTGCCGTGTTGATTAAGCTAATCAGCGGTGTCCTGTTGATGACTGGCTACGCATTTTTGTTTGAGAAAGCAGGTTTCATTATCTCGACAGCCATGGTCGGTACGGTCTTTTGTGTGCTGTTTGGCGAGCAACTCATTCGCGCGGTGTTGTATTCAGTGACTTTAAGTCTTGTGAGCTATTTTATTCTGAAACATGTTTTACAGTTGAACGTACCAACCGGTATGTTATTCGGAGGTTAGTATGGAAACACTCGACTTTTTAGCGACGGGTTTTTCTGTGGCTCTCGCTCCAATGAACCTTGCGCTGGTACTGATCGGCTGTTTTGTTGGCACGCTGATTGGTTCACTGCCTGGTATCGGCCCTATTAATGGTGTGGCCATTCTTTTACCTTTGGCTTATGCCATGGGTTTTCCACCAGAATCCGCACTCATTTTATTAGCAGGAGTCTATTACGGTGCTGAATACGGTGGTCGTATCTCAAGTATCTTGCTTAATGTACCTGGTGATGCGGGTGCCATTATGACCACGCTAGATGGTTACCCTTTGTCTCAAAAAGGGGAAGGTGGAAGAGCGTTGGCGCTGTCTGCAGTAGCTTCCTTTATCGGAAGTATGGGAGCGTTGATCTTGATCGTGCTGTTTGCTCCTTTGCTGAGCGAGCTCGCACTCAAGTTTGGTCCCAGTGAATTTGTTTGGTTGATGGCGTTTGCATTTACTTGTCTTGCGACCATGGTAGGTAGTCGTCCTTTAAAAACAACCGTAGGGGTGGTGATAGGTTTATTGCTAGCCACTATTGGTGTGGATTCAGGCACTGGCGTTTTGCGCTTTACCATGGATATTCCGAATTTCTATGATGGCGTGGATTTCTTGGTGGTTGTCATAGGTATGTTTGCCATCAGTGAAGTCTTGATATTACTAGAAAACTGGCTGAAAAATGATATGAAGCTTACGCCGGTTGGCAAAAGCTTTGTTTCTATGAGTGACTTGATTGCGGTGAAATGGGTTGTTCTGCGCTCAACCTTGATCGGATTCGTAATTGGTGTTTTACCTGGAACAGGGGCTTCAATTGGCAGTGCGGTTGCCTACGGAACGGAAAAGCGTTTTGCCGAAGGCAACGGTGATCAATTTGGTAAAGGGGACATCCGCGGTTTAGCTGCTCCGGAAGCTGCTAACAATGCATCGGCAGCCGGCTCCATGTTACCTATGTTAACTTTGGGTATTCCTGGTAGTGGCACGACAGCGATTTTGCTGGGTGCCTTGCTGATGTTTAACATCACACCTGGACCGCTTTTGTTTGAACAGCAGCCAGAGATCGCATGGGGTCTGATAGCGTCAATGTTTGTCGGAAATATTGCTTTATTAGTGATGAACTTGCCTTTGGTCGGCATGTTTGTGCGATTGCTTTCGATTAAACAGTCTTACCTAGTACCAATTATCGTCATGTTGACATTCATCGGCATTTATTCGATCCACGGTGATAGCTTTGACCTTTACTTTATGGTTCTGCTTGGTGTATTTGCATTCATTTTACGCAAGTTGGACTTTTCTCTAGCGCCAGTGATTTTAGGTCTGGTACTGGGTAAGGTTTTAGAAGAAAACCTACGTCGAGCCTTGTCCATCAGTGGCGGTGAATGGGGCATTTTATTTAATGGGCCCATCTCCATATCACTTGCAGTGGCGACCCTTGTCGCCGCGATAGGGCCTGTTATATACAAGGCATTAAAGCCGAAACACTAAAGGTTAAGAACACTAGGTCCATAACAAAAAGCCACTTATCTAGTTGATCAGTGGCTTTTAAATTTGATCTTACCACGACTGAATTACAGACAAAGCGAGTAGGAGTATTCATTTTCATTACTCAAAGTTCAGGGATATACAGAGAGAGGCATACTCAGATTGCTGAATTTCCTGATTGCAGGAACTCAATGTCAGTCGAAATTTTCATCTGCTGCGTTCAATGTTTGAAAAGTTAACATTGCAATTCAATTGTTTCATAAAGCTGTTGCTATAGCCTTTTATAGTGGTCTTTTTGCACTGGCAACGAGTATGATTTAAAGTGGTTACGAGTAAGGTTTAAAGCGACAACAAGATTGTCTATCTTACTGCCTGTTTGTTATGAATATTCTTAGCAAACTCCCTGGATCAGCAGACAGGGTAATAACTGAGCTGGCTATTTGACGAAATCCTATTTCATTTATCGTTTCAAGGAGCCTGTTTATGTCTGCGTTTCAAACTAATCATTCTGTTTCCCGCTTATGGATCAAGCAACCTCTCGCTTGTTTTACAGCCAACGAGCTGGATGCCAGCGCTGGCATCGTCATTGAAAATCAACGTATTGTCGAAGTGTTAGCACAAGGACAAGAGCCCAGTAGTCCAGTGGATGAGGTGTTTGACGCTAAGAATCTGGTGGTATTACCAGGCTTGATTAATACCCATCACCATTTTTACCAAACCCTGACCCGTGCCTGGGCACCTGTGGTCAATGTGCCCCTGTTCCCTTGGCTGCAAAACCTTTATCCCGTTTGGGCAAGGCTCACGCCAGAAGCGCTTTCGTTAGCGACACAAGTGGCCATGGCCGAGTTGTTATTGTCTGGCTGTACCACGGCGGCCGATCACCATTACCTGTTTCCCACTGGCATGGAAGACGCTATCGACGTGCAAGTAGAAGTGGTGCGTCAGCTTGGTATGCGCGCCATGCTAACCCGAGGTTCCATGAGTTTAGGGGAAGACGAAGGTGGTTTGCCGCCGCGTCATACGGTGCAAGATGGGGACACCATTTTGGTAGACAGTCAGCGACTGATTCGCCAATACCATGAGCGGGAAGAGGGCGCTCAGATCCAAATTGCCTTAGCCCCTTGCTCTCCCTTTTCTGTCACCCGAGACATCATGATCGACAGTGCCAAATTGGCCGAGCAAGAAGACGTGCGCTTGCATACGCATCTGGCGGAAACCTTGGACGAAGAAGCCTTCTGCTTAAAGATGTTTGGCCTGCGCACCGTGGATTACCTAGACAGTGTGGGTTGGCTGAGTGATCGTACCTGGTTGGCTCATGGTATCCATTTTAATGACGACGAAATCCGTCGTTTAGGCCAAGCCGGCACGGGCATTTGCCATTGTCCTGTGTCCAACATGCGCTTGGCCTCCGGTATTTGCCCTACTTTGGACTTAATCGAGGCGGGCGCGCCGCTGGGCTTAGGGGTCGATGGTTCAGCGTCTAATGATGCGTCCAACCTCATGTACGAAGCGCGTCAGGCCTTGTATCTACAAAGGCTCAAATACGGTGCCGAGCGCATTACCCCAAAAACCGTACTGGGTTGGGCGACCAAAGGCTCTGCCAGTGTATTGGGGCGTAACGACATAGGTGACATCGCCCCGGGCAAACAAGCCGATTTGGCCTTCTTTAGTCTGGATGAACTGAGATTTTCCGGCAGTCATGACCCTATTTCTGCCTTATTGCTTTGTGGCGCAGACCAAGCCGAGCATGTCATGGTAGCAGGGCAATGGCGGGTGAAACACAGACAGATTCTGGGCTTAGATATAAACGAGCTTATCGCCAAACACAGTGCCTGTGCCAAGGGTTTAATAAACGCAAGATAAAATGTGTGAATAATCCTTTTTCTAAATTGCAATTTATATTATCAAAATATAGTATACATTTTTAAACTTTTGAAGGATTGATGTAAAGTGCACATTTTAAATCGGATTTTTCTGCTTATTTTTTTGAGCTTTGTTAGCTTAACCGTTAGTGCTAATGATTTTGAGAAAAGTTTTTCTCTATGTTTAGATTATAAAATTAAAGGGAGTTCTAATTTTGATAAAGATGTTTTCAGTTGTGGGTCACTGATTCAGTCTGCATTAGATAAGAATGAAAAAATTAACAGTGATGCTGCTTTGAAAAAACTGAATAATGAAATTAAAGCAATGAATAAGAGATATAACAAAAATGTTCCTCTTTTTTCTATTTATAAAGATAGCTTTGATGAAAAATCCCTTAGAGCTTTGAGAGACATTAATTATCTTAGAGAGAATATATATAAGTATAAGAGCTTGAGTTACGATTTTAATAATCTAGATTCGTTTGCTTCATTTGACGATATGAAATGGGATTTAGCTAGATCAAATACTAGAAAAGCTAAAACTTATAACGAGATTGAAAGCAGTGTTGCAAATATAAAAAGCAAGGCACCTTCTTTTGATATTGCAAAATATGAGGATATTATTTCTAAGATTCATAGTAAGTATGAGGTTGAGGATTCGGCTTCAGAGTTAATATTTGAGGTGATTTCGAGCATAGATAGGTTAAAACGAATCAGTGATTATACTCAGGTGAAAGGTTCAAATAATGTCCGTAAAGACCATTGGAAAAAAGTAGTAAGTGTTGAAGTGGTAGAAAAATTATCGAGTAAAGCTTATTTCAAAGGCTTAAAGCCAACATTTGATTCTTACTTTGATGCCTATCAAAATGCGAGGATGACTACAGAAAGTAATTTTTTGACGAAATTCTTATTTGATTACTATAATCAGGCAACCATATTTGATATTCCAGATAGTAAAAAATACTATACCCCTGAGCCCGTGGAAGAGAAAATGTATGCTTCTCTAAAAACACTTAAAAAAGAGTTAAATGATTGGCATACTTTTCTTCCAGATTCAGATATGATAAATAAGTATAGAACTGAAATGCCAAAAACGGAATCGATTACCAAAGCTGAAATTCAAAAAGGACATGAAAAGCTAAGAGAACGTGTGCTTTCGGATTTACATAATGCTGAAGTGCCAAGAACAAATCATGCTCAAAATCGAGTAGAGCAAGATATGGTTAGTGAAGTAGCAAGTTCTTACTTTAGCGGTGGGGTTCCTTTTATTGATGTAATGGGTCGAAAAGTCAAATCACAAAAAGTCATTAGCTTTCCTATTCAAACTGGAGATTGGACTCTCTATAGAGACAGCTTTACTAATCTCCCTATTCGTAAAGCGGCCGATTATGAAGTTGTTGTGCAGGATGATCAAGGAGGCTGCCATGCAGTTTCACTAAGAATTCGCAGAGATTATTTCATTGGTGATGTATGGGGTGATGTTTCACTAGGTCATGTTTATCAAATTTATCCACTCTTATGTGAAAAAATTTAGTGTTAAGAAAAATAAATTTATTAACATAATTAGTTTATGATATTTCTCTAATATTAAAGTGGGGTTAAGTTTATCTTAACCCCACTTTTTAGATTTGAATAGTGTTTCAGTTATTGAGACTTTAATCAAAGCGCTTTTTCTTCTATACAACAAGGATTGCGTAAAATTTAAAAAAGTTCGATGTAACCCTACAATTCACCCAAAGTTGTGTTTGCGACAACGCCATATCACATCTTGCCTTTGCCATATCTTGTGCAGTCTTTTCGGTAAAAATTATCGATTTTTTCTTCCATCACGCCAAAAAGCATAGGTCAAAAAAAATAGTTTAAGCATGTCTTAGAAGTGTATAAGATAGGCAAGCAGGCCAACCCCAGATTGCCTTTTTTTGATGAACAGGACAGCAAAAAAAGACTCGGCTACGCTGCCGTTTTCCTTAGTACATCGTACACCTTAGTACACCTTACAATGCCAATGATCAAACACCGTGACAGCAACGCCGCACTCTTTAGCGCCATTTCTCAATACAGTATTGAAGACTGGAACAACTGGCAGACCCAACAAAGAGTCGAGCAGTTAGAAGAAGTGTTGGAAAATTTGGCGCATTATTAGGGGAAGGGGTATTGGGAAAAGCAACTCGTAGAAAAAAGTGACTTGAATTCGAGAGACAGTACTTTTTGGATTGAAGGCGTTTTCATTGATGAAATAGACGCTGAATACAAAGCTTGTCTACTGCTATTACAACTTATTATTAATATTATGAATGAAAAAGATTCTTATGAAAAACATACTCATCACGGAATTTTTCTTCTGCTTTTTTCTAGGGGCTGTTCCTACTTTGATTGTGGATATCGAAGGGAGTTTAGATAGGATAAAAACTCTAAAAGCCACGGTGCCGAGCGATACGCTGTTTATCTACTTTGTTTATCTATTTGGTATACATTTTGTTTGTTACGCCCTAAATAAATGGATATTTCAGTCTAATCTTAGGAGGAAGGAGTTCTTTAGGAAATTGCATGAATTTACTTATGAACTAGGGTTCGCTATACAGGGTATATACCGAATTGTTGCTGGTGCTGTTGTAATGGTGTTAGTGCTAGAGTTGCTAGATCATGGACTGGTGGGGTACTGGAAAGCCGCTGTGGTATCTGGGCTAATACTGTCGTTAGCTTGTTATAGTTTTAGTGTAATGCTAACTCGACTCAAGATTAAGACCGCACCATAAACAACAAGCATCGCAGGGTGTTGAAACCAAATACCTTGCGATGTAGCTCTTACCGTCAACGATTCTTTTTAAAGTTCTCAGCTTGTTCGAAGATCTCTTTATAGACTTCGTCACGATCCACTGGTGGATAGCCGAATTTTGCCAATAGCATGATCAAGTCTACTTTTAGCTCGGCTTTGATGTCGTCTCTTTGGCTCCAATCTGTGTATTTGGCTTTGTCGTCTACGACTTCTTTTACGGCTTTGGCAAGGGCGAGTAACTTGTCTTCTGGATAGGAAAAGTCGTAGCGAGTTGCCAGTGATAGCAAGATATCGTAGAAGGCTTTTTCTTCTAGATTAATGCCCATGTCCACGAATGACCCCATTTCTGTTCTGAGGTCTTGATACATGGTAATGATTTCATCAGAAAAATCTTCCAAAACATCACTGACCAGCACATCTTCTTCTTTGCGTTCGTTGTATCTGTCTACTAAAGATTTAAAACGCTCAGAAAAATCCACCGCTTTGAGCTTGTTCACCTGTTTAAACTCGCCAATGGCTTTTGCCAGCATTTGTTGCAGCAGTTTGATCTTGGTATTGGGCAGTTTGATTTTTTCAATTTTGGCGAGGTAGTCATCGTCGAAGATATCAACCCCATCTTCCCCTTGTCCTAGCTTGAATATCTCTTCGACACCGTCACTTTTGAGTGCAGCCGAGATCATCTCTCGCACACGGGCATTCATTTGCGCCGTATCGGGGGCGTCGCCTTTGGTAAGTTTATAGACAATAGAGCGAACGGCGAGGTAGAAGTGAATCCAGTCGCGTTCTTGTTGTGTTAACTTTTCGCTACCGCAGCAGACATCGTAAGCAGTTTTTAGGCGTTTTACTAACGCCATAAAACGTTGTTCGAATTTTGGCGGGTGCTGTAAAACAAACTCAGCCGCATGGTTTAAGCAGTTAAGTTGTGCGACAGGTTCGCCCGTGAAATAGGGCGCAGCATCGAATTTATGCAGTAACTTCCCTAATAAATCCAAATGGTCTTTCACCACAATGATCGACTGGGCGATGTCTTCAAAGTTGGTTTCCTCACTTTTGGAGTACATGGCTAGGGCAGAATTCATCTGGGATTTAATACCTATGTAATCCACCACCAAGCCTTTGTCTTTGCCCTCAAATTTACGGTTCACGCGGGAAATGGTTTGAATCAAATTATGGCGCTGAATCGGTTTATCAATATAAATGGTGTCTAAGAAAGGGACATCAAACCCTGTTAGCCACATATCCACTACGATGGCGATTTTGAAGTTGGATTGACCATTTTTAAACTGACGATCCAGCTCTTTTCGATAATCTTTTGAACCCAGCAAATCCCATAGGGCTTTCGGATCGTCTTTGCCACGGGTCATTACCATTTTGACCCGTTCCATTGGTTTGGCTAACTTACCTGTTTCGATGGCGCGTTTACGTTCTTCTTCACTGAACCGTTCAACGTCTTCGGCTTCTTTTATCTCAAACCAGTGTGGGCGAAGCTGTTGCAACTCTTGGTAGAACAAGTAGGCCACCTCACGAGAGGAGCTGACGAACATGGCCTTACCCTTGATGGTCGAGCCTTCTTCAATGCGGGTTTCGTAATGCGCAACAAAATCTTTGGCAAGGGCTTTTATGCGGTCAGGGTCGCCTAAAATAGCCGTCATATTGGCAGAGGCTTTTTTACTTTCTTCAATCTGGTGCTCGTTAGCCCCCGCGTCCGCGCATTCCTGATAGTAGGTTTCGATTTCAGCCAGCTTAGCGTTGTCCAAAATTACCTTGGCAGCACGACCTTCGTAGACGATGCGCACGGTAATTTCATCTTTTACCGATTCAGTCATGGTGTAGCTGTCTACCACCTGACCAAACACGGCCAGCGTGGCATCCACAGGTGTTCCCGTAAAGCCCACATAGGTCGCATTGGGTAAGGATTCATGCAGGTACTTGGCAAAGCTGTAAGTCTTGCGGATACCTTTATTTGGGCCGTCTTCGATAATGCGAAGTTTCTGATCTAAATTGGTTTGGCTGCGGTGGGCTTCGTCGGAAATACAGATCACATTACTGCGGAAAGTCAGTAGCTCTGTGTCTTCGGTAAACTTATGGATTGTGGTTAAGAAGACGCCGCCGCTGTTGCGACCTTGCAGTAAGTCTCGTAAATGGTCACGACTTTTCACTGCGACAATACTTTGATCGCCAATGTAACTCATGGCTTGACCAAACTGTTGGGCAAGCTGATCGTCCAAATCAGTTCGGTCGGTGATCAAGACAATGGTTGGGCTTTCAAACTCAATGCTTTTCATTAACAAGCGAGTTAAAAACTGCATGGTGTAGCTTTTACCGCAGCCTGTCGCGCCAAAGTAGGTGCCGCCTTTACCATCTCCGTTAGGCTTTCTGGCTTGCTTAATGCTGTGGTGCAGTTTACGAGCCGCGTAATATTGCGGATAACGACACACGATTTTCGTCTCAGATTTCGACGCGTCAGGAAAGTAAATAAAGTGGCGCATCACGTCGCGCAAACGGGCTTTATCGAACAAGCCTTGCAGCATGGTATGAAGGGAGCTAATACCGTCTTTTTCAATCGACTCATTGCCCGTGATTTTGCGCCATGCATAGAAGAATTCGTAAGGCGCGAAGAGCCCGCCCATCTTATTGTTAACGCCGTCGCTGATCACGCAAAAAGCGTTGTACACAAAGAGGGTAGGGATATCACGGCGGTAGCGATTGGTCAGTTGATCCCAAGCGCCAAAAATCGTGGCGTCTTCTTCGCGAATGGCGCTCTTAAATTCAAACACCACCAAAGGCAAACCGTTGATATACAAGATGGCATCGGGAATGCGTGTTTCCCCTTGGCCGCTAGAAGATGCACTGCCTTCAATTTCTAACTGAGTGACCAGCTTATATATATTGGCGTCATTGTAAGTAGCGGTAGGCTCTGCGACCATCGGGTAATCAGTCTGTTGCTCTTTGGCTTGGCCAGACACAAACGGCAACAGGCCTTGCGCCACATTGGCGTAATCCAACAATTGAATATAGAGGTCTTTCTGACGAGCTCGATTTTCAGAGGCGTTTTGCGTGTCATGTTGAGTGCTTTTTCGTTTAAACAGAAAACCATCACTCAGCCATTTACAGAAGGTTTTATTGCTTTCATACAAGTCACTGGCGGGTAAGGATTCAATTTGCAGAATAATGGCATCTATCTCACTTTCCGTTATGCCATCCGCCGCATAACGAGTCGCCAAAAACGCCCGTAAATCGGCTTTAATCAAGACATCGCTTTTATGACGAGCACTACCATTGGCTTCGACAATCGAATTGCCCGACACATGGGGGAAGCCTTGCGTCCCCAATAACTCAACAATCGCCGCTTCCAACTGTGCTTCTGTAAATTTGTTCAACTTTGCCTCTTTATTCCTTTTTTATTCCCTTGCAAGCATATTCATGATTAAGCGAATAATGGTTTCTTTTTGTTCAGGAGCGGATTCTGCTACGAGTAACGTTAAAGCCGCTAAGCCTGTATCGTTAATAACTGCCTCCCCATTCTCTTGATATAAGTGATGATTACGATACAGAAAATCGACAAACAAAAACGCTCCACTGCGTTTGTTTCCATCAACAAATGGGTGATTTTTGACTACAAAGTAGAGTAAATGCGCCGCTTTGCTTTCAATGGTTGGGTAAGCAAGCTCTCCAAAAGCCGATTGTGCTAAATTCCCTAGTAAACTTGCCAAGCCGTTACCGCGCGGTTGGGCAAACAATGGTGTTGCTTCCCCTCGGTCCATAAGCTGTTGCTTAAGTTGTAATAATGATTGCATCGCAACATCGTGAGGCACTAATTGCCCTCCTGTTTGACCAGAAGGGTCTTCTAGCAAGCCCTCGTCGTATCTTTGCAACCATAAAAAGGTTTGCGTGTAGCGACTCACAATCTCAGCAAGTCCCTTGCTTGTATCTGGGTTTAATTCAGGGCTCTTTATCGCTTTATCAATGAGTGTTAACGCTTGCTCTAACTCTTTAGCGTTTTTATCAAAACGCTGCTGGTTAATACTATACCCTTTGATTAAATAGTCTTTTAAGCGAGTTGTAGCCCATTGGCGGAAGCGTACTCCTTGCTGTGATTTGACGCGGTAGCCAACAGATATAATGACATCCAGATTATAATGTTCTACTTGATAGGTTTTTCCATCTTCGGCAGTTGTTGCATATTTTGCAACAACTGCGCCTCGTTCAAGTTCACCTTCTTTGAACACATTGTTGATATGCCGCGATATGACGGACTTATCTCGACCAAACAATAAGATCATTTGTGCCTGAGACAGCCATACGGTTTCGGCATTGATCGCAACCGGTAAGACCAATCCACCGTCTTCATTTTGGTAAATTTCAATTTTATCCATTAACTAAATTCCTTTTTAGGGTGAGGTTACAGAATATCTTTAGCATTGCGTCCCCAATAACTCAACAATCGCCGCTTCTAACTGTGCTTCTGTAAATTTCATGTGACTGCCTTGTGCTGCGTTGACTTATGCCTAATGCTTGCTCTGTTCTGATGTTGGAATAGTGATCTCTCCCGAGATAAGTTTGGGGAGAAGGGTGTCTCTTAACTTTTCAAGTGAAGATGCTTGAATGTAGTTGCTTGTTTGTTTATCAACAAATGATTTAAAAGTTTCTTCAATTACATAAGTCAAATTTGTTGGCGGAAGAACAACTTTTAGCTCTCCCAATATTTTTCTGCTTAGTTCGGTCTGCCCTGTACTTCCTTCTCCTAGCGTTTCTATACGGTGTTCATTTGTTAACATTAATTGGCCAAATGTATATCTTGGGTATATAAGAAAATCTGGACGAACAACAGTAACATGTGAATCTACAACTGTACTTTCGGGTAAATAGTTAACCTGAGCTACTCGACCTAGAGTTCCTACTCCAGTTGAATTAACTAGTACATCTCCCAGCTGTAATTCCTTTCCAGTAACCTTCTTTAATTCAGGATTATTCCGTCTACAAAGCGAAAAGTTAATTTCATGGTTTCGAATACATTTTTGATTTATTACTTGTACCCCACCTTCTTCAACGTATTTTGGTGAAATACCTCTACGAAGCTCAGTTGTTATTTCACTTAATAGCTTGACCTTCCACCCCTTCGGTATCCAGCCTTCAATCCCCATGCTTGGCTCGTCGGTTTGTTCAAATTCACTTGGAAACAATGCGCGTATTTCTTGTGGGAGGCCGTCGGGCAGAGGGTGAAAACCGTCAAGCTGTTGAGTCTTTTCTTTGTAATGAGTCCGCATTTCTTTTCGAATAAGTGCTCTTTTTTGCAGCGCGTCGGGTAGGGCGTTACCTGCTGCAAGGGCGTTGTCGATCACAGGATCAAAATCCACAAACCAGCTTTTAAATAACGCCTGCGCCATTTGTTCTAGGGTTTGGTTGGTTTGGCGATTGAGTTCGATTTTGTTGTCAATGGATAAAAGGTTTTTAACTATCTTGTTTTGTAAATCTAACTCAGGAACAGGAATCAGTATTTGTTTTACCGAGGTAGATGCTTTTGCTATAGCTGGAACCCCAACTTGCGAAGAATTCGCCAGCAGTCGATGTTGTCCTAGATGTGAATTTAGAAAATATGCTGCAAAATATGGGTTTATTAATTCCGTATTCAACGAAACCTTCAATTGACTTTGAGACACTATATAAGTCTCATATGAAGAGTTATATGGAATAACACTTACTTGTCCAATTGTGCCACGATGAGTTATGACAATATCTCCTCGGTATGCTTTAGAACTACCTAATTCATCAGCTTTTTCTTGAGTAAGGAAATCGAATGACACATCATTCAAGAATGTACCGTGTAATTGAGCACCTTTTATAATAGGAATACCTGTATTAACAAAATTTTCAGCTTTAATTCTTGACCCGAAAGGTCCCATTGCAATAGCTCCTTTTTTAGGAGCTTGAAGCTGTTCGATTGTTTGTTCTTCCCAGTTATTGGCCAAGACCTAATACCTCCAAGATTTCGTGTGTTAATTCACTCACCCAATTTCTCCTTACGCTGTTGTTCTAGCTGTTGCTGTACCAGTGTTCGTTCGCGTTCCAGTTCGATACGCAGTTCTTCTTCACTGGGCAGTTGAGTTTTATAGGTAGAGGCGAACAATTGTTGGTTGTCGTTCAGCACGGAATACTTGGCGACGGTGCGGTTATGCTCGGAACATAAGATTAAACCTATGGTGGGGTTGTCGTCTTTACTGCGTTTTTGTTCTTCGTACATACGAACATACATGTCCATTTGGCCTACATCTTGATGGCTTAATTTATTGAGTTTTAGGTCGATCAGCACAAAGCATTTTAGATGGAAGTTGTAAAAGACTAAGTCGATAAAGTAGTCGCCGTCGTCTGTCATGATGCGTTGTTGGCGTTCAACAAACGCAAAGCCTTTGCCAAGTTCTAAGAGAAATTTTTGTAGGTTATTGATGATACCTTGCTCTAAATCGGACTCTTGATATTGACCCTGTTCCAAATTGAGAAAGTCGAGAATATAAGGGTCACGTAAATAGTCTTGTGCTGTTTCAGCGAGCGGTTGGGTTTTGCTATTGGCTTCTTGCTCTACGGGCTGCTTTTCTTTACTGGCGAGCAGGCGTTCGTAATAGAGGGTGCCTATTTGGCGCTCTAATGCTCGAACACTCCAATTTTGTTGTGATGCTTCTGCTTGATACCAAAGTCGCGCATTCTCGTTTTCAATCCGTGCTAAAAGGTTGTAATGCGACCAACTCAATTCGAGAGACACTGTCTCTCGTTTTTCAAATGCTAAGTAGAAACGGCGCATATTGCGCAAGTTCGTTACGTCGAAGCCTTTACCAAACTCTGCGGTCAGTTGGGAGGAGAGTTGTTTAAGCTGAGCCTTGCCGTATTCTGCACGAGTGTTGCCTTGTTGCTCGTCTTCAATAATTAAGCGGCCAATTTGCCAATAGGCTTGCACCATCGCACTGTTCACCGTTTGCTTAACTTGGTGACGAGCTTGCTCAAGGATCTGTCTTATCTCGCTGAGGAGCGGCTGCTGGCTAGGTTCGGCTGAATCCCTTGTTAGGTCTGTTGTCATTTGTTGCTCCATCAATTCCCTGATGCTTTTGATGACGGGCCGTAACCCAGCATGGCTAAGTTTTCTCGAATGGCGTTGTCGAGGGCTTCCGCTTGTTCCATTTGCTGATAAAGGGTTTGGCTAAGTTCTGTCATTTTGACTTCAAACGGGATGCCGTCGTCCTCTAGCTCTGCTGCGCCTACGTAACGACCCGGAGTGAGCACATAGTCGTTGGCTTTTATTTCGTCGAGAGTGGCGGATTTGCAGTAGCCTGAGATGTCTTTGTAAGGGCTAGATTGCGACGTGCTGGATGCGGAATCAAGTTGATGAGGTTCAGAGGTTTCCGAGCGCCAAGCGTGGTAAGTATCGGCGATTTTGGCGATGTCTTCTGCGGTCAGTTCTTTGTGTACTCGGCTAATCATAGTGCCCATTTCACGGGCGTCGATAAAGAGGGTTTCGCCTTGGCGATTTCTTAGGTGTTGTTCTTTGTTGGTGCCGCTTTTATTTTTTGTCAAAAACCACAAACACACAGGAATTTGCGTGGTGTAAAAGAGTTGGCCGGGCAGGGCGATCATGCAGTCGACGAGGTCGTTTTCGATGATTTTCTGGCGAATGGCGCCTTCACCCCCTGTGTTGGAACTCATGGAGCCGTTCGCCAAGACAAAGCCCGCTGTGCCGTTTTCGCTAAGCTTTGAGATCATGTGCATGATCCATGCGTAGTTGGCGTTGCCTGTTGGTGGCACCTCGTAGCCTGTCCAACGTGGGTCATCGACCAGTTCGTTGTCGGCGCGCCATTGCTTTTGGTTAAACGGCGGGTTAGCCATAATGAAGTCGGCCTTCAAATCTGGGTGTTGGTCTCTAAAGAAACTGTCTCCCGCGACGTCGCCTAAGTTGCCTGAAATACCACGCACGGCAAGGTTCATTTTCGCCAGTTTGTGGGTGGTGCTGGTGTATTCTTGGCCGTAGATAGAAATGTCTTTTTTGTTGCCGTTGTGGCTGTCGATAAACTTTAGAGACTGTACGAACATACCACCAGAGCCACAACAAGGGTCGTAGATTTTGCCTTTGTAGGGTTCGATCATTTCAGCGATTAAAGAGACCACGGATTTTGGCGTATAGAACTCGCCACCGCCTTTACCTTCACTGGCGGCAAACTTACCTAAAAAGTATTCGTATACACGACCGACGAGGTCTTCTTCTGTCATGTGACATTGGTTCGCAATGGTGTCGATGTTGTTGATGGTGTCGATGAGTGCGGATAATTTACTGACGTCTAAACCTAAACGAGAGAAATAGTTGTCTGGTAGTGCGCCTTTTAGAGAGGCGTTGTTTTTCTCGACGGTATGCAGTGCGGTATCGATTTTGATAGCGATGTCGTCTTGCTTGGCGTGTTGTTGAATAAAAGTCCAACGTGATTCTTCGGCTAGGTAAAACACATTGTCTTTGGCGTAGAATTCGACCATATCGACGTAATCGCCCATACCTTCGTCGATTAAGGTTTGGCGCTGTGTCTCGAATTTGTCACTGATGAACTTTAAGAAGATCAGGCTGAGTACAATGTGTTTGTATTCGGATGACTCGACACTGCCACGCAGTTTGTTGGCGGCGTCCCATAGGGACTCTTCAAATCCCATTTCTTTTTTACTTGCTGTTTGCTTGGCCATTGATTGATCTCTGGTGTTCTTTTTTAAAAGGTGTTTGTCTATTTTCTAGGAGGAATTGCTTAAAATCTATGCCCGAAAAACGGCAATTGTTTGTCATGATGCGCCTTATTGTACACTTAACCGATATTGTTATTGTTAGGTTTTTTGCACCTTTGTTTCTAAATCCCTTCCCTGATGATCATGCAAGGTGACACCGTTTTCGGTTTTCCAATCTACCCAGCCATTGGACGAGGCGAGCAGTAAAAACATAGACGCACCACTGGGGGTTTGAAATAAGTAATCTCGCTGAAAAACAAAACGCTCGTTTTCTACTGAAATAATGCCTTTGGCAATCAGCTCGTCGCGTTTGTCGTAAAAGCGTTGTTCCGTTTTGCGCTGAGTGGACATAGGGGCAGAAGAGCCTTTGAGCACCACCATGCCTTCGTTGGTGTACATGCCTTTGGCGTTTACGCCTGCGCGGTTGCAGTGAAATACTGGAGTGGTTGCTAAGCTTGTTTGCTCGGTTAAGGGTTCGAAAATAGGGTAGCCTAATGTGGCGAGCAGTAGGCTGCCGATCAGGTGTATTTCGTCGCAGTCGGCTTTAAGTGGAATCGGCGTATGGGGCTTTTGTCCCTTGTTACTATTGAGTAGTTCATAACGCTGGCAATGTTTGGCTTTCTCGATGGATAAGGACTCCAAATAGAGTACATGGGTTTGCGTTAGGTTATTAGTTAGAGAAATCACCACCAAGGCTCGTTCCCAGTCTTTTGCTGCTTCTTTGTGGTGTTGCATCAGCCTCGTTCTCACATCGCCCGATTGACCTATGTAGACTTCGTCTTTCGTATCTCCCGATACTAAGAAGTACAAAGCAACCTGTTGTGCTTCTGGCATCTTAAGAAAATCCGCTAGATCACTGCGTGGCACTTCGACAACGCGAATAATAGAGGTGGTTTGTTCGGCAATGCGAATGCCGGAAGGATCGCCGCTTGGTAAGAAGATTTGAATGGTGCGTGGGCGTTTTGGTGTGACCATATGGCGTCTTAGGATGTTTATCCTTGTCCATGAAACAGTTATTTCAAGATAAAACGCATTAAAGAATAGGCTAAAACCCTTTATGTCTCAATGCTTTTGAGGGCTTGTTTGTTTGGCAAATCTGCTGTTATAGGCGTGTTAGAATGGATCAAATGCGCCATTAAACACACTTTGCAAACAAAAAAACGGGGCTGTTAGACAGCCCCGATAAAGATACTAAAAGGGAATAGGCAACAGGTTAAGCCCAAATCTGAAAAGGCTTAGTTGTTGCTGTTGTAAGCGTTATTAGCGCTTTGTTCAACGCTGTAAATGGTCCAGCGTTGATTGGCAAATTGCTCTTTCGCAAATACTTCTGCCACAACTCGGCGGTTTTGACTACGGCCTTCGGCCGTGTCGTTGGTGGCGATAGGGCGAGTTTCGCCGTAGCCGACACCTTTTACGCGATCTGCTGCAATACGAAAGCTGTCGATTAATACGTCAGCAATGGCAGAAGCGCGTTTTTGTGATAACACTCGGTTCGATTCAGCAGAACCTAAGCTGTCTGTGTGACCTTCAATGACCACATTACTGTTAGGGTGTTTACGCAAGAAGGTCGCTAATTCTGTAAGTTCAGAGTAAAACTTGGGTTTTATATTGGCTTTGCCTGAATCGAATAAGATATTCAATTCAATGGACAAGAGCTTGGACGTTTGTGCGGGACAACCATAATTGTCTATCGCGGCCCCTTGTACTGTGTCTGGGCACAAGTCACGTGCGTCAATCACGCCATCACGATCAGCGTCAGCAAGACGTGCCTTAACATTCGACGCGTACAGGCTTTCAGCCGCTGCCAAATGACTAAAGGCAAGTATATAGCTTGCTATGCTGATGTGGATGATTGACTTCTTCATAAAACCACAACTCTTAATACTTCTTACTATTTAGAGTAATTTAAAAAAAGGTACGTCTCTAGACGCTTTTTGTATCAATCTTTTGATAAAAAAAATATTTTGTAATCTTGTGTAATAAAAAAGACGACAAATGCCGTCTTTTCTTTGACTTCCTTTTCTTTTTTTCTTTTCTTAGACGTTTAGAGTGTCTAGAGTGGCAGATTGGATGTCTGGCTGCTTCTTGTCTACCAACTGCCCGTATTTTCCATAGACGCCCAAGGTTCTGCTGGTGCTAAGGATTCACCCTTTTGTAGAAGTTCAATGGAAATATTATTGGGGTCTTTAATGAAGGCCATGTGACCATCACGAGGTGGACGCAGAATGGTCACGCCCATGTTTTGTAGGTTTTCACATACCTGATAAATGTCGTCCACTTGAAAAGCCAGGTGACCAAATTGGTCGCCGCCTGAGTAGCTTCTGTCGTCCCAGTTGTGTGTCAGCTCGATTTCTGGGGCACCTTCCTCACTAGCATAATAGATCAATGAAAACTGGCCCTTTTCACTGTCCATACGGCGTGTTTGGATGAGCCCTAAGCCTTGAGTGTAGAAGGTGTGGCTTTCCTCTGGTTTATCGGTACGAATCATGGCGTGTAGGTAACGAATCGACATATTCTCTCCTTTTTGGAATCTGCTATGGCTTGCATTATGGCAATAAGACAGTGGAAACACAAAAGGCTTAACTGGCTTTCTTGTTTTTTACTCATCTTCCCAAACCCAGCGCAAAGGTTCGCCAAAATCGTCGTAAATGATCTTTTTCTTCGGCTTGGCCTTACCAGACTTGGTGCTGTTTGGTGAGGTCTTTTGTTGTTTTTTCTGTTGGATGGCAGCCACCACGTGGTTAAGGGGAGTACGTTCTTGCTTTGGCTCATTAAAGCCAATATGACTCGTGTTATACTTACCATCAACCAAGCCGGATTCGCCCATATCGACTTGCTGAATTTTTCCTTTGGCTCTGATAAATTCCTCGACCATGGACTCGAGTTCTTTTCGTGTCTCTTTTTTTGTGGCTTTAGGTTTTATCATGGCGCTTGTATTATGGAAAAATTCTTTGTTAATTAAGGTGTTACAGGTTCAATGAAAAAATCATCAAACAATCATATTAAACGTAAGAGGTAGCTGGTGTCTATTAGCAACTTAATTGTGCATGAGATTCAAAAGCACGAAGGGGAGCGCAAGGCCATTTTGATTGCGCGACCAAATGAAAATCCCATAGACGGCCAAGCTGAGGCCTTGTCGGCACAGGTGACCAATTTATTCAATCGTTCAGGCATGAATACTGGGCGTTTTGCCAATCCGCAGGGCAGTGAGGAAGGTTCACAGTTGCCGAGCCTTTTGTATAAACACTTTAAAGACAATGATTTTGCTGACTTTGCCGCCTTCACCAAAGATTGTGCGGCGGAGTACTTGAGGCATTTGGAGCCAGTAGAAGAGGCGGAAGGGGGCTTGTTGTGGTTTAACCATTATGAGCTGCATGACACGCATTTTTTGTACATAGTGATGCTAAAGCGCAAGCAAGGTATTGGTTTAAATGCGGATTTGAGTCTGTCGCAGATTGAGCAAATTGAGATGGAAAAACTGCACATGGCGCTGCGCATTAATCTGACCGCTTGGCAATCGCGTGACGAAGGGCGCTATATTGCCTTTCGCTTTGGTCGCGCACCTAAGTTTGAAAGTGAGTACTTCACCCATTTCATTGGTTGCGATGAACCCAAAGCAGCGGCCAAGGAAACCCGTAAGCTGGTGGATTTGACGTCGGCCTTTTGTCAGGCAGAAGGCATTCCACCAAAACAAGCGAATGCCTTTAAGAAAGTGGTGTCTGAGCATTGTCAATCGAAAGCAGAAGAGCGCGAGCCTTTGGAGATTAAAGAAATTGCCTCGCAAGTGGAATCCCGCTTCTCCATAGAGCAAGCGAATAAATTTTTAGAAATTGCCGATTCCGACAGCTTTAAAATGGAGAAGGAAATCTTCGTTGAGAAGGCCGCATTGAAAAAGCTAACTCGCTTATCGGGCAGCTCACGTGCCTTGACCTTGAGCTTTGACAGTGACTTATTAGGTGAGTCCATTGAGTTTGATGCTGATTCAGGCACGCTAGTAATCAAAGAATTGCCCAAGAGTCTGCTTAAGCAGTTGCAAGCCGTATCAAATTAATAAGCGGTGCGAATAAATAGTAGATACATTGCTGGCAAATCTATGTGCTGAGTGAGTGCTATTTACTTAAGACATACCATCGCTAACAGCTGGAAGCCTTAACTAAGATTAAGTAAGGCTTCCAGTTGCTGCATGGTATCAAATACCTCGGTGGCGCCGGCGGCCAGTTGCAGGTCGGCAGGTACGGTTTCACTGAAAGCAAACACTCGCATACCTGCGGCGCACCCGGCGCGAATTCCAGCAACAGAATCTTCAACCACAATACAGTCTTTTGGTGCGACGCCCACTGCCGCAGCGGCTTTTAAATACAAGTCTGGAGCAGGCTTGCCGTGGTCAACGTCCTCTACACAAAAACGTATTTTAAAGCGTTCTGCTAAGTCAATCTTATTGAGTTTGAAGTTCATTTCTTGCCGTCTGGCGTTGGTCGCCATGGCAATGGGGACTTGAATTTTATTGAGTAGTTCTGGCACCCCTTGAATGGGTTCTAAGGTTTCATCCATTAAGGCTTGAAATTTTTTGCGATAATCTTGATCGAAATTGGCCGGTAAGGCTTTGCCTAGCATGGCTTCGGCATTACGAAGGTTTTCCTGATTGGTAAAACCAGTGAATTGGTCGTGCAGGGTTTGGTCATCTAATACTAAGCCTTGTTCCTTCAGCATGGCGCGCAATAGATTGTTTGAAAGGTTTTCCGTATCGACGATCACACCGTCGCAGTCAAATAAAACAGCCTTGTAAGAGTAAGTCATAAAACAACATATGAAGTGATGAATGTGGTTTGATAATAACGAATTTGCTGGTGATGAAGGAAGCCTTTGCAAGCAAGGTTTGCAGAAATAACAAGGCGTTATTGATATGAAGAGGGTGAATGAAGCTATTAAGCAGAAAGGAAGGGAGGGGGTGTTATTATTTTTCTCCCCTTAAGAGAAAATATCTAAGGTATAATTCTACGCTAGTGGCGTTTTTTATACGGGTGTTAACCTAAGCGGCTATTAGTTAGCTTGGCTTAGGGTGTGTGAACGCAGGCTGACTTTTTTGATAGAAGCAACTGTGGCTTTAAAAAAGGCAACAAGCGCTTTGGCTTGACGAGCACGTTTTTGGCGACGAGCGTAATCTTCCACAGTGGTGTCTTTGTAGCCCCATTGAGCAAGCAGTGCTTCGTATTGTTTTTGAGAGTCCATACTATTCTCCTATGTTTGATTAAACATTCCCAATGGAATGTAGGTGATAAAAATGTTGTTTTATTACAACAAGACTAATATTAGTGAAGCTCGAGTAATTGAACAAACGATCCTTTTTCACCTGATTGTTTAGTTTATTTCATCTATTTATTTTTGTAAGGAATCTTGTCTTGTACCAAGCATTATCTCAGTTTCCCAAACGTTGGATTTTTCATCGTCAGGACCCCAAGGTGCAGCCTGAAGATTTGGCGCAAATCCACTACTTAACTGAGTCAAAAGCAGAGCAAATTTGGCGCGATTATATTAGCCAGGAGCATTTACATCCGGAGCATTTTACGGAACAGGATTGGCCGAATAAAACATTAGAAGGCCTTGAAATGAATAAGGTTCAGTGGGAAAAAGTGTGGGACAGTGAGGTTGCAGAATTGCCAGTGGAAGTATTGTCCCATTGTGGCCATTGGGGGGAAGACACCAAGGTGTACTTTTGTTGTCACAATGAGCTGATTTTTGAATTAAATTGGGGCGTTTTTAAGCGCACTTGGAAAGCCTTTTTGTTCTTGGACAATGGCCCCATTTTGATCGGTAAAAAGAAAAAACAAGCCGTGCAATTCCACTCAAATGGTTGGGCTACTTTACTGATGAGAAATAGTTGAGACAGATTTTTTGGTTGAAAAATAGTCAGCTGATGATGCAGGTTTTGTAATTTAATTACATTTTTTCAGGGTGGCATCCTGTATGTTTATTCATTTTCATTGCCGCGTTTGCGGCTTCTTAAACAAGCTTGGTTAAAAACTTGGTAATAGTTTAATAACCTTAAGCTTTGGTCTTCGTATCCAAGATTGTGTAGTAACATGGCGGTGATTTCGGCAGTGGCAAATTGCTTTTCGTGTTTGGCATGACGAACCAGGAAAGAGCGTTGCGCGGCTTGCTGAATTTCAAAATGCGGTATCTTGTGTAACCATAGACTTTGATGAAACATTTTGCTGGCTTGCTTCCAGGTGCCATCGAGCAATACAAAAGTATGGGGTTGCTGTGTTGGATCTTGAATGTCTGCTATTAGGCGTGGCGTTCTGCCTTGCTGTTGTGCCGTGTTGGTATTGGGGAAGAGCAGGCTGATGCTGTGCTGTCTCGCGTCCAATAGATCCAATAAAGCCTGTTCTGGCTCGGTTCTGTGCCACAAAAATGCCTGCGTGTGTTGTGGGAAGAGATCAGCGATTAAGCGGCCACTGTTGGTTGGTTTGTGAATTTCATCTCTGTGATACAGCAAAATAAATTCCACAGGGGATTCAATAGCTTTTCTTTTATCACAGAAACAGGCGGATTCTGTCATTAGGCAGGATGGGCAGCGAATTGCATTGGCACCATGTGCAATAAAAGGTCGCATAGCGTTCGCTTGGCAATCTTGCCTGAGGCGATCCACCCCGTGAAATGGAAAAAGTGGTTTCATGAATAAGCTTACCGATTTGAAGCGCTGCGTTATTATGAGGTTTTTGATGGTTTTGTCTATCTTAATATAGAGGCTCTTTGGGATGGGGGCTAAGTTGACAAGCGCAGATAAAAGTGAGCGATTTGGTTATTGAAAATGCTAAAAAGTGTGCTTGCAATGCCATCTTTGTAGTGGTTAAGTTAATACTGTATAAGGAAATTTACACTTTCTTTAAGAAAGCTTGATAGAAAATATGCAAATACAGAGGAATGAATTGGAAGCTGTATTTTCTTGCTGTTCCTTGTCTCATTCGCGCGCTAAGGTGTGAGATATTAATTTAATGTTCCAGAGTTATTTATGAGTCGTTATATCTCTCCAGTGCTATATATCCTTCTGATGCTAGTTGGTTGTATGGCATTTGTGTCAATCGCTGGTGTAAGGGTGGGAATTTTTGAGCCCATAACGGGGTTCTCCATGCTGCGTGACAGTGTTTACGCTTCTTTGGTGTTGTCTGTTTTGGCGATTGTTTCCTTAGTCGCTTGTCGTAAAGAGAGAAACGTAGGCACCCAGCGCTTTTTTTGTTTGGTCTTGACGGTCTCGCTGGTATACAGCTTCATGTGGATTGGTTTTTACCTTAAACGTTCAGATCTGCCTCACATTAACGACATTACCACAGACACCCAAATGCCTCCCTCCTTCATTAACGTAAATTTCATCCGCAGCTCCAACGAAAATGACCTTGCTTACAACCTTGATTGGGCACCTATTCAGAAGAAATACTACCCAAATGTTAAGCCTGTTTTTACTGATCAGAGCAAAGATCAGGTGTATTTTATCGTCGCTGATATGGTGTCTGATCGTGGTTGGGAAGTGGTCGCCAAATACCCCGCCGCGGGTATGATTGAGGCAACAGCACGTACGCCAATTTTTGGTTTCCGTGATGATGTGGCGATTCGTATTCTGCAAATGGAGGATGGCGAGGTAAGAATCGATATACGCTCTTGTTCTCGTGTGGGGCGTGGTGATTATGGTGTTAATGCAGAGCGAGTTGAGTCCTTTATGGAGGATTTGCAGGTTCGCTTAGAACGCATCAATTTACCTAGGGTAAATACTGTGCGTTAATCCTGTTTGATAAGTGAAAATCTGCTCGTCATTAAATATCAGATAAGCTAGGCTTGTTGAGTCATTCATTGAAGGGCATGATCCAGTGAGTCTTCGTCAGCAACAAAAACAGCAAACCCGTTCCAAAATCAAAGCCATTGCCAAGCAGGCTTTTCTTTCTCAAGGCATTGCTGCCACCAGTACCCGATATTTAAGTCAGCAAGCTGGCATTGCTGTGGGTACCTTGTTCGTTCATTTTCCCGACAAATTGGCCCTGGTCAAAGACATCTTTTTTGATGAGATGGATGCAGCGTTGCGTGCGGGTGCGCAAGCGCAATCGACTTGCATTTCGCCCATTGACTACTTAACGCAAATGGCGCAAGTGCTGTTTTCTTTTTACGATGAGTATGCGGAATTCACCCGCGAAGTTTTGCTGGACAGTGTGGTGACGGGCGGGTTTCATACTAAGCAAATTAGTGTGATTACCGATGGTATTGTGAAACGCTTCTTGCAAGTGGGGGTGGATGATAAAACGGCTCATATTTTTGCACAAAACATGGTGGCGAATTATTGGTTTGTGTTATTGGAAAGTCTGCCAAAAGGTCAACTGGGCCAAGCCGCCTTAGATCGAATCACAAGTCTTAATTTACCCTTCCAAGTGTCTTATCAAAATGCCGCCCGAAAAGTGGCGGGCTAAAGTGGCCTTGATTGGCAAGTTATTTTGCTAACCCAATTGATTGGCTTTGCATCAGTTAAGCTGATTGGCTTTTGTTGAATAGAGAGTGGCCTTGATTGGCTTTGCATCAATTAAGCTGATTGGCTTTTGTTGCATAGAGAGTGGCCTTGATTGGCTTTGCATTAATTAAGCTGATTGGCTTTTCGATAGGGTCCTTGGTAATCAAATAAGCGTTCGGTCACTTGCCAATGCTGTTTTTTCTTTTTGGCGATGACGAAATCGGGCGTGGGCAAGTAGTCAAAAAAGGCTTCTACTTGTTCTGCTTTATCAAATTCTATGATTTGGCTGCCGCTGGCAATGCGGCGCGCAAACAGCTCATTGAAAGATTGACGTGATTTCTTATATTGAAATTTGAAGGTTTCCGCTAGGGTAAGACCGTCTTCATCGTGATAGGTGATTTTGAGGCTGTTGTCATTGCGATTGATTTCTGGCGTGATGCCAGCGCAACGTAGTACCTTGTTGTCTTTTAGATTCAGTGCACTTCTTAACATATCGTCCGCATCGAGCAGTTTTTCACCACAATGTTGGCACTGACGAGCCGCGATGTCGTTTTCTTCATTGCAATGCGGGCAGCGTTTGAACTTAAAGCGATATTGGCATTCTTGTTCACCATCTGGGGTGTCGAGTAAGCCATGACAGCGACGACCAAAATGTTCAATGATATTGCCTTCACTGTCTTTTCGTCCCCAGAAGGTGTTGGCAAAATCGCATTCAGGGCAATGGATTTGCACGGCAACCGAATCATTAGTAGGACGCTTGTCGCCAATTTCCGGTTGGAAAATGTTGTAACCATTGTTGGTGTAATCCAATACCAAGCAATCTTTTTTACCTGGGCTTAGGCGTAGACCACGTCCGACAATTTGTTGGAACAGGCTGATGGATTGAGTGGGGCGCAAAATGGCGATCACATCCACATGAGGGGCATCAAACCCTGTGGTGAGCACAGACACATTCACCAGATACTTTATTTGTCTGGCTTTGAAGGCTTGTATCAGTTGATCTCGTTGCTTTTGTTTGGTTTTGCCTGTTACCAGAGCGCTTTGTTCGGCAGGTAAATAGCCTAGAATTTCTTCAGCATGGTCAATGGTGGCCGCGAATATCATCACCCCTTGTCGATCTGTACTGAGTTGTAAGATTTGCTCGCAAATGGCTTGGGTAACCCGAGGGTATTTGTGTATCAGTTCGTTGAGAGCGATGTCATCACTACTCTGCTCGCCATCCAGACTTTCTGTAAGCAAGCTAAAGTCGTAATGGGCAATGGCCGCGTCAAAGTGGATAGGCGGTGTTAAATACCCCTGTTTCACCATGTGTTGCAGGGGCAGTTCGTAAATACAGTGTGTAAAAAAGGGCTTGTCTATCGGGCGCGTATAACCGTGGTAATGTTTGTGATAAATCCAGCCACTGCCAAGACGATAAGGCGTGGCGGTTAAACCGAGAATTTTGACCTTGGGGTTGAGTCTTTGAAAATGCGCCAAGCTTGTTAAATATTGTCCTTTGTCGTCCATGCCAATTCGATGGCACTCGTCCACTATGACCAAGCTGACGGGCTGATCAAAGGCATCCAAATTGGCTGATAAAGATTGAATGCTAGCAAACACGGTTTTGTCGTCGCTGACTTTTTGGTTGAGCCCCGCAGAATAAATACCAGCCCTTTGCCCTGTGGCGATAAATTTGGCGTGGTTTTGTTCCACCAGTTCTTTTACGTGCGCCAGGCAGATAACACGGCCTTTGGCTAAGCGACTGAGTTCGGCAATCACCAAGCTCTTGCCCGCGCCGGTTGGTAGTACAATGACAGCAGGGTCGTCTGAGTGACGAAAATGCGTCAGCGCCGCATCCACGGCTTGTACTTGATAATCACGAAGTTGAAAAGCTTGACTCATGGCAAACAAATTTGGGTGTGTTAATGGCTTTGCTAACGTATCATAGGGCGATTGGCCATTTTGCCTGTTTGAAAGTGATTAATCCATGCCCCGAGAAACTTTATCCGCTGCAACTCATTACCACGAAAGCGCCATGTCCTTATTTGAACGAGAAGAGGTATTTACTGATATCTTGACGGATTTGCAACGTCAGGGCTGGAGTGTGCAAGATAATGTTTTTTCCAGTGAGTTCATACAAGCCTTGATGGCTGAAGCGCAGGGTATTGAGTCTACCAACATGTTGCAAGCTGGGATTGGTCGTCAGCAAGATCATCAGCTGAGCTTGAACGCTCGTCGCGATACCATTCAATGGATTGATGGGGATCGGCCCATTCGTCGAGATTTTCTTAACGCAATGGAAGCCTTGCGCCTAGCCTTGAACCGTCGTTTGTTTTTGGGCTTGTTTGATTATGAAGCGCATTTTGCTCGTTATGAGGCAGGGGCGTTTTACGAAAAGCATGTGGATGCTTTCCACGGGCGCAGCAATCGCGTCTTATCGACTGTCTTGTATTTGAATCAAGATTGGCAACAACAAGACGGCGGTGAGTTGGTTTTGTATGATGAGCGCGACTCTGAGCATGAGTTAGGGCGTTTTTTGCCTCAACAAGGTAGGTTGGCCATCTTTCTCAGCGAAGCCTTTCCGCATCAAGTCTTGCCAGCTAAGCGCACTCGCCACAGTATAGCCGGTTGGTTTCGTGTCAATAATTCTACCGGGCAGTTTGTCGATCCAGATCAGTAGAAAGAGAAACAGGAATAGTGATAAATAGGAACAGATCTAGGCTGATTGCTTGCTAAAATTCAGGTATTTTTTCCCGCTAAGCTCGAAATATGTGGCATAACTCTCTATAATGCGCGCCGTTATTAATTGCTCTGGTTTTACGTTCCAGATCGCATAGGAGATAGAAATCATGTCAAACATAGTCGTTTGTGCCCTTTATAAATTCGTTGAACTTCCCCATTACGAATCCCTTCGTGAACCTTTATTGAGTGTCTTAGAAGACAATGCCGTGCGTGGTACCTTGCTGTTGGCCAGCGAAGGTATTAATGGCACTGTTGCTGGCAGTCGTGAAGGCATTGATGCCATGCTGGCTTGGTTGGACCAACAACCCGGCTTGGAAAATATTGTGTATAAAGAGTCTTACGACCAAGACATGCCGTTTTACCGTACCAAGGTAAAACTGAAAAAAGAAATCGTTACCATGGGCGTAGAGGGCATTGACCCCAAGCGTGTGGTGGGGACTTATGTGAAGCCACAAGATTGGAATGAGTTGATTTCAGACCCTGATGTGGTTTTGGTGGATACGCGTAACGATTACGAAGTGCAAATCGGTACCTTTAAAAATGCGGTCAATCCTAAAACCGAAACTTTTCGTGAGTTTCCTGCTTATGTCGCTGAAAACATGGATCCCAAAAAGCAGAAAAAAGTGGCCATGTTCTGTACCGGTGGAATTCGTTGTGAGAAATCCACGGCCTATATGTTGGAGCAAGGTTTTGAAGAGGTGTATCACTTGGAAGGTGGCATTCTTAAGTATCTAGAAGAAGTGCCAAAAGAAGACACCATGTGGGAAGGTGAGTGTTTCGTTTTTGATAATCGTGTGTCGGTCAATCACGATCTAGAGAAGGGTGAGTACGATCAATGTCACGCTTGTCGTATGCCGATTACCGAAGAAGAGAAGCAAGATGAGCGTTATCAGCAAGGCGTCAGTTGTGTACATTGTTTTGATAAGTACACAGATGAACAACGTCAGCGTTTTATAGAGCGTGAGCGCCAAGTGCAATTGGCTCGTCAGCGTGGTGAAGAGCACATAGGGGCCGATGTATTGGATGCGGTAGAAAAGCATCGTCAGGAAAAGGTGGCAGAAAAAGAGCGTCAACGTAAGGTTCGTGCTGCCAAGCAGGCAAATGCTTAAATATCACGTTTGTTGTTTACTCAAGGCTTACTGATTCGGTAGGCCTTTTGTTTAAAGAACCACCTATTCGTATCATCTTTACTGCAAACAATTGATATTTAAGCAAAGTTAAGCGAATGAAAAATACTCATCCGAGCTTTCTTTCGCGTTTCAGTGGTTTCCCAATGGCGTTGACTGCCGTACAATGAAAAATCGCTTTCTAATAGCCAGAATTCAAAATGAGTTATCAAGTTTTAGCACGTAAGTGGCGCCCCCAGACCTTCCTTGAAATGGCGGGGCAAGACCATGTTCTTCAAGCTTTGGTGAACGCTTTGCGACAGCAGCGTTTGCACCATGCTTATTTGTTTACGGGTACGCGTGGTGTGGGCAAAACTACCATTGCTCGTATCTTCGCAAAGTGCTTAAACTGTGAGACCAATGGTATTTCACCCGAGCCTTGCGGAAGCTGTGACAGTTGTCGAGAAATTGCTGAAGGTCGCTTTGTTGACTTGATCGAAGTGGATGCGGCGTCTCGAACTAAAGTCGAAGACACTCGTGAGCTATTAGAAAATGTTCAATATGCACCAACCCGTGGGCGCTTTAAAGTCTATCTGATAGACGAGGTGCACATGTTGTCTACTCATTCTTTCAACGCTTTATTGAAGACCTTGGAAGAGCCACCCGAACATGTGAAATTTTTGCTTGCCACCACGGATCCACAAAAGCTTCCAGTGACCATTCTGTCACGCTGTTTGCAGTTTAACTTGAAGAATATGTCACCACAGCGCGTGGTAGATTATTTGCAAACGGTATTGACCAGTGAACAAATCTCCTTTGATCAGCCTGCACTTTGGCAAATAGGCCAAGCAGCCAATGGCAGTATGCGTGATGCCTTAAGTTTAACGGATCAGGCCATTGCGTTTGGTGACGGTGGCATTTCAGAGGCTGGTGTGACTGCCATGTTGGGCTTGGTGAATCAGGCGCAAATACTGGATTTATTGGCGTCAGTTGCCGCAAAAAATGCCGCTCAGGTGTTATCACGTATAGAAGCTTTGGCCGATTATCAACCGGATTTTTCTGCCATTTGTGGCAGCTTGTTGGATTCCTTACATCGTGTGGCGATTGAGCAGCAAGTACCGGGTGCCTTAGCAGATCAAGTTGGCGATTTGGCGCGCATTCAACACTTGGCGCAAAGCATTCATCCGGAAGAAATTCAGGTGATGTATCAAAGCTTGCTGATTGGTCGCCGTGACCTGCATTTGGCATATTCTGCTCGTGCGGGATTTGAAATGTTGATGTTGCGCTTGATTGCCTTTCGCCCTGCGCCACCTATGACGGTGAGTCATGAGGCACCGCCTACAGAAACTTTTGCTGCAGAAAGCATCGCAGCAGAAAACATCACGGCAGAAAAAAAAACACCTGACGAAACTGAGTTGAGTTCAGCGACGATAAGGTCAGCCTCGGTTACACCTGAGTCCGCTGTATCTACACCACTTGCATCAGTAAAAGCGGCTCCTGAAGAGACTCAAATAAAGGACAGTCAATCAGAGATTGTCTCAAACAAGACTCAGCCTGACGCCGAGCGTCCACCTTGGGAGCCGTCAGCCGAAGAAGAGCCTTCCGCTGAAAAAGAGCCTTTAGCGGTAACCGAAGAAGAAGTATCGGCTGAGCCTGCTCATGTCCCTGAGGCCTCTACCCCTGAAATAATCGTCCCTGAAACAATCGTCCCTGAAACAAGTGTATCCGCAACGAAAGCACAAGAGGCTCAGCAAGAGCCAGTCACTTCTGCTCGAGTTGAATCCTTATTGGAAACATCACACAGTTTGAATCACGTGGTCGACGAGGATGAGGAAGAAGACGAAGAAGAAGCGGAAGAACGTGCCATTGCTGATGTGGAAGATCCGTTTAATCCCGCGGCGGATTTGGTTGAGGCTCTGGTAACTGAAACGGAAGCAAACGCCACACAAGATGAGAGAGAACAAGCGGCGGATTCGCCTTTAGCACAAGTGCCAGACACCATAGCGCAACCCGCTTTGGCTATGCCATTGCCGCCCTTGAATCATTATAATGAGCTGACCATGCAAACCTGGTGGCTGGTGGCGCCACGTTTGCCTTTAACAGGCTTGGTGCAAAACATCTTAATGAATTCCAGTATGGTGGACGCCAGTGATCAGGGTATTCGTTTGCAGGTGCCATTGGAATATGGCCACATGCTGAACCAAGTTCGTTATGAACAAATTCAACAGGCGCTGAGTGATTTTTTTGCCATGCCAGTGCCTTTGATAATTGATACTGTGGAGGATACCGAAGGGGTAACCGCAGAAGAATTTGCCGCCAGTAAGCGGGCAGAAGCCCTACAGGTGGCAATTGAACATTTGAATTCACATCCAGTTGTGCAAGCCTTATCGTCCGCGATGGGCGCACAATTGGTCTATGATTCGGTAAAAGTTAAAGCTTAATTTGGAGACAAAACTATGTTTAAAGGTGGAATGGGTAACATGATGCGCCAAGCGCAGAAAATGCAGGAAAACATGCAAAAGGCCCAAGAAGAAATTGCCAACATGGAAGTAGAAGGCCAAGCGGGTGCGGGTCTGGTGAAAGTAGTGATGACAGGCCGTCACGATGTGAAGCGCGTGTCCATTGATGACTCTTTGTTTGAGGACGACAAAGAAATGTTGGAAGACCTGATTGCCGCAGCCGTCAACGATGCGGTACGCAACATAGAGCAAAATCAGAAAGAAAAAATGGAAGCGGCAACCGCAGGTATGTCTCTACCACCCGGTTTCAAAATGCCTTTCTAGGAGCCGACATCTTGTTTAGTCCGCTGATTTCACAATTGATTGAGTCCTTGCGCTGTTTGCCCGGTGTCGGCCCGCGTTCGGCACAGAAAATGGCCTTGTATCTTTTAGAGCGTGATCATCAAGGCGCCGACAAGCTTGCGCTAGCACTTCGTGATGCTTTGGACAAAGTAGGGCGTTGTAGCAGTTGTCGTACTTTGACGGAAGAGTCAGAGTGCGAAATCTGTCAAGACTCAGAGCGTGATGCGACACGCTTGTGTATTGTTGAAACCCCTGCTGATGTGGTCGCCATTGAATCCGCGGGAGCCTATCGGGGGCGTTACTTTGTGCTGCTCGGACATTTGTCCCCCATTGATGGTATTGGCCCAGAAGAATTAGGTTTAGACCGTCTTGAAGACTTGGTGGTGAAAAATCAGGTGGAAGAAGCCATTATTGCCACCAACTCGACGGTAGAAGGTGAGGCGACTTGTCATTACATCGCCGAGAAATTAAAAGCATTGAACATTAACGTCAGTCGTATTGCTCATGGGGTGCCAATGGGCGGCGAGCTGGAATACGTTGATGGCAATACTCTGGCGTTAGCGTTAGAGGGACGGAAGACACTCTAAAATGAATGATCTCGAAGAGACATTAAATATTGTTTGGGTTGAGGATAATGTCTCCTTGGCCAGTTGGTGTGACTATTGGGCGCAATTGCCTGTTATTGCTGTGGACACGGAATTCATTCGCCGTACCACCTATTTCCCTATCACAGGTTTGATTCAAATCAGCGAAGGGGAGAAAGCGGTACTGATCGATCCGCTGGGTATAGACGATTGGTCACCATTGAAAGCCTTGATGGTAAACCCGTCGGTGATGAAGGTGTTTCATGCCTGCTCTGAAGATTTGGACGTGTTTGATCGTTTGTTGGGTGTCTTGCCGAGCCCCTTCTACGATACGCAAGTGGGGGAAGCTTATGTCAGTGCACAATGGTCATTAAGTTATGTGAAGCTGATTCACGAATACTTGCGCATTGAAGTGGCCAAAGATGAGACGCGCTCGGATTGGACGCAGCGACCGCTTACCGATGCTCAAAAACGCTACGCCGCATTGGATGTGGTGTATTTAGCCAAAGTCTATCCGCTGCAAGTGGCGCGTTTGCAAGACAAGAAAATGCTTGAATGGGTCATGGAAGATTGTGAATCTTTAAAATGGCAGTTCCAGCTCAATGCCGATCCTGAGCAAAACTGGCAAGGCGTCAAGACAGCTTGGCGTCTCTCACCACAAAGTTTGACACTGTTACGTTTGTTGTTTATCTGGCGTGATGAGCAAGCTCGACAAGAAAACGTGCCAAAAGGTCAGATTTTGAAAGATCGCACCTTGTGGGCTTTGGCGAAAAGCATGCCGACGCACCACAAAGCCATGTCCAATGCGGAAGAGATGACGGGCCGTCAGCAACGATTGTACGGTGATACTATTCTGGAGAAGGTGGCCATCGTCAAACAGTTATCAACGGATGAGTTTCAGCAAGCTTTGGAAGCCCCTTTGCCTTCACAGGCTGGGGAATTGACCAAAGCGGTAAAAGCCTACGTGAGAGGTCGTGCAGAGACCTTAGGCATCGCCCCTGAAGCCATGATGAAGCGTAAGTTGCTGGATCCCATAGTGCGTCATTTGTTTGATGGTTCTGCTATGGATTGGCAGAATCCAGCCATGACAGGTTGGCGACAAGACGTCATTGTGAAGCCCATTTTAGAAAAGTTTAAAAATGCCAATTGAGTTGCCTAAGCAACCAAGAGAAAATCATGAAAGAGCCATTAATTATTGAAATATTTCGCTCCTCAAAGCGCGATGAAATGTATATTTACGTAGAGAAGGCAAGCGGTTTGTCAAAAGTGCCTGAGGATTTAATGGTGCGCTTTGGCAAAGGCATCAGCGCCATGACCATGCTGTTAACACCTGAAAAGAAATTGGCTCGCGCCGAGGCACAAACTGTCATTGATGCCATTCGTGAGCAAGGCTTTTATTTGCAATTGCCTCCTGCGAAAGACGATTACTTGTTGGATCTATACAAAACGCCGACTGAGGCTGTTTACTAGTTATGATCGCAAAGCGTTACGAGCCTTTTTGGAAGACAGTGCCGTTGGAAAAAATGTCTTCTGAGCAATGGGAATCCATTTGCGATGGGTGTGGCAAATGCTGTTTGCAAAAGTTGCAGGACGAAGACACGGAAGAAGTATATTACACTAATCTTTCGTGTCATCAGTTGAATGTAAGTAGTTGTCAGTGCAAGGTTTACGAAACAAGACAGACTATTGTGCCAAGTTGTATTACGCTGACACCAGATCAGATTGATGAGTTTCACTGGCTGCCAGACACATGCAGTTATCGTGTGTTGCATGAAACCAAGGAGTTGCCTAACTGGCATCCTTTGCGTGTCGGTAGCAACAAAGAAATGCTCCGTCAGGGGCTGACTGTTCAACACTATGCTGTTAATGAAAATACGGTAGATGAAGAAGACTGGGACACTCATATTATCAAATGGGTGCACGGTATGCCGGAGCCTTATGACTTGAGTTAGGCCACCATATGGTTCGATGACAGCAGTGTGATTAAAGGAGTTCAGCGTTTTGAAATGGTTGAAAATACGTGCTCTGTTGTTATTGGTTTGGTTGGGCTTAGCAACGCCTGTTGTCTATGCTGACGCGCAATTTCGTGTGATAGTCGATGCCTCTGGTAGTATGTTGATCAGTGACCCGGATAAACTGACCTCAGAGGCGTTACGCCTTATTTCCAATCTTGCTCCGGATGAAAAAGCCACCTTGGGCATTTGGCTGTTTGGTGAAGCGCCACGTGTGTTAGTACCAGAAGCGCCAGTCAATGCACAAACCAAAGCGCGGGTAGCCAATTACGTCAATAGCTATGTTACACAAGACGTTAAAACTGATCTGGAAGCCATTATAAAACTCTTGTTAGAAACACCGGATTCTGGTGATTTAGAACCGGGTTTTGATCGTCATTGGATTCTCGTGACTGATGGCATGGTGGACATCAGCTTAGACGAAGCGGAAAACAAAGCCTCCCGTGAACGTATTCTGAATGATTTAGTGCAGCAACTTGAATCACTTGATATTCATTTGCACACCATTTCCATGACGGGCTACACAGACAAATTGTTGCTCGAAAACTTGTCGCTGCGAACCAACGCCACCCACACCGAAGTAGCGGTGCCGCAAGATTTGCTGGACACCTTTGAGCGCATATTCTCACAAGCCTCACCCTCTGATGAATTGCCATTTGAAGGGGATCAGTTTGTGGTGGATGAGGCGATTAATGAGCTGACCTTGGTGGTGTTCCATGAAAAAGGTGAGCAACCAGAAGTGATTTTGCCGGATAATACTGTGTTGCCTCTGGTGGGAGGAGAAAAAGTAGCTGTGTCGGCAGCAGATCATTACACCCTCATCAGTGTGCAAGACCCTATGGCTGGTATTTGGCAAGTGAAGAATGTGGATTTGTCTCGAAGCAGCGTCCGTGTGATAACGGATCTGGGGGCACAAGCCACCAAGATTGCCCCAGTAATTTTTGTCAATGAACCCATCTTTTCTTCTATTGGCTTATTCCAAGACGGAGTGTTGGTACAAGATCCCCAGATATTGGACTTGTTGAAGGTTGAACAGACCTTGTATCGCCTGAATGGCGAGCAAAAAGAACCTATTGTAGGTTACGATTTGAAGATGACCAACAACCAATTCAAAGTGCGTTTGGAAGGTATTTCTGAGCCGGGTAATTATGAATTGGTTAGCTCGGTGGATGGACAAACCTTCCAGCGTCAGCTCAGTCAATTTTTTACCCTGTATCCGGCGATTGTCTTTTCCGGTTCAACACCAAGTGATGACATGGTGGCCTTAACCGCCAAACCTGTGAACTTGAAATTGAATTTGTTGCGCTCTAGCGTGATGTTGGAATTCATTGAACAGGATGGCTCGCAGCGTCGTGAAGAGATGCCGTTAATTGGTCAGGGGTATTGGGAGAAAGTCATGCCGATTTCCCCTGACGATCATTTATTGGTGCAAGCAACATTGCTTGGCGTGACACAAGCCGGGTTACGTTTTGAATACACCACGCCGCAATGGCATCTCGACCGTCATGGAGAGGCGAAGGCCAATGTGTCGCAAGAGGGGCAGTCTGGTTTGCCGAGTTTATTGGTGACGCCAACCAACTCGGAAAATCGTGAAGCCATGGCGGTCGCTGTGGCTCCCGTGGTGTCCGTGGTGGAAGACGACGATGAGCAAGTAGAAGGGGGGAGTGACAATATTGCCGAGGAAAACACGGAGCAAACTGCCTCTGACGAAGATTTGCTGGCGGCGTTGGAAGACGATGCTGAGCAAATGACGTCCACCGATTGGATGTTATACGCTGCGTTAAATCTAGGTGGTTTTGCCATTATAGCGGGTGGCGTAATCTTGTATCGTCGTATCCGTAAATCTAAACATAATTGAAAGAGAGTGAAGATAAACCAAGATGTGTGAATTGTTAGGCATGAGTGCCAACGTGCCGACGGATATTTGTTTTAGTTTTTCGGGTTTGCGTGCCCGTGGTGGCCGTACTGGTCCCCATAAAGACGGTTGGGGTATGGCCATGTATCGAGACGGGGATGTCTGGGCCATTCATGACCCAAGACCCAGTGCCGATTCCGATATGGCCGAAGTGATGAGTCAAACTTCACTCAAATGTGACATTGTTATCACCCACATTCGTCAGGCCAATGTGGGCCAAGTCTGCTTACTCAATACCCACCCTTTTAGCCGCTTGTTATGGGGAAAGACCTGGTCTTATGCCCATAATGGACAATTGGAAAAGGCGCACGAATTAGCAATCGACAAAACCCATCCATTAGGCAATACAGACTCAGAGCGGGCTTTTTGTTGGATTATCGAACAACTGCAAAAGCGTTTTGACGAGGTGGAGCCGGATCTGCAAAGTCTAGCTTGTACCTTGTCTGCATTGGCGTCGCAATTAAAAGAGCGCGGTGTGTTTAACATGATGCTGTCGGATGGCCAACGACTCTATTGCTTTTGTACCACCAAATTGCATTGGATTACCCGTCGTGCGCCATTCAAAAAAGCCAGTCTTTCTGATGAAGATGTCATCGTGGATTTCAAAGAAGTGACCACAGACAAAGATGTGGTTACCGTGATTGCGACACAACCTTTGACACAGGATGAAACCTGGCAACAAATGCAGGAAGGCGAATTGTGTGTGTTTGATGGTGGCGAAGTGGTGGCGCAGATTTATGCACAACAGAGTGACGCAGTTTGAGTTTTAAACATCATGAACAAAGGCAAGCCCCCTGTTTGAAAGGATTCAAACAGGGGGCTTGCTGTTGTGCAATTGATGGGTTTATTGCACTAACTCATTGTCACTGAATTCGCCTTCAAACAGGGCGGTTGATAAGTAACGCTCGCCGGAATCAGGCAATACCACCACGATTTTTTTGTCTTGATAAGCCGCTTGCTGGTTTAAGCGTTCTGCGGCAACCACCGCGGCCCCACAAGAAATACCGCATAAAATGCCTTCTTCGCGCATCAAGCGTTTGGCCATGGCAATGGCGTCTTCGTTGCTTACTTGTTCTACCAAGTCGACCACAGATAGGTCTAGGTTTTTCGGCACAAAGCCTGCGCCAATGCCTTGAATCTTGTGTGGCGCAGGGGTTGGTGTTTCGCCATTTAGGGTTTGGGTGATCACGGGGGAACTGGTGGGTTCTACTGCCACACTGGTAATGGCTTTGCCTTGGGTATGTTTGATGTAGCGACTGACGCCAGTAATGGTACCGCCTGTGCCGACTCCCGCGACAAATACATCAATGTCTCCGTTGGTGTCTTGCCAGATTTCTGGGCCAGTGGTTTGTTCATGGATTTCTGGATTCGCCGGATTTTCAAATTGCTGCATCAACACAAACTTGTCGTCTTGGGCAATTTCCTGTGCTTTTTCAATGGCCCCTTTCATGCCCTTGGCTGGCTCCGTCAATACAATGTTGGCCCCTAAGGATTTCATTACTTGGCGACGTTCTAAACTCATACTGGATGGCATGGTGATGGTAATAGGGTAACCGCGAGAGGCGGCCACAAAACACAAGGCAATCCCAGTGTTGCCACTGGACGGTTCAACGATGGATTTGCCCTTAGTCAACAAGCCTTTCTTTTCCGCGTCCCAAATCATGTTGGCGCCAATGCGACATTTTACCGAAAAGGCTGGGTTACGTGCTTCCAACTTGGCGTAAATATTGCCATTACCAATGCGGTTCAAACGAACCAAAGGGGTATTGCCTATGGTGAGAGAGTTGTCTTCGAATACTTGATGAGACATAGCATTATCCTTTTTGTTTTGTTGAATTGAGAAGTGCTGCTGGTGTCGAAATCCTTAAGTAAGCGGTTTAGCACTGCTTCACTATAACCTCTTCATAGGGATTAATGTTAGAATTTGCAACTATATCGATAGAATGAGTGCGCCTTTCATTTTCTTTGCGTACTCAATACACCTAATCAATTAGGAAATCTGTTTGGACACCATGCAAAATCATCTTGTGATGACCAAAGATCGTCATCGTATTAGTCGTAAGCAAGAGCAAATAGACAAGCGTCAAAAAGACGGGTTGCCGTTCGATAAATTGACCAAAGAGTTAGCCGACTTAGTGGCGCAATCTCGTCAAGGTTATGAGGCTCGTTTGGCTGCCATGCCAAACGTCCGTTACGATGAAAGTCTTCCGGTGGCGGCGCGAGCCGATGAAATCATCCAGGCCATTGAAGCACATCAAGTGGTCATCATCGCGGGTGAGACAGGGTCGGGAAAAACCACTCAATTACCGAAAATGTGTTTGCAGGCAGGCCGTGGTCAAGCTGGGTTGATTGGTCACACGCAACCACGACGCCTTGCAGCGCGCAGCGTCGCAGAACGCATCAGTGATGAACTGCAGGTTGAACTGGGTGAACAGGTGGGTTTTCAGGTTCGTTTTAGTGACGAAAGCAGCGACAACACCCTGATTAAATTGATGACAGACGGTATTTTGTTGGCCGAAATTCAGCAAGACAAACGTCTTTATCAATACGACACCATCATCATAGACGAAGCCCACGAACGCAGCTTGAACATTGACTTTTTGTTGGGCTATCTTAAACAAGTGTTGGCGGTGCGCCCAGATTTAAAAGTGATCGTCACCTCGGCCACTATAGATGTGGAACGTTTTTCCAAGCACTTTGATGATGCGCCTATTATTGAAGTCTCTGGCCGAACCTATCCGGTGGAAATTCGTTATCAGCCCTTATTGAGCAAAGCCGATTCCGAGTTGGACGAAGATCAAAGCATGGAGCAGGGCATCTTGGATGCGGTGGAGTGGTTAATTGCCGAAGAAAAAGACTCAGGCTATCGCGGTGCGGGTGATATTTTGGTGTTCCTGCCGGGGGAACGAGAAATCCGTGAAACCGCAGACCTTTTACGCCGTGCTGATTTGCGTTCTACCGAAGTCTTGCCCTTATACGCAAGACTGACCGCCAGCGAGCAGCAACGCATCTTCAAGCCCCATTCAGGACGACGTATTGTATTGTCTACTAACGTGGCGGAAACGTCTTTGACTGTTCCTGGCATTCGTTATGTGATTGATCCGGGTTTAGCGCGCATCAGTCGTTACAGTGTGCGTTCCAAAGTTCAGCAGTTACCCATCGAGAAAATCAGTCAAGCCAGTGCCAATCAAAGGGCAGGACGTTGTGGTCGTGTTGCGGAAGGGATTTGTATTCGTTTATACGATGAAGCGGATTTTAACAATCGTCCTGAGTTTACCGATCCGGAAATTTTCCGTACCAATTTGGCCTCAGTCATTTTGCAAATGGCGAATCTGAGATTGGGCGCGGTAGAACAATTCCCCTTCGTGGAAATGCCAGAAAAACGCATGATCAACGACGGTTATCGTGCTCTGACAGAGTTAGGCGCCTTGAAAAAAGATCGTTTAACGCCGATTGGTCGCCAGTTAGCCAAATTGCCAATTGATCCTAAATTAGGTCGTATTCTGATTGCTGCCGAGAGATATGGTGTCTTGTCTGATGTATCTATTATTGTCAGTGCTTTGTCCATCGCTGACCCAAGAGAGCGTCCGCAAGATAAGAAAACCCAGTCGGATCAAGCGCACGCGCAAGACAAGGACGAAGACTCGGACTTTGCCGTTTTTCTCAACCTTTGGGAGCGATTTGAAACCCAGCGCCAAGCCCTATCGCAAAATCAATTACGCCAATTCTGTCGTAAGCAGTTTTTAAACTTCATGCGCATGCGCGAATGGCGAGACATACATCGCCAAATTATGATCGCTTGTAAGCAACTGGGTTTCAAAGACAAAGCCAGTCACACCCGTAATTACGAAGCCATTCACCGGGCTTTGTTGGCTGGTTTGTTTACCCAGGTGGCCAACAAGATGGACGACAGCAAAGACATGTTGGGCTGTCGTTCTCGTAAGCTGTCTATCTTTCCAGGGTCCATGTTATTTAAAAAGCCACCTCAATGGGTGATGGCGGCTGAGCTGGTGGAAACCAGCAAGCTTTATGCCCGTGTGGTGGCGCGCATTGATCCAGCTTGGATTGAAGAATACGCAGGGCCTTTTGTGAAGCGTCAGTATCTGGATCCGCACTTTGAGCGCAATCAAGGCCGTGTTATGGCCAATGAACAAGTGTCCTTATATGGCTTAATCATAGTGCCTAAGCGCCGTGTGGATTATGGTCATGTGCAACCGGAAGAGGCGCGGGAAATCTTCATTCGAGCGGGCTTAGTGGAAGGAGAGTTACGCACTAAGCTGGCGTTTTATCGTCACAACAAAGCCCTAATTGACGACTTGGAAACCCAGGAAGCCAAGCTGAGAAAACGCGATATCTTGGTCGATGACGAAGCCGTGTTCCAATTTTATGATCAGCGTCTGCCTGACAATGTGCGCAATCTGAAAAGCCTTGAGCACTTTATCAAAACCCACCCCGATGCCTTGTTAATGAGCAAAGCGGATCTGATCAATCAGCAGGTGGCGGTGGATGACATGGCCTTTCCTGATTCTTTTGCTTTAAATGGCGTGGCCCTGCCTATTGATTATAAATTTGAGCCGGGTAAAACCACGGATGGCGCGACCCTTAAAGTGCCTGTGGGCTTATTACGCCAGTTGAGTATTGAGGATTTGGGTTGGGCAGTGCCGGGTTACATCAAAGAACGTTGTGAGGCTTTAATTCGTGCTTTGCCGAAAGTACTGCGTCGTCGCTTTGTACCGATTCCTCAGTTTGTGGATCGTATTTACCCTAATTTATCGAAAGAAAAAGGGGATTTACTGGAGCAACTGAGCTTGCAGATTAAGCGCGAAACCCTGATCGACATTCCCTTAAACGAATGGAATGCTGACAAACTGGATGCGCATTTGACACTCAACTTAGCTGTGGTGGATGAGCGTGGTAAGGTATTAGGTCAGGGGAAAGATCTGGCGCAATTACAACGTCAGTTTAGTGATCTGGTAGAAGAAAGTTTTGCTAAATTTGGCACCAAGGCCCATGAAGAGGAAGGACTCACCGAATGGCCAGAGCAGGGTATTGCAGAACGTCAAGAAATCAAGCAAGCAGGCATTAAGGTGACGGCCTTTCCTGCGCTGGTGTCGCAGGGTGACACTGTGGCATTGAAAATGTTTGATGATCAAAGCACGGCCATTGAAGCCCATCGTAAGGGCGTGATTACCTTGCTCAAGCTGACCTTGAACAAGGAAGTGCGCTACTTGAAAAAGAATTTGCCTAAGCTCAAAGAGTCCATGCTGATTTTCGCTCCATTGGGGCCGAAAGAATCTTTGTTGGAGGATTTGCTGGACGCCATTCTGGATAAAGTGTTTTTGGATCAACGTCCTTTGCCTCGCCAGAAGCATGAGTTTGTTGAGCGTGTGGCCGACAACAAAGGCAATTTGATTGCCCTAGCCAATGACATGGCGGAGCAGTTGTATCGTGTCTTGTCTTCTTATCAAGGCGTCGCCAAGCGTATGAAAGGCAATATTCCTTTGCCTTGGACACGCATTTACGGTGACATTCAGTTCCAGCTTGGACAACTTATTTACCCTGGCTTTATTGGCAATACGCCACTCTATTGGCTAGGGCAATTGCCGCGTTATTTCAAAGGCATTGAAGTGCGCTTGGAACGCTTTCAAAACCACTTAAACAAAGAAAATCAGTTTGTCACAGAGCTTGAAGGCCTATGGCAAACTTATGCAAAACAGAAAAAGGCCCATGATGAGAAAGCCTTGTATGATCCCGAACTCATGAAATACCGTTGGATGTTAGAAGAGTATCGGATTTCATTATTTGCGCAATCGGTCGGAACATTGGAGCCCATTTCGGCAAAACGCCTTGCCAAACAATGGCAAGAAGTCAAAAAATTAGTGTCATAAAAATTGGCTAGAATGTAGTCTTTGGCCTGTATTTTCATCGGTAGGAATGAAACATGCTTAATCGTATCAATGTGTTGGTGTTTGGTTGTTTGTTATTGCTTAGCCAATCAATATGGGCGGCGACAGAGGAAGATCCATGGGAAGGCTTTAATCGTGCCATGTTCAGCTTTAATGACGCGGTAGATGGGGCGGTTTTAAAGCCTCTTGCTAAGGGCTATAAAGCGGTGACGCCGAATCCTGTACAGAAAGGTGTGAGCAACTTCTTCTCGAATTTAGGGGAGATTGGCAATATCGCCAATAATTTGTTGCAAGGAAAATGGGATCAAACCGCATCCTCCACGTGGCGTTTCATCATCAACAGTACCGCGGGTTGGTTTGGTATTTTTGATGTTGCCAGTGAAATGGGCCTAAAAAAATACGATGAAGACTTTGGACAAACACTCGCCTATTGGGGGGTGTCTTCTGGGCCTTATTTGGTGTTGCCTTTCTTTGGACCATCGACGGTGCGTGACGGTGCCGGTCTTGCGGTGGATTTGACTTACGATGATGGCGTCAGTCTGTTGGATGTGAATTCGGATGAAGAAACGGGTTTATTCGCGATCGACATAGTGAAAACACGAGCCGGACTACTGAGCGCTGAGTCGCTTATCATTGGTGACCGCTACAGTTTCATTCGTGATATCTACTTACAAAATCGTGAATTTGAAATTTACGATGGTCAGGTTCCTGAGCAATCCTCTCAAGCCAAGCCGGACAGTGATTCAGGTGACAGTTGGGGTGACGATTCTGGCGATAGCTGGGGAGATGACTCTGGCGATAGCTGGGGCGACGATTCAACAGATAGCTGGGGTGACGACAGCAGCGAGTCCTAATAAAAGTTGATACTGCAGAGATTGGAAAATGGATAGCATGTTAGGGCATTGCGTCACAGGCTCTTTCGTGTTGTTGCATTGACTTTTTAGCCTTCATCCAAGTCAGCGGAAAAATCAGTTTAGCCAATCTCTCGCCGCTTGGTTGATGGCGACAATGGCTGGGTTGGTTAAACGGCGCTGTGTCGAAATGGCGTAAAAAGACTGTCGAATATCATTGGTAACCCCCACTAATTCAACATCAAATTGCTTGGCCACCTCTTGGCTAATCGCAGAGGGAATACCAAACACACCCACGCCAGCTTGGCCAAAGGCTTTCATTAAGGCACTGTCATCAAACTCTCCGGCTATTTTGGGCTGCAGTTGATGCTTGTCCAACCATTGAAAAAGTGGGTTATGCAGACTCGAAGCATCACTGGGGATTAACATGGGAGCGCCTGTTAAACAGGATGGAAATTCCCCAACCAGTTGCGCCATTAAGGATGGCGATGCCATAAAGGAAATACCGCATTTTCCCAGTTTATGATTAAAGCCTCGCACGCCAATATTCTCAGGGATTGGGCCATCGGCAATAATAAGATCCAGCTTATGCAAAGCCAGTCTGCTCAGCAGATTGGGCAGGCTATCTTCCTTGCAGACGATTCGAACTGGGTAATCGAGATTCAGCGCTGGCTTGATCAGGCGATAAGCGATGGATTTTGGCACCGCATCGGCAATGCCTATCTGTAAGAACTGGGTCTGATCCTGCTCTTTGCCCTTCATGTTTTGTTCTAATTCTCCGCCTAAGGCGAAGATGTCATCCGCATAACCAAGTGCCATTCGCCCCATGTCTGTGAGTTGCAGTCGGCGGCCTACTTTTTCAAATAAAGTCGTACCCAATTGATCTTCCAGTAAGTGTATTTGTCCACTGATGGTTTGCGGGGTTATGTGTAAAATCTTACTGGCTTTATTAATGCTACCTTGTTTGGCGACGACCCAAAAATAATGTAGGTGCTTGAAATTAATCATGAAAAATACCTCGAAAAAATCTGATATTCAATAATTATAATTCGATTATAACTTCATTTATTGCTTATGTAGACTGAGTATTCAACTTTACTTATCCAACATTAGGATATGGGAGAGAAAAATGAATATTAAAGTACAGTCACGCCGTTTGAGGCTTACCAAAGAGCTTAAAAACTACGTTAAGCGTCGCATCGGTTTCGCCCTTAACGCTCGATTTAATCGAATTAAGCGTGTCGTAGTGACCTTATCGGATGTTAATGGACCGAAAGGTGGGGAAGACAAACGCTGTCAAGTGTTTGTTCAACTGGATGGAAAGCAAGACGTTATTGTTGATCATAAACAAACGAGTTTGCAGGCGGCGATCGACATTGCCGCTGATAAAGTCAGTCGCACCGTGTCTAAGCGAATTGAGCGATTGCAGCACAAAGCCAGTCGCATTAAATCGCGATTACGTCGAGTTAAGGCTCAGCAAGGAGAGTCTAAAGACACTATTAGGGACGATCTAGAAGACTACGAATACGAAGATTATGCGGCTTACTATTAATTTGCTTGAATAAAAAGTAGAGCAAAATAAAGGAGAGCGCATAAAAGGAGAACGAATAAAAAGTGCAGGGTAAAAACGCCCACCCTTTATCGGGGTGGGCGTTTTGCTATTTTTTGCGAGATAAGATTTTTATAGACTATGTTTTAAGGACTTGTTTTTAAGAGCTGTGTTTTTAAGAACAGCTTTAAGATGGTTCTAGGGCTGAATTGTGACTTTCAGTAACTTACCTGAGTCGGTGCCCAAATAGAGTACGCCATTTGAATCTTGCGCGATGGAACGTAAACGTTCATTCAAGTCTTCCAGATATCGCGTTTCCTTAGTGCTCCCATCTTGCTCAATATGAATTTTATTGAGATGACGCAGTGCTAAAGCGGTGGATAAAAAGTCGCCATTCCAGTTGGAGAATAAGCGTCCTTGGTACTTAATCATGCTGCTGGGTGCGATAGAAGGAATGTAGACTTTTATCGGGTTATCAATGCCGTCTTTTTCAGTGCCTTCGCCGACACTAATGGGGCCCCAATATTCTTTACCATGGGAGACAATTGGCCAGCCATAATTGGCACCGGGACGGATAAGATTAATTTCGTCGCCACCACGTGGCCCATGTTCATTGGACCAAAGAGTATGTGTGTCTCGGTCATAGAATAATCCTTGCGGGTTGCGATGCCCATAACTCCAGATTTCATTACGAATATTGGCGTGAGACACAAAGGGGTTGTCTGCAGGGACGCTGCCATCCAGATTAAGACGAATAATGCTGCCAGCGTGATTTTGTAAGTTTTGTGCGCTTTTACGCACACCACGGTCGCCAATGCTAAAGAACACATGTTGCTGGTCGTCAAAGGCTATACGTCCGCCATAATGCTTACTGGTGTCGGTGGCGGAATCACTAACCAATAAGTCTTGCCAATTGGTTAGCTGAGTGCCTTCCAGTTTGGCTCTTGCCAGTGTGGTCACTGAGCCTTTTTCCGTCGATTTGGAATAAGTAAAATACAACCAGTTATTGTCTAAGGAAGCATGCGCAGCAAGGTCGTCCGGTAATTTAGCCACATCCAATAGACCACCTTGGCCACGGCTATCGACTTTTGGCAGATTACTCAAGGCTTGTTTCTCACCCGTAGAAAGGTTGACCTTATAAGCTTCACCTTGCTTAATGGTCACAATAGCAAATTGGTCATTAAGCAAGCTAATGCCCCAAGGAATGCCGTCGAATTCGGCAACTTGCGAAACATTAAGTGGCTTATCATCATTATTTTCTTGCAGGTTGTCTGCATAAAGATTAATGGATAATAAGCTGATAAATAGAATGATCCAATTTTGCATTTGGCCCCCCTGATATTTTCCGTTCAGTATAGAGAAAATAGTCAAATAAACCGCGGCTGAAAAGTGATTTCCTCTACTATTACTGATTGCTTACCCAGTTTGAAGAAGTGTTCAGTACTCTGTGCTTAATCGAGCCAATATGCTAACAATGGATTAATATTTGTGCAATTTAGCCAAAATAACGTTCGCCTTGTGCAACATTGCATGTCACCACGGCATTGGCGGCTATGATGGCATCATCGCCTATTTCCACACCAGGTAACAGCTTAGCGCCACCGCCAATCCACACTCTATTACCGACCTTAATAGGCCGAGCCACACATTCACCAGTCGCTCTTTGTGCGGCAGCTCGTGGATGATCCACCGTATAAAAATGTGCCGCTGGGCCAATCAATACCTGATCACCAATATAAATGGGAGCACTGTCGAGCATCACGCAATGGAAATTGATGTAGACGTTTTTACCCAAATGAATTTGACCGCCATAGTCACATTGAAAACCGGGCTCAATGACGGCCTGTGTGGATTGGGCGAATAAACGAGTAATGTGACGAAGGTTGCCTTTGCTGGGATGAGCCGTGTATTTTGCGCAGGCGAGGCGGGCGGCTTCGCGCTTTAGTCTCAACTCGTTATCCAGACTATTGAACGCCTGTCCTGAGATCATTTTCTCAAATTCCGTCATCGCTTTACTCTGTCATGGTTTATCGTCATGGTTTGTCGAAACGACTATAGGGAACATCATGGATGGATGGCAAGCCGTTATGGGGAAACACAAAAAACGCGACCTAAGTCGCGTTTCGCATTTTATCGTCTTTTTTTCAACAAAGACGGTTTTTACAGTAAAGAAGATTTTACTGCAAAGACAGCTTTACAACATAGATGACAAGGTGTCTTCTAATTTGCGCTGATCAACCGCGAAGTTGCGAATGCCTTCAGACAATTTTTCCGTTGCCATGGCATCTTCGTTCATTGCCCAGCGGAATTCTGCTTCCGTGATGGCTGCAGGTGCTGGTGTGACTTCAGTGGCTGGCACCAATTTACGCTCAAGAGTGCCTTCGTCTTTCTTCAATTCGTCTAACAAGGCTGGGCTGATGGTTAGGCGGTCGCAACCAGCAAGCTGCTCAATCTCACCAATGTTACGGAAGCTGGCACCCATTACCACTGTTTTGTAGCCGTGTTGCTTGTAGTAGTTGTAGATTTCCGTCACCGACAAGACACCCGGATCGGTTTCTGCCGTGTAATCTTGACCAGTCGATTTTTTGTACCAATCAAGGATACGACCAACGAAAGGCGAAATTAGGTAAACACCGGCTTCGGCACAGGCTTGTGCTTGAGCGAATGAGAACAGCAGGGTCAGGTTACAATTGATGCCTTCTTTTTCCAATTCTTCTGCCGCCTTGATGCCTTCCCAAGTCGACGCCGCTTTTATCAATACACGGTCACGTGATACACCGGCTTCTTCATATAGGGCGATCAGCTTACGGGCTTTCGCCAGTGTGGCGTCTTTATCAAAAGACAAACGCGCATCCACTTCAGTGGAAATGCGACCCGGTACGTATTTCAGAATCTCACAGCCAACAATCACCGCAAGCTTGTCGCCCGCGTCTAGGATTTGTTGTGCTTTGTCGTCGCTTTGTGTTTTCGCCCACGCCACCGCTTGCTCTAGGAAAGGCGCGTATTCAGGAATTTGAGCGGCTTTTAGCATTAGGGAAGGGTTGGTTGTCGCGTCTTCTGGCAAAAAGTCTTTGATTGCCGTGATGTCACCCGTATCGGCTACAATGGTCGTAAACTCTTTTAATTGAGATAACTTGTTGCTCATTGCTCTTATCCTTTGTGTTGATGTTGTTTGACCAATTCAATGGCCTCTAATAATACGTTAACCTGTGCGTCAGCTTTATGACCCTTTTCCGATAGGTAGCGACGGAACTGTTTACCGCCTGCTTGGCCTTGGAAAATGCCCAAAATGTGTCGCGTCATGTGCAGTAAACGCTCGCCTTTCGCTAACCTTGTTTCCACATAAGGAACAAAGGCGGCTAAGGCCTCAAAGCGATCACTCACCATAGGGGCGTTACCATAGATGACTTGATCCACTTGGCTCAATAACCAAGGATTGTGGTACGCTTCACGGCCCATCATCACACCGTCTACTTTTTGCAGATGTGTTTGGCTTTCCTCTAGGGTTTTAATGCCACCGTTAATGATGATTTCAAGGTCTGGAAAATCGTCTTTTAACTGATGAACATAATGATACTTAAGTGGCGGAATCTCACGATTCTCCTTCGGACTCAAACCCTGCAAAATGGCATTACGGGCATGCACGATAAAAGTCTTCACTCCCGTGGTGGCCATGTCACCGACAAAGTCGCGCACCACACTGTAATCTTGCTGATCGTCCAAACCAATGCGATGCTTAATGGTGACAGGAATGTTACAGGCGTCTTGCATGGCTTTCATGGCGTCTTTGACTTTGTCTGGATGGGCCATCAAACAGGCGCCAATCAAACTGTTTTGCACCCTATCACTTGGGCAGCCAACGTTTAAATTCACCTCATCGTAACCAAATTGCTCGGCCATTGCCGCGCATTGACCTAATTCTTTGGCATTTGATCCGCCCAGTTGCAAGGCAATAGGGTGCTCACATTCATCATAGTGCAAAAAACGTTCGGGATGATGGCCATGTAACAAAGCACCAGAGGTCACCATTTCCGTGTACAGCAAGGTGTTCTTGGTTAAGGTGCGTGCAAACACCCGATAATCGGACGTTGTCCAATCCATCATGGGCGCAACTGAGAAGCGTCTATCCAGTGTATCCTTTGTATTAGCTGACTTCTCGTCAGCCTTAAGTCTCGTGTCTAATTGCATTCAATCAATGTCGTAGTGGAAAAATGGCGCTGAAACACAAACCCTCAACGCCATGATAAATGAGTGTCGTTATTATGTCATAAAATTACAGGATGGGGATACGGGGAGCCTGGTATAAAGTGTGGAATTGAAATTTTCTTTCTGGGATGCGCGGTGAGAAGAGAGTAGGACTGGACAAACGCTAAATGCACACCCATTCGAGAGAACAGATGAAGAGAGCATTAAGTATTTGGCAAAAATGGATAGTTAGTTGAACATTATTTTGTGTTTCAGAGGATGAAAAATGTTTCTTATTATCAATTATTTTAGACTTATTTGAGGTTCCTGTGTGAAAATATAGTGTTGAATATGCTTATTACCTCATTTAATTTTTTGTTAATTTTGATCGATAAATCGAATTTTTAAGTGATAGCATTGTTAAGAATAGCATCCATGACAGCAAAGCAAAAATTTGCCGTGCCGTTAGTAATGGTTTCATAGCTTTAGTTCAAAAAGTATTTGAAAAAAAGACGCATAAAAGTAACAGAAATCTGAAAGGGGAAGGATGACTTCAATCATTGCGTATGCAGTGCTCAAAAATATTATTATGACTCATTGTTTTCAAGAGCAATCAAGACAGTTTACCCGAATTAAAAAGATGTTATTACGTGGTTTAAAACATTAATAATTAATAAGGAATTTAAATAATGGTAAGGTTTTTTTTAATATTTTCATTTTTAATGATTTTGTCAGGATGTGCGGCTTTTCTCCCTTCAAAACCGATGGAAAAAGATGGTTTTTATGTCGTTGAGGAAGTGTCTGAAAAAGGTATAACGAAGAACGCCTATCATTTTATTGATGGTAAAAGGGTCCGACAACTTAACGGAATAAAAAAATCAAAAGTGGAGTTATTAGAATGGTTCAACTCAGAGCCTACGTTCACTATGAACTACTTGTCTCCGTCAAATAATAAAGTTCATACATACCACAATGGTGATGGTTTTAGTAGCCATGGCTCAATTCCGTTAGATTCATCAGGAATGGTTAAGAATAGTATTTTTTATCAGGTAGTTGACGGAAAAATTGTTTCAGAAAAAAAATCATTACCCTCTAAAGATGAGAAAAATTTTAAAGTCTTTAGTAATGACGCTAAACTTCTTTTTAGTGGTGAATATACTCAGGTTAAAGAGGTAGAAAAAGGTTATTACCTATTGGTGTCGAATGATGTTTCCAAAATAGTCGATGACAAGGGGCACTCGGTAAGTGAAGATTACAAGTGGATTGGAAGTGATATTTTAAATTCGAAACACTTCATGGCTTACAATGGCGAGAGTTTTTGTGTTATTTCCACTAAAGGAAAAGTTGAAATTCCCTGCTCTTATTCTGATATGATAGAGTTTAAGGGAAATCGCTATGCTGTACCTGATGGTGAAAATCAGAAGTTAATAGATTTGAATGGAAATGTATTAGTTGTAATAAAAGAAGGGAAATTTGATTATAACCAACCTGCCTATAACGTTTTTTCAATTCGGAAGAATAATAGTAAAATTAGACAGTTTTGGTCAGCTTCAACTGAAGAATATTTAGACTTTGAAGCAACAAGATTTTTCCGATTTCCTGGGCTTGAGCACTTATGGAAAGTTAAAACAGATAAAGGTTTTCTAGTTTTTGATGAAGAAGGAAAGCTTCAGTTAGATGCTTATGTTAAGTCTGCATTCCTCCATCAAGGTCATTTTATAGCAACAGATTATAATAATTATTCAATCATACTTGATCTTGATAGCTCAATTCGATCAAAGCCTATATTTGGTGAGATTGATCTTATCAGAACTTATTCTGATGATAAAGAAGATAAACTTTTTCATTTGAAATCAACAGAAGGCAATAGTGGGTTAATTGACTCAAATGGACGGATGATTTTAAAAGGTGACTTTAGTAATGTGAGCTATTTTGGGTATGGTGTTTATGGACTGAATTCTGGTTATAAAAAACCTGTTTATTTATTTACTGAAAAAAATGGACTTTTGGACTTAAAAGCACTTAGTTTTGATAAATTCAGTGATTCAGTTCTGACTGTTAGAACCAAGGAATATATTTATGGTTTATGGGATTTTAAAAAAAATAGTTGGGTTTTAGAGCCTTCTGAATATTCATATATTGCATCCAATAATAGTGATTTTGGTGTTTACTCTATAGGTTATGGTCTTGACAGCCGGTCTGGTTTTATTACGAAAGATGGTGTGGAGTTAACAGCGGCTAATTATGAAGGTAGCCTAAGAGCTACCTTCAATAAAGGTGTGAATATTTCTGATGGTGATATTACCGTATATGAGTTACCAAGTGCTAAGAAAATCCTAGAGACAGAAGGTCGAAGCGTCGAAATTAATGACTATGGGAGTATACTTGTTTATTAGGGACGCCGACATTAGGGAGTAGGAAAAATAGCATTTAATGGAGTATGTTCAGTAAAAGATTAGGGATTGAATACCACGACCAATGTTATTCACGGTACAGAGATTGCCTTGTGTAATACTTTGAAGACAAGCGAGCAACGCTTTTCGTCGCGTTCATGGCTCTAGGTGCTTAGTTGTTTTTTGGGAAATTATTGATCACCAAAAGCCATGAATGTTCCTAATAGACTCTAATTTATTGTTATTTATTGACAATTTTTGGGGATTCCTCAGGGCTTGAGCCCCTTAATTGCTTTTAGGAGCATAGATTAAGTGAAAGTGGTAGATCACAGTCCAGCGGCATGGTTTCTCTTGGAGCACGACGACGAATACTATATCGATGTTAACTGTAATAGTAGTTTCATGGGGTTCTCTGTTCTAGTTCAGCTAAATGGCTCTGAGAAAATGCATTATAATAATCAGGGCGTTAAATATATAAAGGATTTGGCAGAGGTCATTGCAGAGAAATCTGATTTAAACCATCTAAGAAATATCACAAATAAGGAGCTCCTGAATGCTGCACACGATTCAATAATGTCTTGGAAGCAGGCACAAACATAAGCTTGGTGTCAGATGAATAATAGTTTGATTTTTTACCTGACCCCAATGTTTCAAAAGTTTTTAATTTCCATCTGACATTAATAGATTCAAACCAAACGCCAAGGCGCCAGCGTACACCTAGAATTCCCAGGTAACCCCAAACTCGTTGCCGAAGGCATCCTCACCCTAAACGACACCTTCCCTGCCGAAATGCGCGGCAACTGGAGCATCGATAAAGTCACCGCCCGATACGACAACAAAGTAGGGTATCGGTGTATGGTTGTGGCGAGTGAAGTGGTTTGAGGGATTTTATTTGCAGAAGGTGTGAAAGTACTTAATATCAAATTGTCCACTTCCTCATTTCTGGTCAATAAATTGGAAATCCTGTCTATAGCAAAAAGGCTCATTGTGAATCCTGATCTGGTAAAGACATAAAAACTGCTTTAGCATCAACGAACTATATAGATATTTTGAGTAGAAAATTAAGGCTGTTATTTAGATTAATAAAAATGAAAAGGAGGTCATTGATGCCGTTATATCCAACAAGCCCGAAAGGGGTCTCTGTTGATGTAAATATGAATATGATCAGGGCTAAGTTTGGAAAAATAGTTGGTCCCATAGATTATTATTGGTTTTATCAGCAGGTAAGAAATAAGGGGCCATGGGACTCTAAGGAAGGTGCGAATAAGTCTTCTGAACATCAGTCTTATCAGAGAAACGGCCTATCAAGGCAAGAGTGAGCAGGAATGTTAATACCTTTCAATCACTCTTAACACAGAGAGGGCGTTTCTCTGAAAGACCCGAAGGGCGTGGTCTAAGCTCTCTTTATTCTTTGTTAAGCTTCTTGCCAATATACTTATATTGGACAGCGAAACTTGCCTCGAATAAAAGAGAGTTATCCACACGCTGAAGTCAGTGGACTTGTTCGTACCTTCCTTAAGCAAATCGGTCCTTTTGAGCACTTTGGTAATTTTCATTATGGAGCCGTAGGTTACGCTGGCGGCATTTCTGAAAATACACTGTTGCGTGGGGCGGGATGTGCTCAAATGCGATCCGGCACTTCTTCTGAGAGCTTTGGTAGCTGTTGGGGAGAAGAGCCCTATGGTGATGACCCTGAAGACCAATATTATATTTCTCTAGGTATCGAATATGCAAAAAGTAAAGGCTATTAGTCTGGTTGTGCTAGGTTTTCTTCTTGCGTATGCAAGCTCAAAGTTTTTCGAGCCTGAAACAAATTTAGATAAACAAATATTAAATGTGTCAATGTCGACTTCATTGTCTGTCGTTGGTTTTAGAAATAATAGTGGCAATGCTACGGTAGGTTATCACTATAATTTTTATATAAAGTCAGATGGAGTAGAGCTATCTACACCCTTTTTAGTTTCAGACACTCCTAACGTTGAAGTTAACGTTGAAGATGTTAATCACTTATCCATTACCATTTCAGGAAAAGTGTACCAGTTTACGAATGTTGTTTGGGTTAAGGACAATGGACAATTGGCTCCTGTTAAGATTGATTTTATAGCAACCCCTTAATGGATATTACATAACCTTTTTTTCATAGGGTTTTCTAAAACCACCTACGGGTGGTTTTTTGTGCCAGAACAAAACATATTCATTAAAAAAGACCTGTGATTAATCGCCAACATGCCGCCATTGCGATGTTAAAGTGTTTTACTCCAGCCGAACGCAACTTCGTCGACTTCTAAGCAGCAACTTTCAAGCAGTAAAAACAAAGCTCACGAAAGTGAGCTTTAGCTGTTGTTTGGGCTAGTAGGAAACGAGAAAGTCTTTTAGTATCATCGAATATGTAAACGCGAAATACACTGTTAAGCTATTACTATTTAAGGATGATTATGAAATATCTTATTTTTTTATTGACCTCATTGCTCTCTTTTACTTCACAAGCAGGTGCAGGAATTGACATTAGTAGTTTTACAGAAAGATCGAAAGCCGAAATAATAAAATTATACCCTAAAATTATAAAAACAACCTCGTTCTTGTTGACTTAGATGTAAACGTCAAAAGCAAAAAGCTAAATGAAAGCTATTTTGAAATTAGCCTAGTAGATAAAGGACCTTTACACTCGGATGAAATATCTAAATATGCTTACGATAGATATATCGTATCTTTTAACATCTTGTCAGGTGACTTAGACGAAGTTATTCAAGCTGGCTGGGGCTCATATCAAGAAATTGGAGATAGTATAATTAAATAGAGATTCAAAGAGTTAAAGTCGCCGTTTTACCCGCGAGTGAAATCACCGACATGATACAAGCCATCCGACCTTTACTTGAGAAAGTAAGTAAAAACAAATCGCCCAGCTTTCTTTCTATCAAGGGTAACCAGACTGGGTAAACGACAACATCACCCGCGTCAAAGACTACGCCCAACGCAACTTTGTCGATTTCTAAGCTAAGCGGCAACTCTTCAAGCAGTATAAACTAAGCCCACGAAAGAGGGCTTTAGTTGTTTTTTTTCATGCGGTAAAAAGATAAACTTGATATTGGGTTAGATTGAATTGGCCATCTATATATAGAAAATGGATCCTTACAAAAAATGAAAAAATTCATCATATTAGGAGTTGGTATTTTCCTATCGATTTTTTATTTAGTAAATTTTCTCAAAGGGTATTTTTTTGAAGAAGCATATAATGCTGATCAAATGATAAGAGAGGCTAAGGAGGCTTACCCTAGTGTACCAGAAGCTGTAGCTATAAAAAAATTATCAGTTGAAATGTCTGAAAATATATTAAATAGTCAAACATCTAAAATAGGAAAGCAAAAAAAAGCAGCTGATGTATTTTTGGGTTTTTATCTTAGTGCTAGATATAAAGATGAGTATTGTCGAGATTTAGGAGTCGATATCTCGTCATTTTCAAGCTTATTTAATAAATTACACGCAAAAGAATATGCTAAAGCCATAGATGTTCAAGAGTATAGTACATCAGAAATAGATGATTTATATCGTAAGATTAAACCTCAGATGAATAAAGTCATTATACTGAGTATGCAACATGATGCAGCTGAAGCTGGTTTATCAATCGCACAAGTTTGTCAAGTTATGGATGCTTATTCAGCTATTATAGTACCTGAAGATCACTTTTCTAATGTTAGCCCAGTTGTTTATGAGTCTTTGATGTACAATATAGAAGATGATTTCGATATTTTAAGGGGAGATGATGTCTCTCAGTTTTTAAAAAATCTGGAAACAGGCACAAGATAGCTCTTATTCATCTAACTCCCCCCCAAGCCCATCCTTCGATGGGCTTTTTCGTTTCTAATCCCTACAAAATGAGGAATCCCATGCGCCAAATGATGTCGCTCGGCGGCTTTGTGTTCTCGTTAAACGAAGGCACGCCATACGAAGGGCTGCAACGCACCAGCGATGGCGGTTGGACAACGCTGCCACGCTACGGGCAAAAGCCCATCAGTCAATTTAGGATTTAGTTGTTGTGTTTATTGGCTCAAGAAGATAAGTTTATACATGATTTTATTAGAATTTTTATTCACAGAGGAAAGTATGAGAAGCACTTTTTTATTGGCCGCAATTGGTGCTGTTATGATCTCAGGGTGTTCGACGACGAATCAACAACCGAATGCTAAAGTTGAAAAAACTCAACATATGACGAAAGAGCAGTTAGTTGGGGAATGGGCGTGTATGACAATATATACAGATCAGAGTCTTAAGGCTGCTGATCTTATGGCTATTAGGCACGATGGTACTTTCAGTAATATTTCAACTTCTTCTTTTCCCATCCGGCTGAATCCTGAGGAGACACTTTTCACTTACACTCGTCATTCAACGGGTTCTTGGACACTTGAAGGTAATAAAATTACTTATCTCTTTTTGACACAAGGAAATGTAATTCGCCAGGAAAATAAGAACTCACCTTTGTGGGAAGAGATTAAAAAGGATAAATCAGAAAAATATATAAGATCGATCGACAAGAAAATTTATCAAGTATTGTCAACGCCAAGTTTTGAAGACAATTCGGTTACACTCACTATTACAGCGTCTAGTTCAGGTAAGTTTAAATATTATCAGGCCTTTAGAGATAAAAAATATAAAGGTTTTTGTGCTCCAATTACACAATTAAAAGGGCTACCCGCAAATTAATTGAGTTTAAGGCTGAATCCCGCTTAACCTCTCAGCCCAAATCAAACATTCCCAAGCCCATCCCTGATGGGCTTTTTCGTTTCTAATCTCCATAAAATGAGGAATCCCATGCGCCAAATGGCGTTGCCCACTTCCCCATTAATAGGGAAGTGGGCAACGCTATCTCCAACATCGTATGGATGAGTCTAGGCCGCAATGACGACGAAGCCGAGGAAGCTTTGTTCGAGCTCAACCCTGAGCTTAATGGCGCGGTTTGTCGGTATAAAAAATGGCAGGCTTATAATATTTGAGTCGTTTCAAAATATTATTAATGTATCATTGGGTCGCTTATTCATATCATGCGATGGGCATTTACTGGCCCATATTAAACCCACAAACTCAGGATGATCGATAAAGGGATTTCGGTTGCCTTGCAGTTCTTCTATCCGATCATTTCGTCTTTTTTCAAAGTCGGAGACGGCAAATTCATAATTCCATTCAACCAGGGTGCAAAGGTCGCCAATGCTTGGTTTACCGCTCTGTTTTTCGTTACTGTCTAATATGATTAAATCCGGCATGTTTTCTGGTGAGGCGTTGTCGCCTTTTTCATAGCGTGTTGCCATGTAGAAAATCATACGTGCGATTTGGCCTTTGGCTTTATCGCTTGGTTCGAAGGATTCATTGATTTTGTCTACGTATGTACCACTAAGAACTTTGCTGCCATCCGCTAAGGTGTCATAGAAGGGGACACCACCTTCATCGTAACCATAGTTGCTATGAGCACCGTTTATATTGCGATCGGCAGGACGAATGTGATGTAAGTCGGTATAACCATCTTGGCTTTGTTTTTTAAACCCTCGTGAAGTCGGCCACACGTGTTCTCGATCCCAAGAGTCGTGTTTAGACTTGCCTCGGTTCGCCTGGTCAATGCTTCTGACTTCATCGAGATACAGCATTTGAACTAGACCACATTTAGGTGCTTCATCTGGGCAGGCTGAGTCTGTGTATACTAATGCTTCCCACACATCCATCTTTTCCCCATCGTACCAATTATCGTTTCCACTTTGCGTATATTTGAGAGGCGTATGGCCATCTATTATCGAATGGAGCTTGGCTTTTAAAGCGTCCCCTATTAGACCTTCAGTGCCATCGTAATAGCTTGCAAAAGTAGTAAAAGGGAAGGTAATGAGAACAAATACAATCCAGCGAGACATTTTTTTCTCTCCTTATGACTTGTATAAAAAGTGTAGGAGAGTTTTTCCATATGTGATTTGTTTTTATAGGGTGAGAGCTAAAAAATGCCAAAAGAATATTTAATGATGTTTTTACAATTGAATTAATTAGTCTTCTTTAACCCTTTATTCAATCCATTATGGGGGCGATTGTGAAGCGTCTAACCAGTGTATTCTTACTCAGCGGATATTCTCTGAACAATGACAGTACGCCAATGAGCAGTATTGACTCTAAGATCAAGACGCGGATTTTACCTGGTGGTGGGCAAGGGCCTTACTTTACCACTATTGCCAATATTGGCTCTGGCAGTTCTATTTCTTGGGATAAGAATAAGTACGTGGACAAATTGCCTTATGGCGTCTTTGAAAAATCAGACTTTACTAACACTTAGCAAAACTTCTATCGCAATAGGATAGTCATTTTTTATACTCAGTCATATCAAGGGCTTGATGGTTTTCCTGTGAAATTCTTGCATGAGTTTATTCACAAGATTAAAGCCATCCGTATTTTCTTTGATAAAAGTCAAACCTAAAGCTCTCAGCTTTCTTTTTAATAAGGTAAGCCTAACAAGGTTAAGCGGCAGTGTTATTTAGCGGTAAAACGAACAAGCTAGTCATATTCCAGCCTAGCTTGGAAAAGGCTTGCTTAGATGAGGTGATATTGTTAAAACCATATCATTGATTCAGTTAGTTTTTGTTGTTAAGGAGTGAAAATGTTCGTGCGATCAATTGTATTCGGTTTTAGTCTTGTTATGTTAGCTGGTTGTGTTGGTAGTGGTTTGACTAAACAGCAAAAAGTTGACATGACGGTCTATCAAAATGAAATAAAAGCAGCCTGTCAAAATTCACCCAGTATGACGCAAAAATACAGTACGAAAGACGTGACTACCTTATGTAATAGTCGTGCGGAGCGAGCGGTGGATTCTATGGAAACCTATTACCTTTTGTACAATGAAGATAAGTTAATCTCAACATGTGAAAATGAGAATAAATCATTAGAAACGGAGTGCTTACACAAATATCAGAATCGCTATTATTCCTCAGAAACGGATCATTTTATCAATAAGACATATTCACAATAAGAGCAATTTTGAGTTCAGATAAAGAGAATGAACTATCTATTTTATTCTTTTCCTAAATATGTAACTACTTGTTTTGATGTGAAGGAATGATGAAAAAACTTGGTTTAGTATTATCTGTGATGGTTTTTGCAACAGCTTGTTCTAGTATGTCTATCGAAACTTATGTATCAATGTATGAAAAAGACTGCGTTCCCTATTTGAATTCGGTGATTGACCAAAAAGTAGGTGATGATAGCTCTGCCGAAACACGTTCAAAGTGGGAAGAGACAATGTTTAAAAATTATAATATTGCGAAAGACATGAATAACGCTGAAGAAGTAAGGAAAAAAGCCATTCGGCAGGCGTCAATGACTTGTGATGTCCAGAAAAAACTGGGTATTTAAATACCATTGGTAACAGACGTTGTCTATTGCTGCTAAGCTAGCAAAACTAAGCCCATCATCCGATGGGCTTTGTCGTTTCTAAGCCCCAAAAAATGAGGAGCTCTCTTGCGCTAAATGGCGCTAAACGATTTCAATTGCCGATTTTGTCGTCTTGTTAAAGCAAGGCACGAACATCAGTAATGGCTGTACTCGCTAATAGCATTACTGTTAATGGCCGAAACAGTGACTGTCGTAATAATAGAACCTCTCAATCTTCTACCAGAGCCTGAATCGTTTGGCTAAGGTCAGCCAAGCTTTCATCCAGTTTTTGTTTCTGCTTAGTGCTTAACGTAAGGTTAAGATCGGCCATCATTTGCGCGTATTGAATTTTATTTTGTTCTGATAGGGCGGTATGTTCTGCTGTTTTGTATTGATTTGGGTCTATGATCAAGGCACTGAGTTGGCTACTGAAGTTCTCGTCCTCGGGATGATTAAATAGGTCTTTAACAATGCCTTGCAGTCTCGTTTGGTAAGCGGTTCGATACTCAAAAGTGGATTTTAACTTTTTGATATGTGAGCTCACTATGTCCTTTTGCTCTGGGGTCAGTTTGCCTAGATTGTCTTCGATTTCTTCAATGCGCTCTTCTTGACGTTCCGCCAAACGTTCTTCTGGGCTGCTATTGGTGCGTCTTTCGATTCGTTCCTGGGTGTTTTTTTGCCACTCTGTTAAGAGTTCCTCTACTTGCGCAGGGGATAACTGTTTGGCGAGCTCGGCAAGCTCCGGGGCAATTTTTTCGCGTAAGCGTTTGGCGCTTTGTTGCACCTCATCAAACACAAGGAGCCAAGCTTGTTGGTCTAGTGGGCCTGATTGCAATTGGTTTCTGAGTTGATCGATTTGCTGTTGGTATTTGGGTAATTCTACTGCGCGATGCCATGCTTGCCATGTTTCTACACGGTCGTCTAACTGGGATTTTTGCTCCGCCGTTAGCGTAATGTAATCATCTAAATACCAATAGAGCAGCCAATCTAGATTGTTATAAACAAAGGAGGTGGAACAAGCACTTAACAAAAAACTGAACACTATGATCAAGGGTAACCTTGTTTTTTTCATAACAACCTCGTTTTTCTTTGCTAAACCTCGATTGTGTCTTGCCATTGCTATTTAATGATGGCCGACAACAACCTTTATCTTTCAATTTGCTTCAGATCTCATATTGAAGACTAGAAGGCTTTTTGGTCAATGGGATTCGTTGGCAAGAAACGCATTTTCTTTGACAATCAACCAGCAAACTTGTTCCGAGTGTATGATGTATGACATTCAGATGCATAAAATAGGATGCTTAAATCATTATCTTGACAATTAGTTTACATTTGCATTGTGTCATTTATAGTTTTAGGGCCGTTTACTGAGTAAGTGATGAAAAAAGTACTCCTAAGAAAAAGGCCCAGTTTTGAGTGGCAATCAAAACTGGGCCTTAGGACAAGTAGACTGGTTTCTAATCTTGTAAGGCTTGGCCTGCGAAACAGTCTCTTTAAAAAGCCGTTAAAGCCCGGCCCTTGGTGCGCCTGTTTGTATTCTCTAGCATGATGAAGCAAATATCACTGCAAATACTTATTTCAAGCTTAACCGCTTTCCCCATTAAGCCACCTTCCAATCAGGTGGCCTTCAACTGCGTCTGTGCAGGGTCGGTGATTTCCACAATGATGTTGATGGTGGATACTGGGTCTTTGGAGCCGTTTGGGCCATCACCGGGTGTGGTGACGCTTAAGGTAGCGTTGAATACGGTATCACTTTTGACGATTTCCGCACTGGAGACGGAGTTAACGGTTAGGGCCGACACGCCCGTAATGGAATCTCCCTGTGCTTTGCCTCCAGCATAGGGTGGGTTGTCGTAGTCGGTTGCATAGCCTGCCAGCCAGTCGGCCACATCGGCTTCTAAGAGGGCGGATTTACCCCCTACTTTTAAGGTGTTTTGCGTGGAAGATGGCACGGTATCCGAGGTTTTCGCTAATACCTGTGGGCCATCCACACTGATGGCAACGGTCGTTCCGTCGATGCAAACTAGGGGCATGGTGTTGTCCTTATAAATACTTTTAAAGTGAATTTTTACCACTTGATTATTTATCTTGAGTTATTTCTTCTTTTTATTCGTTGGCTTTTTTCGAGCCGAGGTCTTGCTGTTTGGGCCTTTGAAAATATCAATCGCCTTGCCTGTGGCTGGGGTGTTGCGTTGTTCGCCTTCGATGGCTTTCATTCTGTGCGCAAACTCTTCGTCCGTCATGTCGCGCCAGTAGCGAGGATCGCGGTCATGTTCCTTGTCGTAGGCGATGGTAGTGGGGTCTCGCAGTCGGGCTGGTTCTAAGACCAAGATGTCGGGCAAAGGCTGGCTGATGTCCATGAAGCGTTGTACCATGTTCCAAAAGCGTAAATATTCGATGACTTTATGATTGGCTCCCATGGAACCACTGATGGGCACCCCCACGGAATAATTTTGGTAGCGGTGAATCAGAGTTAAAGAATAGTTCAGCAAGCCTTGTTGAGTGGGGGACGACATGAGAACACAGTCAAACTCAATAAAAGGGTGGGTGAAAAAAGGCTTGCCCTTTTTAAACAGGGTCACCATGCCCGTGGTGCGGTTGAGCTCAAAGACTCGTCTGGCCTTGAGAAAAGGGGCGAGAAAAAAATAACCCGCATTAACAAGACGAAAGTGCCCGTAAATCAACAAACAGGGTAAGGTGGCGTATAGGGTAAGCCCTAAAAAAATATCAGCGTATATCCGATCCCAACCGTCCGCTATGCTACTTTTCCCAAAAAATAGTCCTAATAAAAAAATACAATATAGCAAAGGCAACATGACGATTAAGCAAATCTTTGCTATGCCTACTATTAATATATACAGCTGAGACCAGCCGCTTAAGGTTTCACCGTTTAAGCTGGTTTCGTTCCAGTAGCTCGGGTTTGGGTTGTTTTCATTTTCTGCTTTTTGTGATGGCGTGAGATCGTCCAGCCCATGAGTGGTAATGGCATCCGTGGTTTCACTAAAGGAAAAGTGTTGCCCACGAGTTATCATGCGGCGTAAAAAGCCTTGTTCTTGACGCGGTTTCTGAGGTAGAAAATGTTGTGAGTTATACGCCGTGTCTTGATAATGACTTATGGTTTGTTGATTCACATGCGTGCTGTCAGGCGCTTGAGAAGCATCCATATTCATCTGTCCTTTTTCTTTCATCTATTGCTGCTTATATTCTACTGGGTATGGCTTGGTTTGCATTTTTGCAACCTCATTATTTATTTTGCGTTATTTCTTCTTTTTATTTGTTGGCTTTTTTCGAGCCGAGGTCTTGCTGTTTGGGCCTTTGAAAATATCAATTGCCTTGCCTGTGGCTGGGGTGTTGCGTTGTTCGCCTTCGATGGCTTTCATTCTGTGGGCAAACTCTTCGTCCGTCATGTCGCGCCAGTAGCGAGGATCGCGGCCATGTACCTTGTCGTAGGCGATGGTAGTGGGGTCTCGCAGTCGGGCTGGTTCTAAGACCAAGATGTCGGGCAAAGGCTGGCTGATGTCCATGAAGCGTTGTACCATGTTCCAAAAGCGTAAATATTCGATGACTTTATGATTGGCTCCCATGGAACCACTGATGGGCACCCCCACGGAATAATTTTGGTAGCGGTGAATCAGAGTTAAAGAATAGTTCAGCAAGCCTTGTTGAGTGGGGGACGACATGAGCACACAGTCAAACTCAATAAAAGGATGGGTGAAAAAAGGTTTGCCCTTTTTAAACAGGGTCACCATGCCCGTGGTGCGGTTGAGCTCAAAGACTCGTCTGGCTTTGAGAAAAGGGGCGAGAAAAAAATAACCCGCATTAACAAGACGAAAGTGCCCGTAAATCAACAAACAGGGTAAGGTGGCGTATAGGGTAAGCCCTAAAAAAATATCAGCGTATATCCGATCCCAACCGTCCGCTATGCTACTTTTCCCAAAAAATAGTCCTAATAAAAAAATACAATATAGCAAAGGCAATGCTATCATTAAGCACCCTGCTGCGAGACTGGCGATTACTATATACACTTGAGACCAACCGCTTAAGGCTTCACCGTTTAAGCTGGTTTCGTTCCAATAGCTGGGCTTTGGGCTGTTTTCGTTTATTGCAAATGCAGATGGCGTGAGATCGTCCAGTCCCTTAACCGTGATGCTGGCCGTGGTTTCACTGAAGGAAAAGTGTTGCCCACGAGTTATCATGCGGCGTAAAAAGCCTTGTTCTTGACGCGGTTTCTGAGGTAGAAAATGTTGTGAGTTATACGCCGTGTCTTGATAATGACTTATGGTTTGCTGATTTGTGCGCGCGTTGTCAGGCGCTTGAGAAGCATCCATATTCATCTGTCCTTTTTCTTTCATCTATTGCTGCTTATATTCTACTGGGTATGGCTTGGTTTGCATTTTTGCAACCTCATTATTTATTTTGCGTTATTTCTTCTTTTTATTTGTTGGCTTTTTTCGAGCCGAGGTCTTGCTGTTTGGGCCTTTGAAAATATCAATCGCCTTGCCTGTGGCTGGGGTGTTGCGTTGTTCGCCTTCGATGGCTTTCATTCTGTGGGCAAACTCTTCGTCCGTCATGTCGCGCCAGTAGCGAGGATCGCGGCCATGTTCTTTGTCGTAGGCGATGGTGGTGGGGTCTCGCAGTCGGGCTGGTTCTAAGACCAAGATGTCGGGCAAAGGCTGGCTGATGTCCATGAAGCGTTGTACCATGTTCCAAAAGCGTAAATATTCGATGACTTTATGATTGGCTCCCATGGAACCACTGATGGGCACCCCCACGGAATAATTTTGGTAGCGGTGAATCAGAGTTAAAGAATAGTTCAGCAAGCCTTGTTGAGTGGGGGACGACATGAGCACACAGTCAAACTCAATAAAAGGATGGGTGAAAAAAGGTTTGCCCTTTTTAAACAGGGTCACCATGCCCGTGGTGCGGTTGAGCTCAAAGACTCGTCTGGCCTTGAGAAAAGGGGCGAGAAAAAAATAACCCGCATTAACAAGACGAAAGTGCCCGTAAATCAACAAACAGGGTAAGGTGGCGTACAGAGTTGTTCCAATAAATATATCTTTCCAGCCATCATGCCAGCCAAAAGCAACTCCCCCTTTACCCAAAAAAAGTCCTATTAAGCAAATTGTATAAAACAAAGGCAATGCTATCATTAAGCACCCTGCTGCGAGACTGGCGATTACCATATACACTTGAGACCAACCGCTTAAGGCTTCACCGTTTAAGCTGGTTTCGTTCCAATAGCTGGGCTTTGGGCTGTTTTCGTTTATTGCAAATGCAGATGGCGTGAGATCGTCCAGTCCCTTAACCGTGATGCTGGCCGTGGTTTCACTGAAGGAAAAGTGTTGCCCACGAGTTATCATGCGGCGTAAAAAGCCTTGTTCTTGACGCGGTTTCTGAGGTAGAAAATGTTGCGAGTTATAGGCCGTGTCTTGATAATGACTTATGGTTTGTTGGTTCGCGTGCGCACTGTCAGGCGCTTGAGAAGCATCCATATTCATCTGTCCTTTTTCTTTCATCTATTGCTGCTTACATTCTACTGAGTATGGCTTGGTTTGCATTTTTGCAACCTCATTATTTATTTTGCGTTATTTCTTCTTTTTATTTGTTGGCTTTTTTCGAGCCGAGGTCTTGCTGTTTGGGCCTTTGAAAATATCAATCGCCTTGCCTGTGGCTGGGGTGTTGCGTTGTTCGCCTTCGATGGCTTTCATTCTGTGGGCAAACTCTTCGTCCGTCATGTCGCGCCAGTAGCGAGGATCGCGGCCATGTACCTTGTCGTAGGCGATGGTAGTGGGGTCTCGCAGTCGGGCTGGTTCTAAGACCAAGATGTCGGGCAAAGGCTGGCTGATGTCCATGAAGCGTTGTACCATGTTCCAAAAGCGTAAATATTCGATGACTTTATGATTGGCTCCCATGGAACCACTGATGGGCACCCCCACGGAATAATTTTGGTAGCGGTGAATCAGAGTTAAAGAATAGTTCAGCAAGCCTTGTTGAGTGGGGGACGACAGGAGCACACAGTCAAACTCAATAAAAGGGTGGGTGAAAAAAGGTTTGCCTTTTTTAAACAGGGTCACCATGCCCGTGGTGCGGTTGAGTTCAAAAACTCGTCTGGCCTTGAGAAAAGGGGCGAGAAAAAAATAACCCGCATTCAGAAAACGAGAGTGAAGGTGAATAATTAAACAAGGTAAGGTAGCGTACAGGGTAAGCCCTAAAAAAATATCAGCGTATGTCCTATCCCAACCGACTGCTATCCCACTTTTCCCTAGAAACAGCCCAAATAAAAATACTGCATACGACAAAGGCAGCACGACGATTAAGCAAGTATTTGCCATGCCCACCATAAATACGTATGACTGAGACCAACCGTTTAAGCTTTCGCCAATAAATTTTTCTGCATTCCAATACATGGGTTTTGGGCTTTTTTCTTCCTCTGCCATGTCTGTTGGCGTCATCTCGTCCAATCCTTTAACCGTGATGCTGGCCGTGGTTTCACTGAAGGTGAAGTGTTGCCCACGGGTCATCATGCGGCGCAAAAAGCCTTGTTCTTGACGCGGTTTCTGAGGTAGAAAATGTTGCGAGTTATAGGCCGTGTCTTGATAATGACTTATGGTTTGCTGATTTGTGCGCGCGTTGTCAGGCGCTTGAGAAGCATCCATATTCATCTGTCCTTTTTCTTTCATCTATTGCTGCTTATATTCTACTGGGTATGGCTTGTTTTGCATTTTTGCAACCTCATTATTTATTTTGCGTTATTTCTTCTTTTTATTTGTTGGCTTTTTTCGAGCCGAGGTCTTGCTGTTTGGGCCTTTGAAAATATCAATCGCCTTGCCTGTGGCTGGGGTGTTGCGTTGTTCGCCTTCGATGGCTTTCATTCTGTGCGCAAACTCTTCGTCCGTCATGTCGCGCCAGTAGCGAGGATCGCGGCCGTGTTCCTTGTCGTAGGCGATGGTGGTGGGGTCTCGCAGTCGGGCTGGTTCCAAGACCAAGATGTCGGGCAAAGGCTGGCTGATGTCCATGAAGCGTTGCACCATGTTCCAAAAGCGTAAATATTCGATGACTTTATGATTGGCTCCCATGGAACCACTGATGGGCACCCCCACGGAATAATTTTGGTAGCGGTGAATCAGAGTTAAAGAATAGTTCAGCAAGCCTTGTTGAGTGGGGGACGACATGAGCACACAGTCAAACTCAATAAAAGGGTGGGTGAAAAAAGGTTTGCCCTTTTTAAACAGGGTCACCATGCCCGTGGTGCGGTTGAGCTCAAAGACTCGTCTGGCTTTGAGAAAAGGGGCGAGAAAAAAATAACCCGCATTCAGAAAACGAGAGTGAAGGTGAATAATTAAACAAGGTAAGGTGGCGTACAGAGTTGTTCCAATAAATATATCTTTCCAGCCATCATGCCAGCCAAAAGCAACTCCCCCTTTACCCAAAAAAAGTCCTATTAAGCAAATTGTATAAAACAAAGGCAGCACGACGATTAAGCAAGTATTTGCCATGCCCACCATAAATACGTATAACTGAGACCAACCGTTTAAGCTTTCGCCAATAAATTTTTCTGCATTCCAATACATGGGTTTTGGGCTTTTTTCTTCCTCTGCCATGTCTGTTGGTGTCATCTCGTCCAATCCTTTAACCGTGATGCTAGCCGTGGTTTCACTGAAGGAAAAGTGTTGCCCACGGGTTATCATGCGGCGTAAAAAGCCTTGTTCTTGACGCGGTTTCTGAGGTAGAAAATGTTGTGAGTTATACGCCGTGTCTTGATAATGACTTATGGTTTGCTGATTTGTGTGCGCACTGTCAGGCGCTTGAGAAGCATCCATATTCATCTGTCCTTTTTCTTTCATCTATTGCTGCTTATATTCTACTGGGTATGGCTTGGTTTTCATAAGGATTATTACTTATAGGTCAGCGTAACCGCTTTATTTATCCATGAGGTTTCATTTTCGGTAAAGCGAGGGGGATCAAACAGCTCGCCTTCAAAGCTGGCTTGATCTAACTTGGGCATAGGAAATACCTTATCCCCTATGTGCAATCTGACCCGTGCCATGAAAGCGGGCGCATAAGTGTGTAGACGGGCCTTTCCGCCAAGCCAAGGGGTGTCGTGATAATTTTTGGGCAACTTGGCATCGTGCTTGACAAAATACACCGTGCTGTCTGAGCCTTCAGATGAAGCAATGATCGGCAATGGTTTTTGCCCCAATGGAATCACGGCGTCTTCGTAATCAATGCCGGTTCGTGATCGTGTTTCGATTTTTTCCTGAGCCGCCGCGCGGACATAAAATTCGATCTGCGCATGGCCCAGCCCCATTAGGGTGGCAAGGTTACTGCTGACTCGTATCGCATGGGTGACACCATCGCTCTGCATGGCGTTATGCACCTCATCCGAAAAGCCGGTTTGGAGACCGAGCTGATAGGCTTTGACTTCTACTGAAAATAAGCAATTGATCAGGCGCTCAAACGCCACCTGATTATCCTGTAGGTGGGCGTATTGCTCCCCCGGATCATCGCCAAAGGGGCCGTTCTTGAGCCATTCCTCAATGGGAGTGTCTAAGAACAGCATGTAGAGTAGTGCGCCACCGACGGCAATAGCGATGCCCAACCAAGCAACCGGTCCCATGCCGAATAAAATGGGCGCACTGGTGGTAAACAAACCAGTGGCTAGAGTGTTGAGGCCAAGGCCTAAGGCTACCATGGTCATGGCCATGGCGGCATCGTCGTCGTTTTTACCAAACAAACGTATGGCGTCCCACGCGGCCAAACCGGCGGTTAACAAGCCGGCGATTAGACCAGCAAACTTTAAGTAGCTGATACTGCTGACTAGGGTGGCCTTACCGCTAATAGAATTAACAAAGGTCACCACTTTTCCTCCTATTTTAAACGCTTCTTTGTTAGCCACCCGGACAAAGCCCGTGGCGATTTTGCCCTGTAAGGTCGCCGCGTGAGTCAGTGCCACGCCTAAGTCTAGAACAAGACTGATGACGTTGGCACCTGAGTAAATGCGATCTTTACGATTTGCAAAGTTTTCAACATGTTTAAAGTTCAACACCAAGTTCACCGTTTCTATGGCCACGATCCAATAGGGAATGCGGAGGCGCTCATAGGCGTTGCTGCTGTTGAGATTGGTATTGTCCATATTTTTCAGCGCACGCTGGGTCTGGGCTTGGTTATAGGCCTGTGCCACAGCACTGTCTTCGGGCAGCACTACTACTTTGAGGTTACCGCGTTCGCCGAGACTGGCTTTGTCCCCATTGGCAAAGGGCTTTTTGTTGGAGGCCACCACTAAGCGACCGTTTTCTTCGCGTATTTGCCCTTGTAAGCCTTTGCGGCGTTTGTTTTTGATGTGTTCTCGGTCGTCGGCACTGAGACCAAAGCTCAGCCCTTGGCCGTGAACGCCCACCACATAGCCCTTGGTTTCGGCTCCTTGTACCGAGGTAAACTGCAGTTTACCAAGGTAGCTTGGGTTCGTAGCTTTGGTTAAGGCCAATAGTGAGGCATACGCTTGATGAAATTGGATGACTTTGGCCTCAGAGGCTAAGTCTTTAATAGACATAAGCGCTTCGTAGTAGCCTTTTAAGATGCTGTCAATAATATTGCTCACACGTTTTACCTGAGTAAAGACGTATTTTTCTTTGTCGTTTTGAGACGCCGCCACGTTGGCCTTGGTGATCATCGCCAGATCCACGACCAAGAGGTCGTCTTCTTCGAGTACAAAATCCTCTTGGCTCCATTGCGCCAGTGACTCAGGGGTGGCGTAGCCGGAACCATCATTAAACGGCTCGGGCGGTGCGTAGTCTGCATCGAGTGGAATGCTGTCTTGAGGTGGAAACAGCACCTTACAAAGTTCATTGCCATTGGACGATAGCAGCTTTGTAAGGGTGTACTTGCAGTCTGACGCGCTGAGGTGTTGGCGCTTATTCATTGGTTTGTCTTGAGGCAAATAGTCAGACAGGTATTGATATTGTGAAAAGCGGTCGATTTTGTCGATGTCGATTGCCAGAGCACTTAAGGCATGACCTGCTATGGCATGAGCTCCTGCCGAGTTTAGACCATTTAGGGAAGAGACGTCTTTTAATACTTCGGCAGTGCGTGGGTTGTGGATGGCCTTTTTCACGTAGTACTGAAGTTGTTTAATGTCGCGATTGGCGATTAGGCGTTCTTGGGTGCGCAAGGTGCGATGAAAACGCCCTTTTAAGTCACGACTTACATCGTCTTTAAATTGATGAAGGGGGTTGTCTTTTTTGCCAAACTTTTCCGTCATGATGATTTGTTGTGTGAGTTCGGCGGTTTGATAGTATTCTTGTTGCCCCATGTCCGCATACACCTGTTGCATATAACTGACGGCAGACAAAGTGACAAAGGCGCTGTGTTTGAGATCAAACAGTGGGTCGTTGATGACGAGGGTTCTGAGCTGACGCGCTTTGGCGTCTTCCAGATAGTCCACACTGTCGGACGCTTGCCAGTCTTGGTCTAGATCGTCGTCTTGTTGCAGTAAGGCGATGAGGGCAGTCTGTTTCATGCCGTATTCAAATTGATAAGCCGAGCGTTTCCCGAGCGCTTCGAAGCCTGTGTTGTCCGTTTCTCTGGCTTGTTTGAGGCCGTCTTTGATTTCTTGATAGGTCTCTTTTAACCAGCCACCACTAAGGTCTTTGTTGAATTGAAGCGGCGCGGCCACGAGCCATTCTAGTGCGGGTTCACGAGCGCGCATTTCTGGTAATTCACTGGCCAGTAAAACATGGCTTTCGCTTTTTCTGTTTTTCGGTGCGTTTTCTATACCGTTAAGCTTGTGCAAGGATTGAGCGCGTTCTATCAATTCTGAAACATTGGCTTCAAGGTAGTTTAGGCGTTCACCACTCCATGGCATGTCTGAATACGCTAGATGCACTACGGTACTTTTGTTGTTGTCTTTGACGGGCAACCAAATTTCGGTCAGTGGACTGCCTGTTGTATCCCGCTGTTCGCTGGCAAAGATGCCGTTTTCACCAGTACGGTAAGCGGCTAGATCTACATCTCTGTAGACGATAGGGCCACCCTCTGGGGTACGCATTTCAATTTCTCGCCAAGCTTTGTGGTTGTAAAACACATAAAAATAGCCATTACGGGATGGGGCGTAACGGTCTTTTTCGGTGAGTTTTTCGTTGTAGGTAGGCAATAATGTCAGCGGGACAACGGCATGCAATAGATAATCTTGTTCGCCATCGACCCGTGGTTTCGGTTTGACGTTTTCATAGAGTGGCAAGAGAATCTCACCAGTGTCCGACGCGATGGCTAGGCTGGCGTTTACCGAGGTGGATTTTTTGTCCCATTCCCAGCTGTAGACACTGGTGTCGCCCAAGGATTGGCAGACTTTTTTATCTTCCAGTTCCGTGTCTCGACTGTTTTCTTCGGCATCATGAAATTGAATAGAGTAGCTTGGATCATGATCCACGCCTGTCACTTCAATAAATAGTTTGGTGCCATCACAGGCTGGTCCTGAGCCTATTTTATCCGTTGACATAGGAGGTTTCCTTTTCTAAAAGCTGCGCAATATGGGGTATCTTTTGATCTTCCTGAAGGGATTGAACCGTCTGAATATCAACTTGTTCAATCAGGCGCTTTGTTTTGGTTTCTATGCGGTAGTTGTCATCTTGTTGGCCGTGTGACGGTTTCTTTTCGCACAGAGAAAGATAGTGATAAATGTTTTCAAACTGAGTGAAACCCAAGGTTTCAGCGTCTTGGAAGTGCTCTCGATAGGCGAGCCATTGTTGACGATCTGTGACACTGAGGGACATCTGAGCGAAATAGTCGGTTAAGGCTTTGTCTATATTTTGCAGCTTGAATGCGAACGCCTGCGAGGCGGTCATGATCCACTGCAAAGAGGATGTTGGATCTTCGTCTGATGATGGTGTTTCTAATGCCGCTTGTACATTGTGTATTTTGCACCATAGGCCTTGGTTCGGCGAATGATTTGGCCCATACCAACAGACTTGCTTGATGGGGCCCAGCCAAGTGTTGGTGTCGGTTTGTTCGATGGTTTCTGAGAAAAAATAATTCGCAACGGCAGGATTGGCAAAATGCAAAATGCCTTTTCTTCCTTGTGAAAAAGACACTAATAGACGCTGTCTTAAATGGTTGAGCAAACTTTTAAAAGAGATGTCTTTGGTGACCGTCAATAAAATGCCTGACCAGTGGGTATTTGCTTCGGCATTGTGTATGTATTGGTGTAACAGTGGGTGATCTTGATGCACTTTTACAACATAAGGGCTCATGTCTATTAAGCTAGACAATTCTGTTTCTTTATAGAGAGTGACATAGTCACTGTCATCACAGTATCGCTGAAGATCCGCCTGCAAGGAAGGTGTGCTAATGGGCACACTATTGGCGATTAAGTAATGTTCTACGTCAGCCTCTTCAAAGGCATCAGACGTTAAACTAAAGGTTTCCGACATGATCATGCTGAGAAGTTCCCACAAGGACAATCGCTAAGAGGACAGGTGTTATCTCGCAGTTTCTGACAGAGTTCGGTTACCGCTTGATCTTGCAGTTGGTCTTCTAGCAGTTTTTGTTTTAAGGCTGGGGTTGGCTCAAATTGGGTAACCTCATTCGGCTCAGGCAGTTCTTCTCCCAATGGCAATTCCGCTTCCTGTCCCGCAAAGCCACTGCCTTGTAACGCCACGCCACCAGTATTGACCTTGATGATGCCACCGACCACATTGATGCCGTTTTCGTCTATGGTGATGAAGTTTTCACCGGCTTTTAAGGTGAAGAGGGGGCCAGCATCGAGCAAGATAGAGTCACCACTTTTGAGGTGCAATTCTTCTTGTGCGTCCATCACCGCCAGTGTGCCCACATCTTGGGTCAAGTTGCCCTTAATGATGCGGGAGTGATCCAAGGTGGTTTGCACACGGCGCTCACCTTCCACCTTGATTGCTTGGTTGTTCTTCACTTCCGTGAAGCTGTCATTGGCCACCGTTAGGTGATGGTCGTTACCAATGTCGGTTTGGACATCGTTCAGTACTTGCTGTTTGAGGTCTTTTTGTGCGTGCAAGTAGACTTGCTCTTGCCCCGCTTGGTCTTCGAAACAGTCTCTTTAAAAAGCCGTTAAAGCCCGGGCCTTGGTGCGTCTGTTTGTATTCTTTAGCATGATGAAGCAAATATCACTGCAAATACTTGTTTCAAGCTTAACTGCTTTCCCCATTAACCGCTTTCCAATCAAGTGGCTTTTAACTGCGTTTGCGCAGGGTCGGTGATTTCCACAATGATGTTGATGGTGGATACTGGGTCTTTGGAGCCGTTTGGGCCATCACCGGGTGTGGTGACGCTTAAGGTAGCGTTGAATACGGTATCACTTTTGACGATTTCCGCGCTGGAGACGGAGTTGGCGGTTAAGGCCGACACGCCCGTAATCGAGTCACCCTGTGCTTTGCCTCCAGCATAGGGTGGGTTGTCGTAGTCGGTTGCATAGCCTGCCAGCCAGTCGGCCACATCGGCTTCTAAGAGGGCGGATTTACCCCCAACTTTTAAGGTGTTTTGCGTGGAAGAAGGCACGGTATCCGAGGTTTTGGCTAATACCTGTGGGCCATCCACACTGATGGCAACGGTCGTTCCGTCGATGCAAACTAGGGGCATGGTGTTGTCCTTAAAAATAAAATTAAGCTAAGACAGGTGTTGCTTAATGCCAATCGCAACGTTCCCCTGTCCATTCATGTACTTCTTCTGGCCATTTTTCTTTGAAGGGACTAAGTAAGGCAACCTTGTTCGGTTTGAACACAAATGCAAGAGGGATGACTATAAATAAAAGAGGTATGGCTAAAGCATATCCCATGCTTTTAGCTTTTTTTGTATTAAATCGTGGTGTTCTAGATTTTGTACTCATTTCTATGTATAGCGGCGTGTCTCCCGTCATGTAACGGCGCACGTATTCCCAGTAGGCATACAGTGGAATGTGGTGATCCATATTATGAAACATGTTTAACGGCACATGTTTTTGACCAGAAAGGTCTTTGTTGACCGCGTGTTTGGGGTTGAGCCATAGGGTTAGCTGGTAGCCATCTTGTTGGCCCTTAAGGCCGATAGTGCGCTTGTCGACACGAATAGAGAGTTCACACTCTTGCCAAGGAATGCGATACAAGACCTTTTTGTGCCAGACATAGACTTCTTGATTGGCTTTATGAAAGCGCACGGGGGTGTGCAAGGTGCGGAAAAGACAAATGAGCGCGCCTACACCAAAAAAAACATAACCACTGTAAATGCTGAGGTTTCTGACCTGCTCATCCTCAATGGCGGTGAGCACAAAATAATGAAACGACCACCAAAACAAGAGGCCGATGATGCCCATGATGTAAAAGCCTTCGCTGCGGTTCGTTACAGAATTCACTCGCATATCCAAATAGCCTTCGTGCCCGCCAGCCGAAGAGCCTTCGAAGACTTCACCCATATGTTCTGTCTCTGGGTCACCTTCATAATCTAGCGTTCTTTTTTTATTGCCCGGTTGCACAGGGTCGTGAATCAATGAGGCTCCGTTGGGGTAATGTGCTATGGCATGATCGGTTCTCTTAAACTGAGGGGTTATTCCCATTTCTTTAGGCCCCAGCCAAAGATTACCACTAACTTGTTTTATTTGACTCATGAGGCAGCTTGCTCCATTGCGAATTCATCGATTTCAGTTTGGTTGCGCCAAAAGGATATGGCGGACTTATTATCGTCTATGACGATATGAGGGTAGGTCAAACAAATGGGCAGGCCAGCCGGATGTTGGTACTCCAATGATAGGTTGTAGGTGAGGAAGTTTCGGCCTATTTTTTGGGCCTGATCCAATTGTTTGTTTTTGTCCCTGATGGACATGATTTGACGTTCATCTATGGTGAATGTCAAGTAACCATGATGCTGTTCACTGTCCATGGAGAATTGGCCTTGCACATTGTTCATCTGCCAACGGTTGGCTTCGCTGTGGGTTGCCAACAGCAGGGTGTCGGTAGTAAGAACCCGTTGACCCACTTTACGATATTGCCAGCTGCCGCTCAGTGAAAAGCTCACATCGCTTTGTCTCGGCACAAAGTGGGGTAAAGCAATCTTAACGGTAAAGATACTGAAAATGCCTTCTTTGCGTTGCTCTGTGATGCGTGCAACGGGTTTGTAAAGTTGGTCGCAAAAGGTGTCATTGATGAAACCGCTTTTCAATTAACCGCTTTCCCGTTAAGTGGCTTTCAACTGCGTCTGCGCAGGGTCGGTGATTTCCACAATGATGTTGATGGTGGATACTGGGTCTTTGGAACCATTTGGGCCATCACCGGGTGTGGTAACGCTTAAGGTAGCGTTGAAGACGGTATCGCTTTTGACGATTTCAGCGCTGGAGACGGAGTTGGCGGTTAAGGCCGACACGCCCGTAATGGCATCCCCTTGTGCTTTGCCTCCAGCATAGGGTGGGTTGTCGTAGTCGGTTGTATAACCTGCCAGCCAGTCGGCCACATCGGCTTCTAAGAGGGCGGATTTACCCCCGACTTTTAAGGTGTTTTGCGTGGAAGAAGGTACAGTATCCGAGGTTTTCGCTAATACCTGTGGGCCATCCACACTGATGGCAACGGTCGTTCCGTCGATGCAAACTAGGGGCATGGTGTTAATCCTTTTTGAAATAAAAATGATAGGCGTGTGTATATCGAGTATTTATTAGAACGCCCCTTGCTGTTTTAGTTTTAGAGCCCGTCTTAAGGTATAAAATTCGGTACTGACGGGTCTAAACCCTGGTGCCATCAGAAAAGCGATGCCTCCGGCAATGGCAAAGCGTGGGTCAAAATTATCTCTTAACGCTGCACTGGTGATAAAGAGCAATGGCCCGATAATCATGATGAGCAAACCGCCACTGTTTTCTAACCAATAAAGCCAATTGGGCACCTTCTTTGTTTCTTTTAGGCGACCAACAAAGCCATTTTCCAAATAAAATAAATAGTTACCACTCTCATCCAATCGAAATTGGCGCCGAAAATAGGTAATTAACATCTCGTCTGTATTTCTGCGCGATAAGCGATACGCATTTAACTCAACAACCAACCACAGTACTGGGATAAACCATAGATCCCACAGTGACACGCCTGATATGCAAGCAAACATAAAAAAGGAAGACGCATAAAAGCTAGTAGGTGAAACACAGGTATAAGAGAATATATTTATTGCCATAGGATGGCGATGCTTTATTAGAGAGAAATGCATAAAAATACCTGCGACAGGTATCACAAACATCGCAATGTAAAATAACGTCCAGCCACAATCACCACCAAGCTTTAATCCTACGAAAGCGGCCAGTGGAAGGTATAAAAATAAAAATATTCCAAATGATGTAAATATAGGAATAGTTTTTATTGGTCTTATTTTAGCAACTTTTTCTATATCCAATAAAATTTTTTTTCCATTTTTGGTCTTCATCTTGCTTCCATCATGGCCATTTCAGACTATCATAATAATGTTCGATACTTGCGCCTATCTCCACTATTAAATCATTTGGCCCTGTAATCTTTCCGTCGTCAGGATTAGCATTTGTCATAAATTCCTTTGTGGTCTCAAAGCCTTCCTTCATAAATTCCTTTGCGGACTCAATTCGTTCCATCATGCTTTCTGCAAAGCTTTCCATAGACGTTTCCATTGTATTGACTAATGCTTTTGCTTTATCTGTTATGCCCCATGCATTATCAACCGCATCCAAAATAACACCGACAGCAACCGATGCAAAAATTCCAGCTGCTACGACTGCCCAAACTGGGGCTGTGGTGAAAGCGGCAACAATTACAGCCGCAGCAACCGTCCCCGCAATCACGGATATGGCGATTTTAGATATATCCACAAAAAGTACTGCCAATAGGTCACTAAAGTCTTGTTCAGCTTCGGGTAAAGCCAACCACTCAACCACATCAATGGCCCCAATGATTACATATGAAATAATAGGTATGCGGCCTCCCACGGATTTTAATGTGCCCGCCCAGTTTTGTGAATTACGCACCGCAGAACTTATGATGGAGACTTTTGTATTACTTACTCCATAAGAAGACAAATTTAAAAAAGAGCGCAAGCCTGCATAACCACGGAAGGATACCATCAGCTTGCCTGCAGCGTTGGTCCACACCTTAGACAGTTGAGTTTGATCTTTGAATATTTCACGTAAAAAAGCGCGATTGCCTTTGCTCTTTAACATGTCGATCAGCTCAATTGCCAAGGGAACGGCATTGGTGCCTAATAGGGTAAAGTCTAGGTCCTTGTTTGTGGCGTTCGCCAGAGCTTGTGCTCCTGTGATTTCATCAATTCGGCCCAACACGGTAACAATACTGACGGCCATCCAACGAATGGTGTCTTCATCAGCATTTTCAATGTCTATTGTGCCTTCCTTGGGGGCCAATGCCTGCAAGGCCGGAGGGATGGCCAGATTATAAATGTCATCGCTTTGTACCTTGTTCTCAGCTAAGGTGCCATAATTTATTTGTCGACCTTTCGCGGTAAACTTATAGTCAGTCTTTACTGGGGCTGGTTTTTTCTCCAGCACCCCAATGGCGATGCCTACTTCTTCCGGCTTGCTTATTTCAAACTCAGCTAAATCAGGAATGATAGTTCGGCATTGATTGTCGACTTTCAATTCAAGGGCCCCCGTCGTTTGTGGGAGAGATAAGCCATTTTTAACCAATGGCCCCATTTGTGGAATTTGTGTTTCTTGTCCATTAACAAGCGCCGACAAGGTTGGCCCACCTTGTGGGCAGTAAGCTGCAAAGACATTGCCTTGTTGACAAGGGGTGATGGAATCGCCCACTTTTTGTGTTGTTGAAAAAGTATTATCTGCCATAATTTTCTTCCTTAGCTAAGGCGACTCTCGTTGGTTTGGCGTTCCTTTATTTCATTGAGCAAAGCCTTGGTTTTGTCTAATTCATGATGTTTGGATTCTAAAATAGTCAAAAACCTTGCTTCATCTGACAGGCGTTTTCCATATTGAATGGAGGCGAGAACAAAGTTTGCCATTGCTTGCTCTATCGTAATATTAAAGTGCTTTGACTCTTGAAGATGACTTTTTAACAAGTCGTATTGTGCTTCCTCTGAGAGCTGTGAGAACTCCGCTGATTTTTCACGAATAAAGTGCTTCAGCTTTTCAAGGAACTGGTGTGTTTGGTTCTCGTTGAATGCGTTTAGATAGGCATTCTTCATAATAAATGGAGGCCCTGTTCTAGACTGCGCTTCTGTCATCGTTTCAGCCATCTGGTAGTGGGTTATTTTAGCCGCCTCAGGACGAATAATTTGATGTGAAGCGAGAAATTTATACGCATCCTCCTTGTCTAACGCGGTTAAGAAGACGCCAATCGTACGTGGATCCCAAAAGCGAAAGAATACCCAACGATTGTCTTCTTCCATTCGGACTTTGGTAAAGCGTCTAAAATGCTGTAAGACATCATCAAATGAATCCGTTGTACGAAGGAATATCCCCGTGCCTTTGTCCCAATGATGTTGGAAAAACGCTTTGTGGAAGGTGGGGACGTTTTCATGACGTGCCCATGCATTTTCATGTAAAGTCATATCGATAAGATAAGGTGCTGCTTCTTTTAAAGTTTCCGCGGCTTTTCCTTTGAATAAGCATTGTATGGGAACGTCTATTTGATCGGGGCTAAGATCGAAAACCTCCGTGACTTTCTTACGCAAAGTAGGATCAACAATAAAATAGGTTCTGAGTCTTTTCCCTTCACTGGGTTGAGCAAACAAATGGGTTTTCAGTTCGGGAGCAATCAAGGTTTGATATTGATGAGGAATATGACTTTGATCGGCCAATGGTGGTATGTCATATTCCTTTACTTCGAGGTATTCTGGCTCAACCCTTTCCACTGGAAGTAAGTCTCCCACTTGGACTTGGTGGTTAGCATCGACGGCTTGAGCCATAGTCATCACAGCATTATTATGGCCGTGTTGTTGCAACCAGCCCATGATGGAAAAAGCCTCTTCAACCCGCAGTAAATGTTGAGTTTGCTTTTCAAAGTATTGTTGTAAAATACCTTCAAGATGGTCTGCTTGCTTAGCGTACACAGTACAAAAACCCGTTAGCTCTTCATCCGTATCGTCACGCGTGTCTCTGATGTAACAACGTACTACCCAAACATTCAAATTATCCATACAACTTACCAAACACTTCCATCAGATTTTAAATTCATTTCCAATTGTTTTAATGGCAACAAAAGGCAAGCTGGATGCAAAAGCTTATACATTGTCTGCTGCAGCCTGACATTCTTCACAGATTGGCGAGCCCGCTTCAGCGGCAGAAACAAGCGTTGGTGTCTGCGGTGATGCCGTGTTGCTAGAATGACTAATAACGGCTTCATTCGGTTCAGGCAGTTCTTCTCCCAATGGTAATTCCGCTTCTTGTCCCGCAAAGCCACTGCCTTGTAACGCCACGCCCCCGGTATTGACCTTGATGATGCCACCGACCACATTGATGCCGTTTTCGTCTATGGTGATGAAGTTTTCACCGGCTTGATGGAGTCACCACTTTTGAGGTGCAATTCTTCTTGTGCGTCCATCACCGCCAGTGTGCCCACATCTTGGGTCAAGTTGCCCTTAATGATGCGGGAGTGATCCAAGGTGGTTTGCACACGGCGCTCGCCTTCCACCTTGATTGCTTGGTTATTCTTCACTTCCGTGAAGCTGTCATTGGCCACCGTTAGGTGATGGTCCTTGCCAATGTCGGTTTGTACATCGTTGAGGACTTGCTGTTTGAGGTCTTTTTGCGCGTGCAAGTAAACTTGCTCTTGCCCCGCTTGGTCTTCAAAAGGAAACAGTCTCTTTAAAAAGCCGTTAAAGCCCGGCCCTTGGTGCGCCTGTTTGTATTCTCTAGCATGATGAAGCAAATATCACTGCAAATACTTGTTTTAAGCTTAACTAATTTCCCCATTAAGCCACCTTCCAATCAGGTGGCCTTCAACTGCGTCTGCGCAGGGTCGGTGATTTCCACAATGATGTTGATGGTAGACACTGGGTCTTTGGAGCCGTTTGGGCCATCACCGGGTGTGGTGACGCTTAAGGTAGCGTTGAATACGGTGTCGCTTTTGACGATTTCCGCGCTGGAGACGGAGTTGGCGGTTAAGGCCGACACGCCCGTAATGGTATCTCCCTGTGCTTTGCCTCCAGCATAGGGTGGGTTGTCGTAGTCGGTTGCATAGCCTGCCAGCCAATCGGCCACATCGGCTTCTAAGAGGGCGGATTTACCCCCGACTTTTAAGGTGTTTTGCGTGGAAGAGGGCACAGTATCCGAGGTTTTGGCTAATACCTGTGGGCCATCCACACTGATGGCAACGGTCGTTCCGTCGATGCAAACTAGGGGCATGGTGTTGTCCTTATAGGAAAAATAAAATCAAGCTAAGACAGGTGTTGCTTAATGCCAATCGCAACGCTCCCCTGTCCATTCATGTACTTCTTCTGGCCATTTTTCTTTGAAGGGACTAAGTAAGGCAACCTTGTTCGGTTTACACACAAATGCAAGAGGGACGACTATAATGAAAAGAGGTATGGCCAAAGCATATCCCATGCTTTTAGCCATTTCGGTGTTAAAGCCAGGTACTCTGGGCTCCTTACTCATTTCTATGTACAGCGGTGTGTCTCCCGTCATGTAACGGCGCACGTATTCCCAGTAGGCATACAGTGGAATGTGGTGATCCATGTTGTGAAACATGTTTAACGGCACATGTTTTTGACCGGAAAGGTCTTTGTTGGTTGCGTGTTTGGGGTTGAGCCATAGGGTTAGCTGGTAGCCATCTTGTTGGCCCTTAAGGCCGATAGTGCGCTTGTCGACACGAATAGAGAGTTCGCACTCTTGCCAAGGAATGCGATACAAGACTTTTTTGTGCCAGACATAGACTTCTTGATTGGCTTTATGAAAGCGCACAGGGGTGTGCAAGGTGCGGAAAAGACAAATGAGCGCGCCTACACCAAAAAAAACATAACCACTGTAAATGCTGAGGTTTCTGACCTGCTCATCCTCAATGGCGGTGAGCACAAAATAATGAAACGACCACCAAAACAAGAGGCCGATGATGCCCATGATGTAAAAGCCTTCGCTGCGGTTCGTCACAGAATCCACCCGCATATCCAAATAGCCTTCGTGGCCGCCAGCTGAAGAGCCTTCGAAGACTTCACCCATGTGTTCTGCTTCCTTAATTTTATACTGAATGGGCATTTTTTTATTGCCCGGTTGCACAGGGTCGTGAATTAAGGATTCTCCGTTGGGGTAATGCGCAATCGCATGATCAGTTCTCTTAAACTGAGGGGCTATTCCCATCACTTTAGGCCCCAGCCAAAGATTACTACTGACTTGTTTTATTTGACTCATGAGGCCGCTTGCTCCATCGCGAATTCATCGATTTCAGTTTGGTTGCGCCAAAAGGATATGGCGGACTTATTATCGTCTATGACGATATGAGGGTAGGTCAAACAAATGGGCAGGCCAGCCGGGTGTTGGTACTCCAATGAGAGGTTGTAGGTGAGGAAGTTTCGGCCTATTTTTTGGGCCTGATCCAATTGTTTGTTTTTGTCCCTGATGGACATGATTTGACGTTCATCTATGGTCAATGTCAAGTAACCATGACGCTGTTCACTGGCCATAGAGAATTGGCCTTGCACATTGTTCATCTGCCAACGGTTGGCTTCGCTGTGGGTGGCCAACAGCAGGGTGTCGGTAGTAAGAACCCGTTGACCCACTTTACGATATTGCCAGCTGCCGCTGAGTGAAAAACTCACGTCGCTTTGTCTCGGCACAAAGTGGGGTAAAGCAATCTTAACGGTAAAGATGCTGAAAATGCCTTCTTTGCGTTGCTCTGTGATGCGTGCAACGGGTTTGTAAAGTTGGTCGCAAAAGGTGTCATTGATGAAGCCGCTTTTCAATTAACCGCTTTTCAATCAAGTAGCTTTCAACTGCGTTTGCGCAGGGTCGGTGATTTCCACAATGATGTTGATGGTGGATACTGGGTCTTTGGAGCCGTTTGGGCCATCACCGGGTGTGGTGACGCTTAAGGTAGCGTTGAATACGGTATCACTTTTGACGATTTCCGCACTGGAGACGGAGTTAGCGGTTAGGGCCGACACGCCCGTAATGGAATCTCCCTGTGCTTTGCCTCCAGCATAGGGTGGGTTGTCGTAGTCGGTTGCATAGCCTGCCAGCCAGTCGGCCACATCGGCTTCTAAGAGGGCGGATTTACCCCCTACTTTTAAGGTGTTTTGCGTGGAAGATGGCACGGTATCCGAGGTTTTCGCTAATACCTGTGGGCCATCCACACTGATGGCAACGGTCGTTCCGTCGATGCAAACTAGGGGCATGGTGTTGTCCTTAAAAATAAAATTAAGCTAAGACAGGGGTTGCCTAATGCCAATTGCAGCGTTCCCCTGTCCATTCATGTACTTCTTCTGGCCATTTTTCTTTAAAGGGACTGAGTAAGGCAACTTTGTCTGGTTTTAACAATAAAACAAATGGTGATGTAACAATAACCATCAAAATAAATGTTATATAACTTTCTTTCTCTGGATCATAGTTTAATTGAATTGTTCTAGGACTTTCGCTTATTCGCATGTAAAAAGGAGTGTCTCCCGTCATGTAACGGCGCACATACTCCCAGTAACCGTAAATAGGGGTATGATGATCTAAATTGTGAATCAAATTAAGGGCAACGTGTTTTTGACCGGAAAGATCTTTGTTGACCGCGTGTTTGGGGTTGAGCCATAGGGTTAGCTGGTAGCCATCTTGTTGGCCCTTAAGGCCGATAGTGCGCTTGTCGACATGAATAGAGAGCTCGCACTCTTGCCAAGGAATGCGATACAAGACTTTTTTGTGCCAGACATAGACTTCTTGATTGGCTTTATGAAAGCGTACGGGGGTGTGCAAGGTGCGGAAAAGACAAATGAGCGCGCCTACACCAAAAAAAACATAACCACTGTAAATGCTAAGGTTCCTGACCTGCTCATCCTCAATGGCAGTGAGCACAAAATAATGAAACGACCACCAAAACAAGAGGCCGATAATGCCCATGATGTAAAAGCCTTCACCTCGGTTGTGAACCGAATTGATGCGCATGTCCAAATAGCCTTCGTGCCCTCCCGCTGAACAAGCTTCAAAAAACTCGCCCATGTGTTCTGTCTCTGGGTCACCTTCATAGTCTAACGTTCTTTTTTTATTGCCCGGCTGTACTGGGTCGTGAATCAAGGATGCCCCATTTGGGTAATGTGCTATGGCATGTTCAGTTTTCATAAAATTGGGTGTAATGCCGCCACGTTTTGGCCCTACCCACAGATTACTACTGACTTGTTTAATTTGACTCATGAGGCCGCTTGCTCCATCGCGAATGCATCGATTTCAGTTTGGTTGCGCCAAAAGGATATGGCGGACTTGTTATCGTCTATGACGATATGAGGGTAGGTCAAACAAATGGGCAGGCCAGCCGGGTGTTGGTACTCCAATGAGAGGTTGTAGGTGAGGAAGTTTCGGCCTATTTTTTGGGCCTGATCCAATTGTTTGTTTTTGTCCCTGATGGACATGATTTGACGTTCATCTATGGTGAATGTCAAGTAACCATGATGCTGTTCACTGTCCATGGAGAATTGGCCTTGCACATTGTTCATCTGCCAACGGTTGGCTTCGCTGTGGGTTGCCAACAGCAGGGTGTCGGTAGTAAGAACCCGTTGACCCACTTTACGATATTGCCAGCTGCCGCTGAGTGAAAAACTCACGTCGCTTTGTCTCGGCACAAAGTGGGGTAAAGCAATCTTAACGGTAAAGATACTGAAAATGCCTTCTTTGCGTTGTTCAGTGATGCGTGCAACGGGTTTGTAAAGTTGGTCGCAAAAGGCGCCATTGATGAAATCGTTTTTCAATTAACCGCTTTTCAATCAGGTGGCCTTCAACTGCGTTTGCGCAGGGTCGGTGATTTCCACAATGATGTTGATGGTGGATACTGGGTCTTTGGAGCCGTTTGGGCCATCACCGGGTGTGGTAACGCTTAAGGTAGCGTTGAAGACGGTATCGCTTTTGACGATTTCAGCGCTGGAGATGGAGTTAGCGGTTAGGGCCGACACGCCCGTAATGGAATCTCCCTGTGCTTTGCCTCCAGCATAGGGTGGGTTGTCGTAGTCGGTTGTATAGCCTGCCAGCCAGTCGGCCACATCAGCTTCTAAGAGGGCGGATTTACCCCCTACTTTTAAGGTGTTTTGCGTGGAAGATGGCACGGTATCCGAGGTTTTGGCTAATACCTGTGGGCCATCCACACTGATGGCAACGGTCGTTCCGTCGATGCAAACTAGGGGCATGTCATTAGTCCTTTTTGAAATAAAAATGATAGGCGTGAGTATATCGAGTATTTATTAGAACGCCCCTTGCTGTTTTAGTTTTAGTCCTCGCCTTAAGGTGTAAAATTCGGTACTGACAAATCTACATGCTGGCGCTAGGAAGAAGAAAATACCTCCTGCAATAGCAAATCTGGGGTCAAAGTTATCTTTTAACACTGCACTGGTAATGAAGAGCGCAGGCCCAATGATCATGATTAATATTCCCATACTGTTCTCTAACCAATTCAGCCAATGTGGTACTTTTTTGCTCGCCCGGAGGTGATCTACAAGTTTACTATCTAAACGAAATAAATAATTGCCATCTTCATCCAGCGTAAACTGTCGACGAAAATAGGTGATTAAATCCGTATCGCTATTTCTGTATGACAATCGATAAGCGTTTATCTCAACTACTAACCAAAGCATGGGGATAAACCACAAGTCCAACAAAGATACACCAGACATGCAGGCAAACATAAAAAAAGATGTAAAATAAAAACCAAAAGGTGAAACACAAAAATATAAAAATATATTTATAGCCATTGGGTGACGATATTTAACTAAGGAAAAGTGCATTAAAAAACCCGCTGCAGGAATTGCTAACAGAGCAAAATAAAATAACCTCCAACCATAATCTCCTCCTAGTTTTATCCCTATGAAGGTTGCAAGCGGTATATACAAAATCATAAACACCCCAAAAGACGCAAATCCCCCCGCTAACTTTAATCCCGGCCTTTCAAGTAGCAGTTTTTCTAAATCTAAATGTATTTTTTTACCGTCTTTGGTCTTCATATTCATTCCCCTACGGCCATCTTAGGCGATCATAAATGTATTGTCGGATTCCCGTATCGATTTCCATTAGATAATCCATCGGCCCTGTTACTTCTCCATCCCCTGGATTAGCATGTGTTATGAATTCCTCAACAGAAGCGACTCCTTCCATCATGCTTTCTATGAAGCTGTCTATTGGCCCTTCTAACTTATTAGCAAGATCTTTAATCTTTTCGGTAATACCAAAGGCGTTATCAACAGAATCTAGAACCATGCCCGCCAAAACCGATGCACCAACTCCTACTCCTATAATTAACCAAACTGGCGCAGTTGTAATTAAAGCAATAGTCAGTGCTGCGAATGTTGTCCCTGCAATTACTGAAATAGCAATTTTAGATATATCCACAAAAAGTACTGCCAATAGGTCACTAAAGTCTTGTTCAGCTTCGGGTAAAGCCAACCACTCAACCACATCAATGGCCCCAACGATTACATAAGAAATAATTGGAATGCGTCCGCCAACAGATTTGAGTGTGCCCGCCCAGTTTTGAGAATTACGCACCGCAGAACTTATGATGGAGACTTTTGTATTACTTACTCCATAAGAAGACAAATTTAAAAAAGAGCGCAAGCCTGCATAACCACGGAAGGATACCATGAGCTTGCCAGCAGCGTTGGTCCACACCTTAGACAGTTGAGTTTGGTCTTTGAATATTTCACGTAAAAAAGCGCGATTGCCTTTGCTCTTTAACATGTCGATCAGCTCAATTGCTAAGGGAACGGCATTGGTGCCTAATAGGGTAAAGTCTACGTTCTTGTTTGTGGCGTTCGCCAGAGCTTGTGCTCCTGTGATTTCATCAATTCGGCCCAACACGGTAACAATACTGACGGCCATCCAACGAATGGTGTCTTCATCAGCATTTTCAATGTCTATTGTGCCTTCCTTGGGGGCCAATGCCTGCAAGGCCGGAGGGATGGCCAGATTATAAATGTCATCGCTTTGTACCTTGTTCTCAGCTAAGGTGCCATAATTTATTTGTCGACCTTTCGCGGTAAACTTATAGTCAGTCTTTACTGGGGCTGGTTTTTTCTCCAGCACCCCAATGGCGATGCCTACTTCTTCCGGCTTGCTTATTTCAAACTCAGCTAAATCAGGAATGATAGTTCGGCATTGATTGTCGACTTTCAATTCAAGGGCCCCCGTCGTTTGTGGGAGAGATAAGCCATTTTTAACCAATGGCCCCATTTGTGGAATTTGTGTTTCTTGTCCATTAACAAGCGCCGACAAGGTTGGCCCACCTTGTGGGCAGTAAGCTGCAAAGACATTGCCTTGTTGACAAGGGGTGATGGAATCGCCCACTTTTTGTGTTGTTGAAAAAGTATTATCTGCCATAATTTTCTTCCTTAGCTAAGGCGACTCTCGTTGGTTTGGCGTTCCTTTATTTCATTGAGCAAAGCCTTGGTTTTGTCTAATTCATGATGTTTGGATTCTAAAATAGTCAAAAACCTTGCTTCATCTGACAGGCGTTTTCCATATTGAATGGAGGCGAGAACAAAGTTTGCCATTGCTTGCTCTATCGTAATATTAAAGTGCTTTGACTCTTGAAGATGACTTTTTAACAAGTCGTATTGTGCTTCCTCTGAGAGCTGTGAGAACTCCGCTGATTTTTCACGAATAAAGTGCTTCAGCTTTTCAAGGAACTGGTGTGTTTGGTTCTCGTTGAATGCGTTTAGATAGGCATTCTTCATAATAAATGGAGGCCCTGTTCTAGACTGCGCTTCTGTCATCGTTTCAGCCATCTGGTAGTGGGTTATTTTAGCCGCCTCAGGACGAATAATTTGATGTGAAGCGAGAAATTTATACGCATCCTCCTTGTCTAACGCGGTTAAGAAGACGCCAATCGTACGTGGATCCCAAAAGCGAAAGAATACCCAACGATTGTCTTCTTCCATTCGGACTTTGGTAAAGCGTCTAAAATGCTGTAAGACATCATCAAATGAATCCGTTGTACGAAGGAATATCCCCGTGCCTTTGTCCCAATGATGTTGGAAAAACGCTTTGTGGAAGGTGGGGACGTTTTCATGACGTGCCCATGCATTTTCATGTAAAGTCATATCGATAAGATAAGGTGCTGCTTCTTTTAAAGTTTCCGCGGCTTTTCCTTTGAATAAGCATTGTATGGGAACGTCTATTTGATCGGGGCTAAGGTCGAAAACCTCCGTGACTTTCTTACGCAAAGTAGGATCAACAATAAAATAGGTTCTGAGTCTTTTCCCTTCACTGGGTTGAGCAAACAAATGGGTTTTCAGTTCGGGAGCAATCAAGGTTTGATATTGATGAGGAATATGACTTTGATCGGCCAATGGTGGTATGTCATATTCCTTTACTTCGAGGTATTCTGGCTCAACCCTTTCCACTGGAAGTAAGTCTCCCACTTGGACTTGGTGGTTAGCATCGACGGCTTGAGCCATAGTCATCACAGCATTATTATGGCCGTGTTGTTGCAACCAGCCCATGATGGAAAAAGCCTCTTCAACCCGCAGTAAATGTTGAGTTTGCTTTTCAAAGTGTTGTTGTAAAATGCCTTCAAGATGGTCTGCTTGCTTAGCGTACACAGCACAAAAACCCGTTAGCTCTTCATCCGTATCGTCACGCGTGTCTCTGATGTAACAACGTACTACCCAAACATTCAAATTATCCATACAACTTACCAAACACTTCCATCAGATTTTAAATTCATTTCCAATTGTTTTAATGGCAACAAAAGGCAAGCTGGATGCAAAAGCTTATACATTGCCTGCTGCAGCCTGACATTCTTCACAGATTGGCGAGCCCGCTTCAGCAGCAGAAACAAGCGTTGGTGTCTGCGGTGATGCCGTGTTGCTAGAATGACTAATAACGGCTTCATTCGGCTCAGGCAATTCTTCTCCCAATGGCAATTCTGCTTCTTGTCCCGCAAAGCCACTACCTTGTAACGCCACGCCACCAGTATTGACCTTGATGATGCCACCGACCACATTGATGCCGTTTTCGTCTATGGTGATGAAGTTTTCACCGGCTTTTAAGGTGAAGAGGGGGCCAGCATCGAGCAAGATGGAGTCACCACTTTTGAGGTGCAATTCTTGTTGTGCGTCCATCACCGCCAGTGTGCCCACATCTTGAGTCAAGTTGCCCTTAATGATGCGGGAGTGATCCAAGGTGGTTTGTACACGGCGCTCACCTTCCACCTTGATTGCTTGGTTATTCTTCACTTCCGTGAAGCTGTCATTGGCCACCGTTAGGTGATGGTCGTTACCAATGTCGGTTTGGACATCGTTGAGGACGTGCTGTTTGAGGTCTTTTTGCGCATGCAAGTAAACTTGCTCTTGCCCCGCTTGGTCTTCGAAAGACAGCTCGTTAAAGCCCGCCCCTTGGTGCGTCTGACTGCGCCACACGCTTTTGGTTTTGTGAGCCGGTAAGGCATAGGGTGGCAGGTTGTCGGCGTCGAAGGTACGACCCGTGATAATGGGTTGGTCTGGGTCGCCATTGAGGAAGCTGACGATGACGCGGGTGCCAATGCGCGGGATGGCAAGGCTGCCGTATTGGCTGCCAGACCAACCTTGGGAGACTTGCACCCAGCAAGAGCTAAAGTCGTCCTGTTGGCCGTATCTATCCCAGTTAAATTGGATTTTGACGCGACCGTATTCGTCACAGTAGATTTCTTCTGGGGTGTCCCCCTCGTTGCTGGCGGGCCCCACTACGGTGGCCATCATGGGCCCGTCGACACTGGGTTTGGTCTGCGGCGTGGCTTGCCAGTTGATTTGCCCCGGAATCAGGGTGAACTGGTTGTAATAGGTGGTTTCCCCTTCGCCGCCTTCTTCTTCGAGTATCTGTGGTTGAGTGCCCCTGTGTTGGACCTGCACTGGGATCCAGCTGTTGTCTTTGATTTGGCTGTCAAAGTGCCCTGCAATGGTGATTTTGCTGCCCACACGGATGGCGGGCGCATCGCTCTCACCGGTGACAAGGTGCGCTTGTCGACGCAGGTATTCAAGGCGGATGCGCGCAAAGCGTTGTCCGGTGGCACTGTCTTTGAAGCGACCGGGGGCGTCAAAGTGTGGGTATTGGTCACCTTGGTGTTCAAGGTTGGTGCCCGTGTAGTCTTGTAAGGCCGCGTAATCGGGGCGTTTGAAGCTGTAGTCTTTGAGCACCGCTTGGCTGGGTAAGGCTTGTTTGTGTTCGCTTAAACGGCGGATGTATGGGGTGTCTGCCACGCCCGCGGTCAGTAGCTTGTAGGCAATCGGGTCGCTTTGTTGGCTGAGGGCTTGGCTTTTATCAATGAAGTGCAGGGTGTGTTTGCCCGCGTCATGAACGAAGTAATAGACCCAGCCTTCTTCGGCGGCCAGACGGTGCAGAAATTGCGCGTCGGTTTCGCGGTATTGCACGCAGAATTCGCGTTCTTTGACGCTGTTGTCATTGAGGGTGAACACGGCGTTGGGCAAGCCCATTTCACCAAGCAGTTGGTTGATGATGTCTTGCGGTGTTTGTTTTTGGAAGATACGACTGTTGTGACGTAGGGTCAATCGTTCCAGTGCCGGCACTAGGGTTAAGCCATAGAAGGTGTAGTTGTGGCCTGTGTCGCCTTTTTCGAAGGCGCGCACTATGCCGTGCACCCGTTGCACCAGTTCGCCATCGCGATAGAAGGTAAATTCGGCGCTTTGGTCGACGATCTGTTCGGCGCTGAGGTCCATGCGGCGACTGGCCAAACTCAGTTGGTAACGAAAACCATAACAGGCACTGCCGTCTGGCAAGGGGGCGTCAGACAGGGTGTCTTGTCCCTGATACTCGCGTACCAGTAAGGTGTTGTCGTCAAGACCCTCTACGGTCAGTTTGAACATTAACGTCGGCATATACCTTCCTTGTTTCCGTGTGACTGCGAACGGAACCTGTCCTAAGCAGTCGTCGCCAACCTGGGCTGGCGACGCAGTGTCAATCTGTCATTAGACCCGTTGGCATTAGGCTAATGAAGAGTTTGCTTAGGCTTCGATTGGTTGCGTCCAATCGTCTGAACCAGAGGTGCCTGAAGTAATGTGATCCCAGTTGATCTTACGATACGCCAGAGACACGGTTAGGTTTTGTGTGAAGGAGTCATTGGCAGGATCCAAGCAATGAGGCATGTTGCATTCGATGTCAACAATCACTGCGCCTTCTAGGGTAGTGGTGAAGAAGTTTTCTTGCTTACCTTCAGACGAGGTACGGTACCATTTTAGTTCCACGTTAGACAGTTTTTCACCCGCGGATAAAGCGTTGTACAACAGAGGTACGGCTTTGTTTAGGGCCACGGTGAATTTGAATGGCTTATGAACACGCTTGCCAGATGGGCTGCCAGATTGTGGGTTGGTTGGCACAGTAACATTGTGTGAGAACTCTTGTACCAGCATTTCGTCTTCGTGACCTTCCAGACCGATTTCGCCCGTTGAGTCAACTGTCATGGCGCCTGCGGTAATCAGTCCCTGAGTTTCCCCTTCGATAGCTATATAACAAGGTGTTGGCATAATAAAATTCCTTATAAATAAAAAAAGAAGTAAGTGTGGGTTACACTTAATAGTCCTTTAGCAAAACCGATGCCATAAAAAAATAACCATATAAAACAGTATGTTATGTTTTGTTTTTGCATGTTAAGCAAATTATCGCTTGGCTGCTAGGCGGTTTTTTGCTCAAAGGGCGGTATTTTGCTTGTGTTGTTAAAAAAGAATGGGAGTGCACAAAAGCGACTTGCAAAACCTTATTGTAATAAATAAGCAATGTCGGCATTGTTGGCTTTTAATGCTTCGTCTCTGGCGGTCCAGCCTCTTAGGTTGTGGACGGAGGAGGAAGCGTTTTTAGCCAAGAGCACTTTGACCATATCTTTTAAGCCATTGCTGGCAGCAAAATGCAATGGTGTTGAGCCATCGGATGCCTGTACGTTGATGTTTGCGCCTTTTTCAATGAGCATTTTGGCTATCTCGCTTTGTATTTTTACACCGCCAAGACTACTGGGATTGGTCGTGAGGTGAAGGGCGGTTAAGCCGTCATTGTTTTTAATATTTAGGTTTTTTGTGTATTGAATGGCGGCTTTTACGGTATCCACTTGACCTAGATAAACCGCAAACATGAGTGGCGTCCAACCATTGGAGTCTTGAATATCGACTCTGGCTTTGGCGGCGAGAAGCGCTTTGATAACCGGCTGTTGGTTGTTGCCAATGGCAATACTTAAGCTGGTTTCACCAGTTGGAATGGTAAGGTTGATGTCTGCGCCTGCCTTGATGAGTGTGCTGGCAATTTTGGCTTGGGTTTCTTTGCTGCCTTTGCTGTCTGGGTGGGCGGTAAAATGTAACGCCGCCCAACCATTATTCTGTTTGAAATTCAAACCAGACGCTTGTTGGGCAAGTTCTTCAACAATCGGCAGGTTACCATTCTGTACGGCGTTAATCAGTGCCGTATTGCCCAAGTGGTTTTGTATGTTAGGCAGGGTGTCTGCTTTGACGAGGGCACGCGTGCTTTGTAATAGGTTGGATCTCACCGAAAGGTGTAAGGGGGTTGATAAGTTATTGTTTTGTATATTGGGATTGGCCCCCGCATTGATGAGCAGACGGATGATTTCAGCCCGTTGATAATCGTTCCTAGGAGCTTTGATTTGGGTGGCAAAATGCAATGCAGTTTGACCGTTTTTGTCTGTTCTATTCAGGTCTTGTGGGACGCTAATAAGCTGTGTCACCAGGGCTAAATTATTGGCTTGCGCTGCCTGCATGAGTGGCGTGACACCATTGACATCGGCAATGTCTGCATCCGCATTGTGAGATAGAAGCAGTAAGGCATTTTGGGTCTTGCCGTACTTAATAGCAAGGAATAGTGGTGTTTCGCCTTGGTTGTTTTGTGCATTGATATCGATTTTTGAGGTCAATAAAAGTGCCATGATGCTGGTGTCTTGCTGACTGTTTATGTCAGGTAAAATGGTCGAAAAATGTAATGGCGTCCAAAGATAATTGTCCTTGGAGATGAGGGTTTCAGGCGACAACAGTTGTTCAACGTGTTGAATATTGTTGGTTTGTATGGCCTTGATAAGGGCGGTTTCTCCCTCCGCATTTTTACTGTTGATGTTAATGTGTTCGTCAATCAGTAGGTCGGCAATCTCGTCTCTGCCACTGTCAATGGCTAGGTTGAGGGCGCTGTTTTTATTTGGTCCAACTTGGTCAATCATGGCTCCGTATTTTAACAGCAGTTTTGCGATAGAGGCCTGTTGGTCATCCCTATTGTTACTGTCTTGGTGGGCACAAAGTAACAGGGCAGTCCAGCCTTTTGTGTCGACTGAGTTGGGATCAGCCCCTTCTTTGAGTAAGGTTTTGACCCGGCTTTTGTGACCTGTATATACCGCATCCATCAGGGGAGTGAAGTCATCCCTGTTGGGTGAAGAGGGGGTTTCTCCCGCCGCCATGAGTAGGCGTGCGACTTGTGGTCGGCGATTTTGTATGGCTTGGCTAATAATGTCTTTTTTATAGGATTCAGGCACCCTTACTCCCGCTATTAGCAGGGATTTGGCGATTTCGCTTAGCGCTTGGTCTGAGCCATTTGTCTCGGCCAAAGCGGTGAAATTGATGGCGGTATATCCTAATTGATTGGTTGAATTGAATTGCTGTTTTACGGCGATCAGGTCGTCGACAACTTGTTTGTCTCCAGATTGTACGGCCAGCATCAAAGGGGTGTTGGATTGATAGCTGATGTCTAGGTTTGCCTTATATTTCAACAGGGCTTTGACGCTTTCTGGCTTGTTGTTCAGGACTGCCTCAATGATGGGGGTTTTCCCATTGATGCCTAAGGCATTAACGTCTGCGCCATATTGCCCAAGTAAGGAAAGGATTTTGGCTTGCTCTTTATCGGAAGCGACAGTTTGTTTTTTATTGAGCAGGTTTATGGGTTTTAAACCTTGCGCATTACTGAGATTAGGGTTAGCGCCATGTTTTAATAAATAAGCGACTTCTTTTGAGGCATTATTTTCAACCGATTGATGTAAATAAGTATCACCATTTTCATTGATGCTTTCGTTAATGTCTTGTCCTTCCACAATGCGCTCTTTAATACCTTGAAATTGTGAGGTATAGGGAGAGAAAACAGAACATGCTTGAAGGGTGAATGTAAAGATGAAAGCGATAAGATACTTCCATTTGTATTTTAGGTTCATTAACTTCTTCCTGAATATAGAGCTTTGATAATGAGAAGCGAATATAAAGTAAAGAAGACAAAAAGTGAATGATTGAATTAATGATTTTTAAGCTGTTTTATAATGCTGACTTTTTGGTTAGGGCAAAAAATTGCTCGAAAATGGCAAAAAATTGCCTTTTGGGGTTTTTTTCTTCGTAATCTTGTGTCAAGATGCGCCGTATCTAAGGATTAGATCTGGTTGATGTCACAATCAATCAGAGATGATATGGATGTTATAAGACTATGATTTTATGGATCAAAATGTTTATAACATGGAAAGTTTCAAGCTCCTTTTGCTGAAGAATACTTCTGTTAACTTAAATGTAACTTAAATATTCTGCTTATCTCTTTCCTCCTAGTATTACTGTTATAGCTTTTTGATAATGTATTAATACGCTGTATTTTGCGTTGTTAACGCCTCTAATTTGGGCTTTAGTTGTGCTGCGAATAATTCAATTAAGCTGTTGTTTTTATTTTAAATGTATTTGTTTTACGGCGCTTTTTTTATCGAGCAAAGTATATTCTTCTGAGCATTTTTTAAATGAAAATCTTGAGCCCCTAAAAGCTTATGAGGAAGGGCGATTACTGCGTGCTCAATATAAAAATCGATTGGCAAGGGAGTATTTAAAATTTGCCGTTGATCAAGGTGAGCCTCGCGCTTCATTCCTCTATGCCATTGAATTGAAAAGTCACCAAAAAACCATTCGAACTGCAGGAAAAGCTAAGCAATATATTGATTTAGCTTTAAAAAATGGTGATTTGAGTGCCTTGCGGTATGCCTTATTTAAACACAATGAGTTGAGTGCTCAGCAGTATGAGGCTTTGCTGAATCAATACCAATCTAGGTTAGAAAAGCTTGAAGAAGATGCCATTCCAAGTGCGAATTTTGGTTATTTTCTCTTGTATCAAAAACAGGATAAACGTCTGGCCGCTGAGTATTTAGAAAAGGCGGTTGAAGCCTCTGATCCGGTCGCTTTAATGGTTATGGCCGACCGAGTTTTAAATGGTGAAGGCTTTTATATTTTTTCTTTTTCCAGGGTGAATGGGGCATTAGAACTTTATCAAAATGCGGCTAATACAGGTTATTTGCCTGCTGTAAAAAAACTGGTCGATGAATTGGAGAAATTTAAAAAATACGAGCAAGCGTTTGAATGGTTGTTAAAAGCTGCAAAACAAGGCGAGCTGACGTCAATTGCCACTGTGGCCAGAGTTTATTCCGGGAATAGTGAAACCTACAAAGCCATAGGATTAAATCTCGTTGCAGCAAAAGCCTATTATGACCTGTATTTTGACTACGCTGGAATCGATCGTTTTGATTCCTTGTATCAGGTTATGTTGACGGAATTGGAAACGATAGAAAACAGTTTGGACGACGAGCAAAAAGCCACGTCGGAAGAAATGGTCGAGTCTTTAAAAAGCGGTATAGAGAAACCCGTATCCGCAGATTTTTATTGGTTTGATGATGGTTATTCTTACGCTCTTAATTAGGAGCGTTAAAGAATAATAAGAGTGCTGAATAAGGCAGTTTTTATTGAAATCTTTGTAAAGACATAAAATGGAGATTAGAAATGTCAAAAGAAGGAAGTGTCGCTCCTAAAGAGCGCATTAATATTAAGTATGTACCAGCAACGGGTGATGCTCAAGCAGAAGTTGAATTGCCATTAAAAACCTTGGTGATTGGCGACTTTAAAGGTCATCCAGAAGAAACCCCTCTTGAAGAACGTAAAAGTATTTCGGTTGATAAAGACAATTTTGAAGCCGTTATGCGCGAGAGTGATTTAAGTCTGAAAACGTCTGTTGCGAATAAGTTGGATGAAGAGCAGGGTGGAGACATCGCTGTTGATTTAACCTTTTCCAGCCTTGCAGATTTTTCACCAGACTCAATTGCCTCGCAAGTGCCTGAGTTAAGGAAACTCATTGAATTAAGAGAAGCTTTGGTGGCACTAAAAGGCCCTCTGGGTAATGTTGCTGCGTTTCGTAATAGTCTTCAATCTCTGCTGGCATCTGACTCAAGTAGAGAGCAATTGCTTGCTGAGTTAAACATTTTAAATGAACAAGATGCTGAACAAGATCAGCCATCTCAGTAATTACTTAATAACCTGCTTACAGAGAGTAAACATGTCTACAAATACTACAGCTACGGAAGGTGTTGTCAGCGAACAAATTGACGGCAATTTATTAGATGAGATTATGGCTCAAACTAAGATTGCCCCAAGCGAAGAAGGCTACGACGTCGCCAAAAAAGGGGTTGCAGCCTTTATCAGCAATCTTTTGAGCACAGATCAAACCGATGAGCCAGTGAATAAAAATCTTGTTGATCAAATGCTGGTTGAACTGGATCGCAAGATTAGTTCGCAGATGGATGAAATCTTACACGATGAGTCTATTCAACAGATGGAATCCGCATGGCGCGGTCTGAAGTTGTTGGTTGATCGTACCGATTTTCGCGAAAACAACAAAATTGATCTGATTCATGTCACTAAAGACGAACTGCTTGAAGACTTTGAATTTGCACCAGAAACCACCCAAAGTGGTCTTTATAAGCATGTTTACTCTTCTGGCTACGGTCAATTTGGTGGTGAGCCAACTGGTGCCATTATTGGTAACTATGCCTTTACGCCTTCTTCTCCGGATATGAAGTTGTTGCAATACATGGCGTCTTTGGGGGCAATGTCACATGCGCCCTTTATTTCCAGTGTGGGGCCTGAGTTTTTTGGTGTGGATTCGTTTGAGGAAATGTCGAACCTTAAAGACCTTAACTCCATTTTTGCTGGACCCAAATATACCAAATGGCGTTCATTGAGAGAGTCGGAAGATGCTCGTTACCTTGGTCTAACAGCGCCTCGTTTCTTATTGCGCGTGCCTTATGACCCAATCGAGAATCCGATTAAGTCCTTTAACTATGAAGAGAACGTCAGCGAATCTCATAATCACTATTTATGGGGTAATACAGCATACGCTTTTGCCACCAAACTGACCGACAGTTTTGCCAAATACCGCTGGTGCCCAAACATCATTGGCCCTCAAAGTGGTGGCGCGGTAGAAGATTTGCCGGTGCACGTTTTTGAGTCTATGGGTGAGCTGCAAGCGAAAATTCCAACCGAAGTCTTGGTCACGGATAGAAAAGAGTTTGAATTGGCGGAAGAAGGTTTTATTGCCCTTACCATGCGAAAAGGCAGTGATAATGCGGCTTTCTTCTCGGCAAACTCGGTGCAAAAGCCAAAAATTTTCCCTAATACCAAAGAAGGTAAAGAAGCGGAAACCAATTATCGTTTAAGTACTCAATTGCCATACATGATGATTATTAATCGCTTGGCGCATTACGTAAAAGTTTTGCAACGTGAGCAAATCGGTGCATGGAAAGAACGACAGGATCTTGAACGAGAGTTGAATGCTTGGATTAAGCAGTATGTTGCTGACCAAGAAAACCCACCGGCGGATGTTCGCAGTCGACGCCCATTGCGTGGTGCCAAAATTGAGGTATCGGATGTGGAGGGTAACCCAGGTTGGTATCAAGTATCATTGGCGGTTCGTCCTCACTTCAAATACATGGGAGCGAACTTTGAACTATCACTTGTTGGTCGTCTTGATCAGTAAGTAATGGGTGGGAATGTTATTTTATGGACGAAGAATTTACATTTGGAGTTGGCTTTTTGGATAGGTTGGGGAGTGACGCGGAGTCCATTTCCGTCACTCAAGGGCCGGATTCGTTAGCCGTATTGGATTCCATCAAATCAAATGTTTCTAACATTCTCAATGCCAGATCAGGTGAGGCGTTGTCCTCACCTGACCTTGGTCTTATTGATTTTAATGATGCTTTGCTCGAAGTCATGGATTTGTCCTTGCGAGTAAAGTTGGCGATAAAAAGTTGCTTAGATAAGTATGAACCTAGATTGTGTAATGTGCAGATACAGAATGTGGTCAATACACACAATCCAATGGAACTTTGCTTCCAGATTCATGCTGATATCAATGCCAATGCCATTCATGAAAAAGTAAAAATCAGCTTGTTGTTAGGCGGCGATCGCAAGTATAGGGTGTATTAAGCGTGTCTCAAGAAAAATATTTTAGAGAAGAGTTAGAGTTTCTTCGGGAACAAGGAAAAGCCTTCACTGAGATTCACCCTCAGTTATCGCGCTTTCTTAATGGTCGCAATATTGATCCAGATGTAGAGCGTCTATTAGAAGGCTTTGCCTTTCTAACGGGAAAGCTCAGGGAAAAAATAGAAGATGAACTTCCTGAGCTAACACACTCTATGATCAATATGTTGTGGCCTAATTATTTGCGACCTGTGCCCAGTCTCAGTATTGTCAAGTTTGCCCCCAATGAGAGTGTGAGCGTTAAACACATCATAAAAGCGGGTGTCAGTTTGAACAGCCGTAAGGTGCATGGCACGATTTGTCAATTTCAGACCTGTCGTGACGTGGCTCTGTATCCAGTTGAATGTGTCGACATTTCGGCGCAACACACCCGAGAAGCTAGTACTATTGAACTGAATTTCGAGATAGGCAAAGGCTTAACCATACATGATATCGATTTAGACAGTCTTAGGTTTTACCTAGGTGGCGATAAAATAAGTGCGGAAATCATGTATCTCTGGATTAATCATTATTTAGACAGCATAGATATTGATTATGATGGGACGCAATATCGTTTAAATAAGGATGCGCTTTCCCTGGTGGGGTTTGATAAAAAGGAAGCTCTGCTGCCGTATCCGAAAAATGTATACGATGGTTATCGTATTATTCAGGAGTATCTGACTTTTTCCGAAGCCTTTAACTTTATCGATATAAAAGGGTTAAATCAGGCCTTGCCCAGTGACGCCTCTGGTGGTTTTTTGATCAAGTTGAATTTTAATAAAACCATAGACACCAGCGTTCGAATTTCAAAAGAGTTATTTCAATTATATTGCACTCCCATCATTAATTTATTTGATCATGACGCGGATCCTATCGACCTAACAGGGTTGAAAACGGAATATAAAATCATACCTTCCGGCACGGCGAAAGATCATTATGAAGTGTTTAGTATTAACGAAGTCGCAGGCTGGCGACACAGTAAGAATAATGACACTCAAGTAAAGGGCGGGAAAAGGGTCTATTCAGAGTTTGAAAGCTTTCAGCATGAAGTGGAGCGTGTCAGAAATCGTGAAGCCCTTTATTATCGAGCCAGAGTACGAGAAAGTCTCAAAAAAGACGGTTTTGATCGTTACATTTCCTTTGTCAGAGGCGATGAATCAAGCGCTTATAATTTTGATGAAGCGGTTTCTATCAAGCTCACTTGTACCAATCGACAACTGCCGAATGAGCTTGGTTTAAAGGACATTAAGGTGCCTACCGATTCGTCACCGACCTTTGCTAGTTTTGAAAACATTACCATACCAACACCACCATTAAGGCCGGTGTTAGATGGCAGTTTGTTATGGACTCTGATATCCAACTTATCTCTTAATTATTTGTCTTTGCTGTCAAAGGATGCCCTTAGTTCCATCATCAGAGCCTATGATTTTAAAGCCTTAGTCAATCGTCAGGCAGAGCAGGTTTCGAAGCAAAGAATGAATGGCATTTTAAGTGTGACGACCGAACCGACGGACCGCATTATTTATGGTATGGCGGTGCGCGGCTTAAAATCGGTGATTGAATTGGATTCAGATTGTTTTTCTTCGGAAGGCAGCTTGTATCAATTTGGCACAGTATTAAGTCGCTTTTTTTCTTTGTATGCCAGTATTAATTCATTTCATGAGTTGGTGGTGATTAACTCTAATAATAGAGAGGTTTATACGTGGGGAATCCAGGACGGAATGCAGCCACTGATATAATAGAAGAACGCTCTATTTTTAATGAAGTGGCATTTAATAAGAGTTTTAAAAAATATAATTTTTATCAACTGGTTGAAGTTTTATTAAAAGAGCTTGAGGTGGATCCTGAAGGTAAGGATTGGGAAAGCGATTGCCGATTAATCTTTAGCGCTAATCCCAGTTTAGGCTTTTCCGCCAGTGATGTTTCAAAATTAACACCATTGGCGAATGGTAAAACGGAATTACAAACGAATTTTTTTGGTATTACTGGCGCCCAGTCGCCTTTGCCCAGTTATATTTTAGAACAGCTGCTGAGTGACGAAGCCGAAATCAAAAGACAGTTTTTGGATTTCTTTAATAATAGATTGATATCTTTAGTGTATCGATCTTGGCGAAAATATCGTTACTACATTCGCTTTCAGGAAGAAGCAAAAGACGTGTTTTCCAATCAGTTATTCTCCTTAGTGGGATTAGCGGATGAGAATATGCGCGGGGAGACACCGATTAATTGGTGCAAGATGCTGGCTTATGCAGGCACCTTGGCGGGGAAAAGTCGTTCTCCACAGGTGGTTTCCGGTATTGTTGCGCATTGTTTTGATTTAGAAGAAGTGACGATAAAACAATGGGTAAAGAGAAAGGTAGAGATTAATACAGACCAAAAATTTCAGTTGGGTCGAAGCAATTGTTCCGTTGGAAATGACATTGTTTTAGGTGAGTTTGTTAATGATGTTAAAGGGAAGTTTATCTTGCAAATTAAAGGGCTGAGCAGAGAACGTTTTTTAGATTTCTTGCCTTCTGGTAAGGAGTTTTACTCATTGTGTAAATTGATCGAATTTATTCTAAGAGAGCAAATGGCGTATGACTTAGAACTGGTATTGAACCAAGATCAAGCACCTAATGTATCACTCGGCAGTGAGGATTTCTCACTCGGTTGGACATCGTTTCTAGGCAGTTCGAACGAGAATAGAAAAGTGTTAATTCAGGTAAGAAATTAATCTATGAATAGACAAAAGGAACTTAATTTAATCGTTGTCAATGTGGCCTCATTAGAAGTGGGTTTGTCTGCTAAATCTTCTTTTAATGTAAAGGGAGGCATGATTGGTTCGAATAGCAATTTAGATTGGCATTTGATTGATAAAGATAAAACCATATCACCTGTTCATGCGGAAATTTTATATAAAGATGGGGCGTTTTGTATAAAGGACATAAGTGGCAAAACCTATGTTAATTATTCAGAAATGCCCTTGGGTTACGACAAGCTTGCTCGTTTATCCGATGGTGACATGATCCAAATAGGGGATTATGAAATTAGGGTATTTGTCGATCGTGATGCCGATTTAAAAGAAACCGATCATTCACTGGATAAACTGTTCCCCAGTATTGATTCTGTTTTGTTAGAAGGCATGGACGATGACGATGACTTCGATATGAGTGAACTCGACTTACCTAAAGAAGATAAGCAAGAGGACATTTCTCTTGACCCTTTGTTTGCTTTGGATCAAGAGGTCATAGATGTTCAGCAAGAAGATAGCTTGTTGGAAGATGAAGAAGAGGAACCTGAACTGGAAGAAAATGAGGTCCTTGAGTTAATTCATCAAAGTCAAGGCATGACAAAACTTGAGTTTACCATGCAAGCAGACAGTGAAGACGACATTTCCTCGGCGATACGATTTAGTAAACCCAACCCTGGTCAAGCGTTAAGCGTATTAGAAAAAACAACGAAGAGTTTAATAAATAAGGATGTGGAAAAAATGGGCGATAGCAATATATTAGATTATCTCGACAATGAAATTATTATGAATTCAGACGAAGAGAGCAGTGCGGACAATGATTATCTTAATGATGACGAATTATTGGCGCAAGAAATACAAGATGTCAGTGTTGAAACTAATAATCATGTCTTGAGTGGCCCCATTGCCGATGGTTTAGGTGTGGATGTTGGTAAGCATCTAAAAATAGCTGAAATGCAGGAACTTTCTGCTGAGGTAGCGATGACGCTCAGATCTTGCATTAAAGGTTTGTTGGCTTTGCACTCACAAGTCAAAGATACCCGTTATGGTGTGATTCACCGAAGTCTGCAACCAATAGAAGATAACCCGCTTAATCTAGGTTTGAGTTACGAAGAAACCGTCAAAGTCATGTTTGATGACAAAGGCAATCATATCCACCTTTCTCCAGCGTCTTCAGTAGAAGAAAGCATGAACATGATTCAAATCCATAACGTGGCAGTGCAACACGCCATTAACTCGGCGTTGAATCAAATATTGCAGTCACTTTCTCCTGAGGTAATGATCAAAAGGTTTAAGCGTTATGCACGAATGAACACGCCTGCAAATGAGGGCAATGGTGCGTGGGCTTGGCAAATGTATGAACGCTACTACAAAGAGTTGACCTCGAATAGGCAACAAGGTTTTGAAAAACTTTTCTGGGAAATATTTGAACAATCATATGATAGAAAAGTACGTGAAAAGCATGCTGAGCACTAATACAAAGATAGTATTGATCGCGCTTTTTATGGTGACTCTGTTGTCTGGCTGTGGTTCTGCGCAAACTATCTTTCAACCAAGCACACCGGCTGATCAATTAACCCGATTGACATTCAGCTTGGTGGCAGACGACGAGGTAAACCCTAATTTTTTGGGCGATTCTTCTCCAATCGAAGTTCAGGTTTTTGAGCTGGTTGATGATTCCATGTTTATGTCTGCTGATTTTGAAGAGATATCAAACGATTATGAAGAAGCATTAAAGAAAAATTTTGTCAAAAGCTACGATTATTTTATTACGCCTGGGCAATTTAAATTTATTGACAGTTTTGAAATACAAAGTGACACAAATTATATCGGAGTGGTCGCAAAGTTTTCTGAACCGAACCTCAGTGAATGGAAAAAAGCCGTCAAAATTATTAATCGAGGGAGAGTGTATCACTTGTTGATGTTCTTCAATGATTATGAAGTTAAGTTAGAGAGAGTTGAGTGACATTATGATTCCTCGTAATCGAGTTATTTGGAGTGAAGGTTTATTTATCAAACCGCAACACTTTCAACAACAAAGTCGCTATGAAGAGCACATTTTAAATGAGCGCATGCAATCCGTGAGCAGCTATTTATATGGTTTATCTTCATTGTCGATTAATCCAGAGTATCTTTCTTTTGGTCGTGTGGCTATTGATCAAGCGGCAGGCGCTATGCCTGATGGAACGGTATTTAGAATACCGCAAGAAGACATACAGCCAGATCCATTGGAGATCAAGGATGCCAATTTGTCGGGGCAGGTGGTGTATTTGGCCTTGCCATTAAAAAATGAATCTTTGCTGGAAGTGGATTGGCCAAACGAAAAAGGAACGGGCCGATACATTAATCGACAACATGATGTGAAAGACACTCATTCGGTTGATGGTGATACCGCCAGAGTAGATTTGGCTTCGGTTAGGCTTAAATTGATGCTGGAGCAAGAGGATCGAAGCAATTACGCCTCCATTGCGATTGCTAGAATTCGAGAAAAGCGACCTGATGGCAGTATTGTATTGGACGATGAATTCATTCCTTGTCATTTTGATGTGTACTGCAGTGCCATGCTGCACAGATGCATCAATGAAATTTCTGGTTTGATGAGGGAAAGAGGCAAAGGCATTGCCAGTCGTTTGGGATCATCTGGGCAAGGTGCGGTTGCGGATGTGTCTGATTTCATGTTGCTACAACTGTTGAATAGGTTACAACCCGTCTTACAGCACCTAGTCAATCTGCGCAGTCTTCATCCGGAAAGATTGTATGAGTTGCTGTCTTCTATGTGTGGCGAAATGGCGACCTTTATTGATGAAAGCCGACTGCCTCCGGCATTGACAGGTTATAACCATGACATGCCAAGCGATGCTTTTTGGCAAGTGATTCGTTATCTACGTCAGACCCTAAGTGTGGTGGTTGAGCCAAGAGCTGTGTCCTTACAGATTCAGAAACGTAAGTACGGTTTGATGGTTGCGCCAATTCACGACGAGAGATTGATTGCCAACGCGGAATTTATTTTGTCCGTGAAAGCCGATATGCCGCTGGATGAGCTAAGAAACTTATTCAGTCAGCAAACCAAGGTCTCTTCCGTGGAAAAAATACGCGATCTTATTTCTCACCAGTTACCCGGTATCCCCATCATACCGCTGCCGGTTGCGCCGAGACAGTTACCTTACCACTCGGGTTATACCTACTATCAGCTGGATAAAACCAGCAGTGCATGGCAGATGTTAGAAAACTCATCTGGTTTTGCATTCCATGTGGCCGGTGCGTTTGAAGGACTGGATTTACAATTTTGGGCGATCAGGGACTAATTTAATAGGGAAATCACCATGAGTGAAAATCAATTAGATCCGGTAAAAGGGTCTGGGATATATGATGAATTATTATTTGATGATGCCGAAAATATAAATAAAGACAAAGATTATTGGTTTCAAATAAGAGGACACAATGACAATCCTTTTATTGATGCGGCAACCAATTTTTTTGCCTTGTCTCTTAGGGTAAAAACCTTAACAGACTGTCCAAATATTGATGATATTTATAAGCAAACCATCGAAGAGATCAATATTGCTGAAATCGAACTGAATGAAAAAGGTTTTGATCATACTGTCATTATGGCCTATCGCTATATTCTTTGTGTGTTTCTGGACGAGGCTGTGATGGGAACGGAATGGGGAAGCGATTCCGTTTGGGCACAATATTCCATGCTGTCTCGATTTCATAATGAAACCTGGGGAGGCGAGAAAGTTTTCGATATTGTTCAACGTCTTGAAAGAGATCCAAATAGATACAGAGAATTAATTGAATTTGTGTATCAATGTTTAATTCTTGGCTTTCAAGGCAAATTTAAAGTGATGAAAAACGGTAAAGAGGAAAGAGAAAAAATTATTTATAAGTTGCATGCACTGATTGAAAGTAATAAAGAAAGTGTGGCGCAACTGAGTTCTCCTACTCAATCTGTTGTCAGTAAAAAATACAAATTAAGTCGACAAATACCTGTTTGGTTTATTTTTCTGTTTTTTGCCAGTGGATGGGTTGCCATTTATTTATTTTATTACTTTTTATTGAATTCAAAGTCTCAAGATGTCTTGTTACAGCTTAGTCAAATTTTAAAATTATAATGTTTTGCAAGGAAAGGTGTTTAAAGTGATCAGGATTGATTTGTCGCTACTTATTTCAAAATTAAATTCACAATCTAAAATAGCATTAGAAAATGCCGCATCATTGTGCATTGAAAAAAAGCACAGTGAAGTCAGCCTGGTGCATTTTATCAGTGCTATGTTGGAGAACCCATTATCCGACATCAGAGTCATCTTTAAGATGGCCAATATGTCATTGGATGTGGTCGATGATCTTATTATAAAGAGCTACCCAACGTCTGTTGAACTGGATGCGTATCCGCCATTTTCGCCCTTGTTAGTGGAAGCCTTGCAAGAAGCTTGGCTTTTGTCATCGACGGAATTGAATCAAACAGAATTACGCTCAGGAGCCATATTACTGGCGGCCATCATCCGCAAGGAAAGGTATTTTTCGTTCGAATTTTTAAATTATCTCGATCAAATCAACACGGAAAACCTGCGTAAAAACTTTGATGCCATTTTAAAAGACAGTGCTGAAAACAGCGCAGTGAGCGCAAACTCGAATACGCCTATCACGGCGGTGAGCAGCACCAATCTGGAAAAATATTGTAGCAATATTACTCAACAGGCTTTAGACGGAGAATTGGATCCTGTCTTGTGTCGTGATGACGAGTTGGATTTGATCGTTGACATTCTTTGTAGCCGCAGAAAAAACAACCCTATTGTGGTTGGTGAAGCCGGTGTCGGCAAAAGTGCGGTCATTGAAGGTTTGGCGCTGAGAATTGTTGAAGAAAAAGTGCCAGAAAAATTGACTGGCGTGGTGCTGTATTCCCTTGATCTTGGATTATTACAAGCGGGCGCATCAGTAAAAGGGGAGTTTGAAAAGCGTTTGAAGGGTGTCATTGACGAAGTGAAGTCATCGCCAAAGCAAATTATTCTTTTTATTGATGAAGCCCACACCTTGATTGGTTCGGGAAATCAAGAAGGGGGTAGTGATGCTGCGAACCTTCTTAAGCCCGCCTTAGCAAGGGGAGAATTATCCACCATTGCGGCCACCACTTGGAAAGAATACAAAAAGTATTTTGAAAAAGACCCTGCGCTCACAAGACGCTTTCAGCTGGTAAAAATAGAAGAACCTTCCATTCAACAGTCGACCGACATACTGCGTGGCTTGCATCATGTATACGAAAAAGCTCACGGTGTGTTTATTAGTGATTGTGCCTTGCAAGCCGCTGCGGAATTATCGGCACGCTATTTAGCAGGGCGACAATTACCGGATAAAGCCATCGATGTGTTGGATACGGCCTGCGCCAGAATTAGTATCAATAGAAGCATTCCGCCGAAAAAGATGTCTATGTTGGCAAGTCAGCAACTGGCGCGTAAAAGAGAAATTGATTTATTAAACCGACAAGAAATTGTTGGTAAAACGATTGATAAGCACTATCTGGATACTCTCATCAAAGAGGAAACGCTGGCGGAGCACGAAAGTGATGAATTGCTTACGGAATGGCAACAGCAAAAGCAAATAGTGGATCGCGTGGTTGAGCTGAGAGAGCAAGCCCTCATCAGCGCAGACGATACCATAGAATTGGAGAAACTGAAGGCGCAGCTTAAAGAAGGCTATGAGCAGTACGACGCCATTGCGCTTGATGAACATCTCGTCTATCCAGAAGTCAATAGGCAGCAAGTCGCTGAAGTGATTTCAGATTGGACCGGCATTCCCATCACCAAAATGAACGCCGATGAGTTGCATAAGATCACCCACCTACCAGAGATTTTAGCAGGTAATATACGTGGCCAAGATACCGCCATTGCCTGTATTCATCGTCATTTATTGACCTCCATGGCTGATCTGAGACGAGCCGGTCGACCAAAAGGTTCGTTTTTGCTGGTTGGCCCCAGTGGCGTTGGTAAAACCGAAACCGTGATCAAATTGACCGAAGAACTTTATGGTGGCAAACAATTTTTAACCACCATCAATATGTCGGAATACCAAGAAAAACATACGGTATCGAGATTAATTGGTTCGCCACCTGGCTATGTGGGCTATGGGGAAGGTGGCATATTGACTGAAGCCATTCGCAAGAAACCCTACTCTGTAGTGTTACTGGATGAAGTGGAAAAGGCGCATCCTGAAGTGCTTAATCTCTTTTATCAAACCTTTGATAAAGGCGAAATGGCGGACGGAGAAGGCAGAAGTATTGACTGTCAAAATGTGTTGTTCTTTTTGACATCGAACCTTGGCTATCAAACCATTGTGGATTTTTCTGATCGTCCTGAAGAAATTAAAGATCAGCTTTATCCTGAGTTGGCGGAATATTTCAAACCCGCTTTATTGGCCAGAATGGAAGTGGTGCCTTATCTGCCATTAAATGCGGATTCATTGCAGAAAATTGTTGAATCGAAAATTCAGCATATCAAGTCTCTACTAAGCTCGCGTTATGGCGCTAAGGTGATAGTGGAGGATGAGGTTTACTCAGAAATATTGCGTCGCGCGAATCGATCTGAAAATGGCGCGCGACTGTTGGAGGCAATTATTGAAGGTGAAGTCTTACCTAATATATCTTTGCCAATATTGAGTTTCCTTGCAGAAAGTAAAGACATTAACACTATCCATATCAGTGTAAATAATGAAACCTTTGTTGGTGAGGTTCACTGATCATGGATGCTTGGTTAGAAAAAATGACATCCTTAACGGTGCATTCTAGCTCAGAACTATTTGTTCATCATCTGACAAAAGTCTTTCAGCAAGAAACCGCTTTAAAGGCGGTTTATCTTCTCACACTTGCTAATGACGGAAGGTATTTTGAGCACGTGAATAATGATGTCTATTTACGTTGGGATGTGGCGGATTTTGATTGCGCCTTAGCGCATGCCCTGCAAAGCGACAATACCATGACGATACAAGGTCGCCATCTGGATTTTTGGTCATCAGACACACAACTTATGCGCTTGTTAAAAGATAAACAGGAGGATGATTGGTTTGTCTTTTACCCACTTAAGATAGCGGACAGTAAAGTGGAGTTGTTCTATTTATTTCATGGTGACCTGTCTTTACCTACTCGGCTTTCTGATCCGGAGTTTGACCAGTTTATGGGGGTTTGTGTTGCTTATTTGAGTTTGTTGCGAGAGAAAGAACGACTCGTTTCAATCAAAAATGGTTTCATTCAACAAGCCCATGATGAAGCAAACCATCGCAAAGTCGCAACAGGGGAAAATAACCTTGCCAATACCATTATTGGTGAGAGCTTAGGCATCAAAAAAATACGCGAGCAGATTGTCCGCGCCGCCGCCTCCAATTTGACCGTGATGGTGTTAGGGGAAACGGGCACCGGAAAAGAGCTGGTGTCGAAAGCGGTACATGATTTATCGGATCGAAAGCATCAGGAATTTGTTGCCATTAACTGCGCGGCCATTCCAGACACCCTATTGGAAAGTGAATTATTTGGTCATGTTAAGGGTGCTTTCTCTGGTGCTGTGAGTGATAAAAAAGGCCTGTTTGATACGGCCCATAAAGGCACCTTGTTTTTGGATGAAATTGGCGATATGCCGCTTAACCTTCAGGCCAAAATATTAAGGGTTTTAGAAACCAAACGTTATCGTCCAGTGGGCTCCAAACAAGAGTTTACGTCCGACTTTAGATTGGTGGTGGCAACCCATGTCAACCTGAGAGAACAGGTGAGTAAAGAGGGATTTAGAAAAGACCTTTTCTATCGTCTATACCAATACCCGATTAAATTAATTTCACTAAAAGAAAGAGCGGAAGACATACCCTATTTAGCGCACTTTTTTATAAAACAGTGTAATGAGTTTGGTCATAAACAAGTTGCAGGTATTTCAGATCAGGCTTTACATCTGCTTCAGTCCTATGATTTCCCTGGCAATATCAGAGAGTTAAAAAATCTACTCCAATATGCTTGTGATCAAACCGATTCAGGACAGTTAATTTCTCACGACACCCTTGCGCAAAGGCTCGATGAGACCAGTGTGTTTCATCATCAGGATGCATCAGACAGGATCACCTATCCCCATCCTATTGAAAGTGAGAAGGAGATCACAGACCTAAAAGAAGCGGTGCGGCAATATGAAAGCAAAATTTTATACACCACGCTGAAAAAGTGTAATGGCAATCGAGCTTTGGCAGCAAAGAGTTTAGGTATTCCCAAAAGAACATTGGCGGACAAATGTCTGAAGTTGGAGATTAGGCTGTAATGTTAAAAAATCGATTTTTCTCAATATGGCTTTTGTTTATGTTACTGCAAGGAATTCATGTAAATGGATATGCCAAAGATAAGGTGACAGACATAAAAGAATGCAAACACATTTCGAATAACCTGAAACGACTGACTTGCTACGATAATTTTTATCCGCCAAGTCATTCTGAGCTGTCAAAGTATTCGGGTAAGTCCAAAGTCTGGTTAAGAGCCATGGAGATTGAGAAAGCGAGAGTCGATGGCTATTCACCCATTGTGAAACGTCAAAAAAACTCTTTTAACTTATACATTACCCTGCCCACCATTAATTATGAATTAAATAAAGGTGGGCCAATACTCATGTTGAGTTGCGTTGATAATATCAGTCGCTTGGATTTGATTTTAAATAAACCCATTCGAGACGGACGTATTAACGTTTCTTTGGCGGGCATGGAACAGCAGATGTGGCGCAGTGATGATACTGGTTTGGTGATTTCTTCTTCTCGGGGCGCGGTTGCCAATGACTATATTAAATCCATCTTAGCCAAAGACGAAGTGAATTTTTATTCCAATAACCCTAACTTAAATGCTCTTGTTTTTTTACCGACTGGTTTACGTAAAAAAATAGGGGAAGATTATAAACAATGTGCCTGGTGAGTTATGAATTTTGTACCGGATGTTATAAGGCCCATATTAAAACAACCCATTTCAGTTGAATTCATTGAGGGGGAAGATTGTTCAGTCGACCCAATTTATGAGTTTATTGAAGAAGAAATGATGAAGGTTGGTTCGCTTTCTCATGGTGCGGTTAAGTGGCAGGAAGTGGAGAAAAACCTGATTCATTTATTGTCTGAAAAGACAAAAGACATCAAGTTGATTGATTATTTCATTGATTGTTGTAAACGACGAGGAGATGTGAATGCGTTTCTCGTGGCGTTAACCTCTTTAACGGATTTTATTGACTCATATTGGCAAAACTGTTTTCCCCAAAAAGGCAATAACGCGGCCGTTTTTAGAAAAAGAGTGTTAAATAAAATCACCAAAAAGTTGGATTTATTCATTGATTCCATTGCTCACTTTGATGTGGACTTAGCCACCCTTGATGATGTTTTAAGAGTGCGTGGTGAACTGGATGATGCGCTGATAAAGCAGGATATCGCAAGCGAAAGCAGTGACGCTTTATTGATTCGGGTAAAACGAAAGTTCACCAGTGAGAAAGAGAGACTCGCATTAAGCGCGTCAACCAAAGAGGAGGCAAAAGCCGCTGCCAATCGTCATGGCGCTTTTGCAGAAACAGACAATAAAGCGGCGGTTACACCGGAGAAAGAGGTTAAGTCAAAGTGTCTTGAAGTGGCCGATATCGTTCAGTCTAATGATGGTGATGCGCTTCTGGCATTAAGCATTCGGCGTTATGTTTTATGGTCGTCTATTCAGGCTTTGCCAGATGCCAAAGACAATAAAACCCTGATTATGGCGCCACCGAAAGAGCGCGTAAAAGAGTACTTTTCGTCCTTATCCGAACCGACTCACGAGCTTTGGTTACGTGTGGAAAATACCATCAGTATGGCACCATTTTGGCTGGATGGTCAGTGGTTGAGTTATTCAATTACGCTCGCTTTGGGTCAATCCAGTTTGGCGCAAAGAATTCATTATGAAACGCAACGATTTGTCGATGCTTATCCAGACGTCTTCACGCTTTGTTTCAAAGACGGCTCGCCTTTCGCCTCTGATGAAGCAAAAGAATGGCTATTAAATGAGTCGAATGCTTCGTCAATCGGTGCGGCTAATGCTTCGTCAAGCAGCTCAGTGAAAGACGAAATTGACAGCATTCTTGCCGAACAAGGCTTAGCAGAAGCGCTGCTTTTTATTGAAGACAAAATCAAAAAAGCCAACGCAAATAAAGATAAATACGAATTGCGATTGATTGCTTGTGAATTGCTCAAAAAAAGTGGCGCGGTGGATGCCTCCGTTCAGCAAAGCAATTTTATTTATCATCAAGTATCAGAAATGCAGGTTTCTGATTGGGATCCATTGTTTTTTAAGCGTCTAAAGAAACACACTTCTTTTGATTAAAATAGGGACGTTGTATGTTGAAAATTATTAAGTCCATTTTTGGTAAATTAGGCTCCAGTTTTAAAATGGCATTACCTTTTTTGGTAATTCTTGTTGTTGTATTGATTAATATTGCTATTTGGTGGATGGGGCCTTGGCTGGAAGTCAACGGCGAGTATCCACTGGTGAGTGTCATGACTCGACTGGTCATCATGGGATTGTTTTCTCTCTCTTGTTGTACCATTTGGGGATTGGTGCAATGGCGCAAGTTTCTAAAATTTAAAGCAGAAATTGAACACCAAGAAGTGTTGAAAGAAGACCCTGTACAGGCGGCCATTGAAAACCAAGAAAACGATTTAAACACCGTCATCCTTAGCTTGAAAGAAAGTCTGAATAAACGTAATTACCTCTACACTCTGCCTTGGTATCTTGTGATGGGGCTGGAGAATGCCGGTAAGACCAGCTTGATTAATCGCTCAGGCCAAAGTTATAGCTTCTCTACTGTGCTCAAATCTTCTGGGTTTAAAAGCCAAAATACCTATTCATTTGACTGGTGGGTGGGTGATAAATCTGTGCTCATTGATCCAGATGGTGAGCTGTTAACACAAGGTTTGAACCTCTCCGGTTCTGAGTCAAACGGCGAAGTTGAAAAATCATTATGGCTGCATTTTTTAACCTGGCTTGAGAAGAAGCGCAGTCAACGCCCTTTAAATGGTATTGTCTTGGCGATTGATATTTCTAAGCTGGCGACGTCGACCGTGTACGAAAGAAAAGCCTACGCGACCATTTTACGATCCAGAATCAGAGAGTTAATGGAGACCCTTTCCACGCGCTTGCCCATTTATGTTGCTCTAACCAAGCTGGATTTGCTTTATGGTTTTGAAGCCTTCTTCAGTAATTACAAAAAAGATCAAAGAGATGACGTGCTGGGTTTCACCTTCAGTCTTGACTCTGTTGAATCTCATGATTCTTGGATGGGTGAGTTTGAAGGGGAATACAATGCCTTTATCGAATACGTTAATGCCATCTTTCCGCAAATTGCATCGCAGAATGTGGACGATGAAGATCGCAATGCCATATACAGCTTTACCCGTCAGATAAGCGGTCTTAAAGAAGTATTGCAAAGCTTTTTTGAAGATGCCTTAAGCAGTGATCGTTTTTCTACTTCACCCCTTGTTAGGGGGGTCTACTTTGCTTCTGTGTATCAGCAAGGCGTACCAACCAATGCTTTTGATGATGCCGCCTCCAGACGATATGGTTTAGAGCATGCCATCAATAAGGCACAAAATGCTAAAAATTCTACGACTTACTTTACCAAAAGTTTGTTTAATAAAATTATTTACCCAGAAGCCGGTTTGGCGTCTGATAACTTCCGTGTGGCCAGACAAAAAAGACGCATTTTGCTCATGAGCGTATTGGCGTGCAGTATTACCACCCTTATCTTGGCTGGCACCTGGCATAAATTTTATGAGAAAAATATTCGACAGTCTGATGCGGTAATTAGCAAGGTGAATAATTACTTGCAAGAGTTTCCGGCGGGCACCTCATTAACCTCTCAAGATGAAATTCTGCCGCCCTTAAATACCATTCGTGATGCCACCCTTGAGTTTGGTTTCTTCCGCGATAAACCTATGTATATTTCCGATTTGGGTCTGTATCAGGGGCATTTGATCGGCCCGCAAGTGGAAATCACCTACTTAAATTTATTGGAGTACAAATACCTGCCTTCTTTGATGGCGGATCTGGTGGTGGATCTTAGAAAAGCCAGCAGTGATGAAGATAAGCTAGCGGTGCTTAGGGTATATCGAATGCTGGTGGACAAGAGTGGTCGATATAATGACTTTGTGCTTAATTACTTTTCAAGAAAATGGCAAGTGAGATTTTCTGGTATGAAGGAAGTTCAAGATAAGCTTTTACAGCATCTGGAATATGCCCTTCAACATACGGATCTGGAAAGCCAGAGAGCGCAAGGGGACGACAATGCCGTGGCAGTGTTGCAACCCTATGAAAAACTCATTGCCTCAACACAAGCTGAGCTGGGCGCCTTGTCCATCGATCAACGAGTGTATCGTAATCTAAAATTAACCGCCGAAACCAAGTTAGGGGTTGATCAGGATTTACGAAACCTCATCGGCCCGGTTTTCCCACTGGTGTTTGAAGAAAGGGAGAATACAAGAAAACTGCGTATTCCGGCTATGCTATCCAAGAAAGGGTTTGAAGACTATTTCTTGCCGAGCTCAGAATCGGTATCGGATCTGGCGTTAATTGACAGTTGGGTGCTTGGGCAAACCGAAACCGCGCAGTTCAGTGAAGCGGATAAACAGGCATTAAAAGAGAAAATTCGTGCCTCTTATGTGGTTGACTACACCAACTCTTGGCGTTCGGCGATCAATAGTTTTGATATCAAAGACTTTGAAGATATTAATGAAGCGGTGAGCGTATTAGAAAACCTAACAGGAAATTCTCAGCCCCTAACGCGCTTTTTATCCGCATTAGATGGCAACACCAATATTTTTCCTGAATTACCAGAAGACAGAGTAGCGTTAGAGGAGTTGCAAAAGAGCACCAAATACAACCTGGCGTTGAAAATCAATGCGCCTTTCTCTGATTTAAATGCCATGATAACCGTCTCAGATGAGAAACCGGCTTATATTGACGAAGTCTTGGTGGCGATTGATCAACTCAAAAGCTATTTAAAAGCCATACAAGACGCTCCAGATGTGGGTAGGGCAGCGCTTGAGACAACCAAGGCGAGAACCTCACTGAATAGTGTGGACCCTATTTATACCCTTAATAGAATCTCGGCGGGCGTTCCCAAACCCCTTGATAGCATGCTGACCAAACTCGCTAATCAAAGTTGGTATGTGATCAAGCAAGAGGCGATTCGCTATTTGGAAGTGAGATGGCACAATGATATTTATAAAGTGTTTGAGCAAAAGTTTGCGGATAAATACCCCTTTAATCCAGCGGCTAAAACCGATGTCTCACTTGAAGATTTCGAACAATTCTTTGCGGGCAACGGTTCACTTGATCAATTTTACAATGACCAACTGAAAATGTTCATTGAGGAAAACCTAGAGCTTAGTGGCGAGTTGCAAGGCGAGTCGCTGATCCGAGAAGACGTGCTGGCTCAGCTTGACCAAGCCAAATTGATTCAAGAAGCCTTTTTCAATCGCAAAGGGGTGCTCGACGTATCTTTTGGCGTGGAACCTATTAATTTGACGGCGAATAAACGCAGAGGATTATTAGTGGTCGATGGGCAAAATTTGTCTTACAGCCATGGCCCACGTAATAACGTGGAAATGGTGTGGCCAAATACTCTAGGTGACAGCGCTTTATCGAGAGTGACCTTGGTGCCAACACAGCTTAATTTCTCGCCAAGAAGTGTTGAGTCGTCTGGACCTTGGGCCTTCTTCCGTCTATTGGATAAAGCCAAAGTGGTGAGTTCCAGTGCGTCGAATGTGACTTACCAATTCGGTATTGATGACGGCCAGATGCAAGTTAGATTGAATATCGAAAAAGAGATTAATCCCTTTACACGGGACTTATTTAAATCTTTCACCCTGTCGGATACCTTGTATTGATAGGCTAGGCGCTTGAGTCTTGTTGCGCTTGTTAACTTAAAGTCAGAGCCAAAGCCAAGCAAACTTTCGCTTAGCAAGCGAACTTTTGCTTGGTGGCCAAGCGATAATTTGCTTAACACGCAAAAATAAAACGTAACACACTGTTTTATATGATTATTTTTTTATGGCATCGGTTTTGCTAAAGGACTATCAAGTGTAACCCACACTTACTTCTTTTTTATTTATAAGGAATTTTATTATGCCAACACCTTGTTATATAGCTATCGAAGGGGAAACTCAGGGACTGATTACCGCAGGCGCCATGACAGTTGACTCAACGGGCGAAATCGGTCTGGAAGGTCACGAAGACGAAATGCTGGTACAAGAGTTCTCACACAATGTTACTGTACCAACCAACCCACAATCTGGCAGCCCATCTGGCAAGCGTGTTCATAAGCCATTCAAATTCACCGTGGCCCTAAACAAAGCCGTGCCTCTGTTGTACAACGCCTTATCCGCAGGTGAAAAACTGTCTAACGTGGAACTAAAATGGTACCGTACCTCGTCTGAAGGTAAGCAAGAAAACTTCTTCACCACTACCCTAGAAGGCGCAGTGATTGTTGACATCGAATGCAACATGCCTCATTGCTTGGATCCTGCCAATGACTCCTTCACACAAAACCTAACCGTGTCTCTGGCGTATCGTAAGATCAACTGGGATCACATTACTTCAGGCACCTCTGGTTCAGACGATTGGACGCAACCAATCGAAGCCTAAGCAAACTCTTCATTAGCCTAATGCCAACAGGTCTAATGACAGATTGACACTGCGTCGCCAGCCCAGGTTGGCGACGACTGCTTAGGACAGGTTCCGTTCGCAGTCACACGGAAACAAGGAAGGTATATGCCGACGTTAATGTTCAAACTGACCGTAGAGGGTCTTGACGACAACACCTTACTGGTACGCGAGTATCAGGGACAAGACACCCTGTCTGACGCCCCCTTGCCAGACGGCAGTGCCTGTTATGGTTTTCGTTACCAACTGAGTTTGGCCAGTCGCCGCATGGACCTCAGCGCCGAACAGATCGTCGACCAAAGCGCCGAATTTACCTTCTATCGCGATGGCGAACTGGTGCAACGGGTGCACGGCATAGTGCGCGCCTTCGAAAAAGGCGACACAGGCCACAACTACACCTTCTATGGCTTAACCCTAGTGCCGGCACTGGAACGATTGACCCTACGTCACAACAGTCGCATCTTCCAAAAACAAACACCGCAAGACATCATCAACCAACTGCTTGGTGAAATGGGCTTGCCCAACGCCGTGTTCACCCTCAATGACAACAGCGTTAAAGAACGCGAATTCTGCGTGCAATACCGCGAAACCGACGCGCAATTTCTGCACCGTCTGGCCGCCGAAGAAGGCTGGGTCTATTACTTCGTTCATGAAGCGGGCAAACACACCCTGCACTTCATTGATAAAAGCCAAGCCCTTAGCCAACAAAGCGACCCGATTGCCTACAAGCTACTGACCGCGGGCGTGGCAGACACCCCATACATCCGCCGCTTAAGCGAACACAAACAAGCCTTACCCAGCCAAGCGGTGCTCAAAGACTACAGCTTCAAACGCCCCGACTACGCGGCCTTACAAGACTACACGGGCACCAACCTTGAACACCAAGGGGACCAATACCCACACTTTGACGCCCCCGGTCGCTTCAAAGACAGTGCCACCGGACAACGCTTTGCGCGCATCCGCCTTGAATACCTGCGTCGACAAGCGCACCTTGTTACCGGTGAGAGCGATGCGCCCGCCATCCGCGTGGGCAGCAAAATTACCATTGCAGGGCACTTTGACAGCCAAATCAAAGACAACAGCTGGATCCCAGTGCAGGTCCAACATAGAGGCACTCAACCGCAGATACTCGAAGAAGAAGGCGGCGAAGGGGAAACCACCTATTACAACCAGTTCACCCTGATTCCGGGGCAAATCAACTGGCAAGCCACGCCGCAGACCAAACCCAGTGTCGACGGGCCCATGATGGCCACCGTAGTGGGGCCCGCCAGCAACGAGGGGGACACCCCAGAAGAAATCTACTGTGACGAATACGGTCGCGTCAAAATCCAATTTAACTGGGACAGATACGGCCAACAGGACGACTTTAGCTCTTGCTGGGTGCAAGTCTCCCAAGGTTGGTCTGGCAGCCAATACGGCAGCCTTGCCATCCCGCGCATTGGCACCCGCGTCATCGTCAGCTTCCTCAATGGCGACCCAGACCAACCCATTATCACGGGTCGTACCTTCGACGCCGACAACCTGCCACCCTATGCCTTACCGGCTCACAAAACCAAAAGCGTGTGGCGCAGTCAGACGCACCAAGGGGCGGGCTTTAACGAGCTGTCTTTTGAAGACCAAGCGGGGCAAGAGCAAGTTTACTTGCATGCGCAAAAAGACCTCAAACAGCAAGTACTGAACGATGTACAAACCGACATTGGTAACGACCATCACCTAACGGTGGCCAATGACAGCTTCACGGAAGTGAAGAACAACCAGCACATTCGCATCAATGGTCAATGCCAGCTAACCGTGTTGAAAGACAATGTTGATTTCGCTGATGCGAATCTTTATTGCCAAGTAACTGGCGAGCAGCAGCTCAAGGCCAAACAAGAAATTCATTTACGCAGTGGCACAAAAGCCATTCTGGAAGCGCAGCAAGCCATTACCCTAAAAGCCGGAGGCAACTTCATCACCATAGACGCCAATGGTATCCAGTTAATGAGTCAGAACGTGACCTTTAACGAAGGGGGAGAAGCGGCCATAGGGACTGGAATAACCATCCAGAAAGATAGCGAGAAATAGTAGCGCATAAGGTGTGTTATAAGGCCATAAAATTGTCTGCGCCAAGTATGAGTAGAATTAAGGCTGTTACTAGAATGGAGACAGTGACTAGAATGGAGACAAATAGGTGTTAGTCAAACAGCATAAGTTAAAGGAAGGTATATGCCGACGTTAATGTTCAAACTGACCGTAGAGGGTCTTGACGACAACACCTTACTGGTACGCGAGTATCAGGGACAAGATACCCTGTCTGACGCCCCCTTGCCAGACGGCAGTGCCTGTTATGGTTTTCGTTACCAACTGAGTTTGGCCAGTCGCCGCATGGACCTCAGCGCCGAACAGATCGTCGACCAAAGCGCCGAATTTACCTTCTATCGCGATGGCGAACTGGTGCAACGGGTGCACGGCATAGTGCGCGCCTTCGAAAAAGGCGACACAGGCCACAACTACACCTTCTATGGCTTAACCCTAGTGCCGGCACTGGAACGATTGACCCTACGTCACAACAGTCGTATCTTCCAAAAACAAACACCACAAGACATCATCAACCAACTGCTTGGTGAAATGGGCTTGCCCAACGCCGTGTTCACCCTCAATGACAACAGCGTCAAAGAACGCGAATTCTGCGTGCAATACCGCGAAACCGACGCGCAATTTCTGCACCGTCTGGCCGCCGAAGAAGGCTGGGTCTATTACTTCGTTCATGAAGCGGGCAAACACACCCTGCACTTCATTGATAAAAGCCAAGCCCTTAGCCAACAAAGCGACCCGATTGCCTACAAGCTACTGACCGCGGGCGTGGCAGACACCCCATACATCCGCCGCTTAAGCGAACACAAACAAGCCTTACCCAGCCAAGCGGTGCTCAAAGACTACAGCTTCAAACGCCCCGACTACGCGGCCTTACAAGACTACACGGGCACCAACCTTGAACACCAAGGGGACCAATACCCACACTTTGACGCCCCCGGTCGCTTCAAAGACAGTGCCACCGGACAACGCTTTGCGCGCATCCGCCTTGAATACCTGCGTCGACAAGCGCACCTTGTTACCGGTGAGAGCGATGCGCCCGCCATCCGCGTGGGCAGCAAAATTACCATTGCAGGGCACTTTGACAGCCAAATCAAAGACAACAGCTGGATCCCAGTGCAGGTCCAACATAGAGGCACTCAACCGCAGATACTCGAAGAAGAAGGCGGCGAAGGGGAAACCACCTATTACAACCAGTTCACCCTGATTCCGGGGCAAATCAACTGGCAAGCCACGCCGCAGACCAAACCCAGTGTCGACGGGCCCATGATGGCTACCGTAGTGGGGCCCGCCAGCAACGAGGGGGACACCCCAGAAGAAATCTACTGTGACGAATACGGTCGCGTCAAAATCCAACTTAACTGGGACAGATACGGCCAACAGGACGACTTTAGCTCTTGCTGGGTGCAAGTCTCCCAAGGTTGGTCTGGCAGCCAATACGGCAGCCTTGCCATCCCGCGCATTGGCACCCGCGTCATCGTCAGCTTCCTCAATGGCGACCCAGACCAACCCATTATCACGGGTCGTACCTTCGACGCCGACAACCTGCCACCCTATGCCTTACCGGCTCACAAAACCAAAAGCGTGTGGCGCAGTCAGACGCACCAAGGGGCGGGCTTTAACGAGCTGAGTTTCGAAGACCAAGCGGGGCAAGAGCAAGTTTACTTGCATGCGCAAAAAGACCTCAAACAGCAAGTCCTCAACGATGTCCAAACCGACATTGGCAAGGACCATCACCTAACGGTGGCCAATGACAGCTTCACGGAAGTGAAGAACAACCAGCACATACAGGTAACAGGCGAGCGCCGTGTGCACATTGAGCTAGATCAAGCCCAAACCATTCACGCTAGTCTACAACAGCAGATTAGCGGCATTGCCGCGACCGAGGTGGCGCAAGTGATCCAGCTGCAAAGTGGCGATTTGACCGTGATTGAAGCGGACGCGGAACTCACCATAAAAGTAGGTGAAAGCTTTGTGAGCATCAACAGCGAAGGGGTGTTTCTGGTCGCCCCAGAAGTCAATATTGGCGCGGAAAGCTATGAGCCAACCACTATGGAACCACTCACCCCCGTGAATCATACTCTTGAATTGCACTATTTGGATGCGGACATGACCCCACAGGCCAACACCCAGTATACCGCCACTTTGAGTGACGGTAGCGAGGTCAAAGGGGTTTTGGATGGCGATGGTTATGCGAAAATTGAGAATGTGCCTAAAGGGGTGGCTAAGGTGTATTACGAGTCAGAACAAAGCTTTGCCGACTTGCCAAGAGAAGATATTAGCGGTGTTGTCAGTCGTCTTGACAACCTATTAGGAGAATAAGCGTGTCAGGGAACGAGGTATTTGAATGGCTGTACGATAACCTTGAAGAGGCTTATCAATCCGCTGAAGACTACATAAAACAAAAAGCGCAATCGGCCAAAGACAGTGCCCTTGCAACCGTGGAATGGACATGGGAAGCCCTACAAGGCGACTTTAACCCAGATATGAGTGTGGGGCAGATTGCTGCCAATGCGGTATTGGGCATGGTTCCCATCGTGGATCAGGTGCTGGATTGTCGAGACCTGGTGGCGAACTGTCGACAGATCAGTAAAGATAAATCCGATACATGGGCATGGGTGGCACTCTGTCTGACCTTAATAGGTCTGATACCTACCCTAGGATCGGCGGTAAAAGGGGTGTTGAAAATCCTCTTTTTGTATATCAGAAAAGCTAGCGGGGATGTGGCGAAAGCCATTACCCCAGCGCTCAAGCCGATCTTTGTTTTCTTGAACAATCCGAAAGTGAAAAAAATCTTAGGTACTCAAGGCCCCAAAGACGTCTTATTAGAGGTTTCTGTCAAGCTCAAGGAACTGGCTGGCAGTATCAATACCCAGAAATTGCTCGATCTGTTTGATCAAGCCATTGATGCCTATAAAAGCTTGGCGAATAAAATAGGCAAGTTAGCCCCAAGTTCAGTACAGACTTGGCTACAAGACTCCTATAAAGTCCTGCAAGATGTGAGAAAAAGCGCTGATGAGAAGATTGATTCTGTGGTGGGCATGGTGCAAGATGTGCTGCAAAAATCCGCCGATGAAATCAAACTTCAAGCCGACGAACTGGATACGGGCTATAAAGCCTTACCAGACAGCAAGGTCGTACATCAATTAGATGAGAGTGTGGCAAGCATTGATCCCAAAATCATTAAAATGACCAATGCAGAAAAAGGTTTGTATGGCGAAATTCTCAGTGACAACCTAATGATTAATAACGGCTTTAAAAACCTCTTGCCGGAAGATAGACAAATACGCAAAATGACCGACAAGCCCAGAGGGCGAGGCATTGACGGAATTTATGAAAATACCGACCCACCGCCGCCTTATGTGATTACCGAAACCAAATACCGAACTGCATCTGGCAAATACATAGACAGTGATGGGGTCGCCAAAGATACGGTATTGGGGAATACCAAAGACGGTAAACAAATGAATGATAAATGGATTAAGCCTCGATTGGAGCCTGCATTGGGTGATCGAGGTATTGCAGCTGATGTTGCCGACTCAGATTATGAACGTTGGTTAATGATAGTGGACAGCTCTGGCGAGGTGGTGAACATTACTAAATTAGATGAAAAGGCAAACAGTATCGCCGAGGTGATTTTATGACTCTTGATGAAGTAGGCTTTAATAATAACAAGAGAGATCCGTTACTCAAGTTTGAGGTGTATGAAGAACAGAACGTTTTTTTTCAAAGAGATATAGCCAAACGCTATGATATCATAAATAACTTGAATAATAGGCTGGGTCATCGTTCTCGCGTTAGTTGGAGTGTTACTCTGGATAAATTCGAATACGCTACCTTGGAATACTCTGCTGGCAACGACTTGGCGTTTTGCGAAACCCTTATGCACGAGGCGCTGGCGGAATTAGAGCGCCATAAAAATCAATTTCCAGATGATAATTTTTTATATTGGGAGCCAGACGCTTTTCACTTCTTGCTGCGTTCCATGAGCTTTGCTGTCTTGTCGGGGAAACCGGAGGCCTTGCACACCATAGTGCGCATGTTCGGAAAGAATCCTGATGGGAATGATGATCCTTTGTTGAGTATGCTACTGGCGCGCTTGGGTTATATTGGTTTGCCGCGTTTGGATCATCTGGCTTTTCCCAAACCATACCAGTCTTTATACGATGCTATTAAAGGGGATGGTATTAGCCCGACGAAAGCAGAACGACAAGAGAGCCTGACGCAATATTTACGGGATTGGTACAAGGGCATGAAAGACTGCTACTGGTACAATACCCATCAAAAATCCATTTTTATTGGCTATTGGGCGCTGGAAACTGCCTTGGTGACCTTGCTGTACGACCTAGACGACAGCGCGTATTCCCACATGCTGTATTATCCTAAAGACCTTGTTGACCATGCCCGTGCTCAGGGGTACGACCAACTTTTTCCGCTGTCCACTGCTACACATCATATCGCACTCCCTAACGACGAATGCCCAGTGGATGCGGTATGGCATTGCAACCTGAGCGACGACCAAGTGCGTTTAAAACAAGGTGAGCGTTTACCGTCAAACAGACTAAACGAGCAGGAAGAGGCCTTGTTTTGGGTGAGTGAATAGCCGAGCGTTAAGGCTTATCTTACCTGTTTGATTTGTTTACAAAGCCACTCAGAATAAGAGTTGGCTTTTTTGTTGTCTTCTTGGTGACGATTGAAGCTTATAAAAACACCACCAATATACCGAAACCAAATACCGAACCGCATCTGGCAAATACATAGACAGTGATGGGGTCGCCAAAGATACGGTATTGGGGAATACCAAAGACGGTAAACAAATGTGTGATGACTGGATTGAAGCTCGATTGGAGGATGCATTGGATGATGATGATCTCGCACTAAATGTTTCAGATTCTGCTTATGAGCGATGGTTGATGATAGTAGACAGTTCTGGTGAGGTGGTGAACATCACCAAATTAGATGAAAAGGCAAACAGTATCGCCGAGGTGATTTTATGATAGTCGATGAAGCAACATTTAAACAAAATAGGCGCGAGCCCTTGTTGAAATTTGAGGTATACCAGAAAAAAAATAACTTTTTTCAAAAAGATAGATCTAATTCCTATTCTATTATGAATAACTTAGATAATGAGCAAAGCCATCGTTCTCGCGTTAGTTGGAGTCTTGCTCGCCATAAATTCGAATACGCTACCTTGGAATACTCGGTTGGCAACGACTTGGCGTTTTGCGAAACCCTTATGCATGAGGCGCTGGCGGAATTAGAGCGCCATAAAAATCAATTTCCACACAAAGCTTTTTTTTACTGGGAGCCGGACGCTTTTCACTTCTTACTGCGTTCCATGAGTTTTGCGGTCTTGTCGGGGAAACCAGAGGCCTTGCACACCATAGTGCGCATGTTCGGAAAGAATCCTGATGGGAATGATGATCCTTTGTTGAGTATGCTACTGGCGCGCTTGGGTTATATTGGTTTGCCGCGTTTGGATCATCTGGCTTTTCCCAAACCATACCAGTCTTTATACGATGCTATTAAAGGGGATGGTATTAGCCCGACGAAAGCAGAACGACAAGAGAGCCTGACGCAATATTTACGGAATTGGTACAAGGGCATGAAAGACTGCTACTGGTACAACACCCATCAAAAATCCATTTTTATTGGCTATTGGGCGCTGGAAACTGCCTTGGTGACCTTGCTGTATGATCTAGACGACAGTAGCTATTCCCATATGCTGTATTACCCTAAAGACCTTGTTGCCCATGCCCGTGCTCAGGGGTACGACCAACTTTTTCCGCTGTCCACTGCTACACATCATATCGCACTCCCTAACGACGAATGCCCAGTGGATGCGGTATGGCATTGCAACCTGAGCGACGACCAAGTGCGTTTAAAACAAGGTGAGCGTTTACCGTCAAATAGACTAAACGAGCAGGAAGAGGCCTTGTTTTGGGTGAGTGAATAGCCGAGCGTTAAGGCTTATCTTACCTGTTTGATTTGTTTACAAAGCCACTCAGAATAAGAGTTGGCTTTTTTGTTGTCTTCTTGGTGACGATTGAAGCTTATAGAAACACCGCCAATATACCGAAACCAAATACCGAACCCAGAGGGCGAGGCATTGACGGAATTTATGAAAATACCGACCCACCGCCGCCTTATGTGATTACCGAAACCAAATACCGAACCGCATCTGGAAAATACATAGACAGTGATGGGGTCGCCAAAGATACGGTATTGGGGAATACCAAAGACGGTAAACAAATGAATGATAAATGGATTAAGCGTCGATTAGGGCCTGCATTAGAAGATGATAGTGCAGCAAAAAAGATTAGGCGAGCCGGTTATGAGCGCTGGTTAATGATAGTGGACAGTTCTGGTAAGGTGCTAAATATTACTAAATTAGATGAAAAGGCAAACAGTATCGCCGAGGTGATTTTATGATAGTCGATGAAGCAACATTTAAACAAAATAGGCGCGAGCCCTTGTTGAAATTTGAGATATATCAGAAGAAGAAGAGTTATTTTCAAGAAGATATTACTGAAGATTATGACATCATAAATAACTTAGACAAGGAATATGATCATAGGTCTGGGCTGAGTTGTGATGTTGCTATGGATAAATTCGAACACGCTACCTTGGAATACTCTGCTGGCAATGACTTGGCATTTTGCCAAACCCTTATGCACGAGGCGCTGGCGGAATTAGAGCGCCATAAAAATCAATTTCCAGATGATAATTTTTTATACTGGGAGCCAGACGCTTTTCACTTCTTACTGCGTTCCATGAGTTTTGCGGTCTTGTCGGGGAAACCAGAGGCCTTGCACACCATAGTGCGCATGCTCGGAAAAAATCCTCAAGACAATGATGATCCTGTATTGAGTATGCTGCTGGCGCGCTTGGGTTATATTGGTTTGCCGCGTTTAGATCATCTGGCTTTTCCTAAACCATACCAGTCTTTATACGATGCTATTAAAGGGGATGGTATTAGCCCGACGAAAGCAGAACGACAAGAGAGCCTGACGCAATATTTACGGGATTGGTACAAGGGCATGAAAGACTGCTACTGGTACAACACCCATCAAAAATCCATTTTTATTGGCTATTGGGCGCTGGAAACTGCCTTGGTGACCCTCTTGTATGACCTAGACGACAGCGCGTATTCACACATGCTGTATTATCCTAAAGACTTGGTTGACCATGCCCGCGCTCAGGGTTACAACCAACTTTTTCCACTGTCCACTGCTACACATCATATCGCACTCCCTAACGACGAAAGCCCAATAGATGCGGTATGGCATTGTAATCTGAGCGACGACCAAGTGCGTTTAAAACAAGGTGAGCGTTTACCGTCAAATAGACTAAACGAGCAAGAAGAGGCCTTGTTTTGGGTGAGTGAATAGCCGAGCGTTAAGGCTTATCTTACCTGTTTGATTTGTTTACAAAGCCACTCAGAATAAGAGTTGGCTTTTTTGTTGTCTTCTTGGTGACGATTGAAGCTTATAGAAACACCGCCAATATACCGAAACCAAATACCGAACCCAGAGGGCGAGGCATTGACGGAATTTATGAAAATACCAACCCACCGCCGCCTTATGTGATTACCGAAACCAAATACCGAACCGCATCTGGCAAATACATAGACAGTGATGGGGTCGCCAAAGATACGGTGCTGAGTAAAACCAAAGGCTCTTCAGGTTTACCTGGAGCTAAGCAAATGAATGATGGTTGGATTAAGCCACGTATAAAAGATGAGCTAGGTAGTCGTAAAGCTCGTGATATTATTGAAAGTGGTTATGAGCGGTGGCTGATGATAGTGGACAACTCTGGTGAGGTAGTGAATATTACGAAATTGGATGCTTCTGCAAAAAGTATTGAAAAGGTAATTTTATGACAATGGATGAAAGTGAGTTTAAAAAAAACAGAAGAGACCCGTTATTGACCTTGCCTGTTTATGATGATCAAAGAGATTTTTTTCTAGAAGATAGAGCTAAATCTTATAATATCGTAAATAATTTAGAAAACGCATTGGATCATAGAGAAGGAGTTAGTTGGTCTATAACTTTAGATAAGTTTGAATATGCTATCCTTGAGTATTCTGCTGGCTATAGTTTGTTAGAGTGTGAAGTTTTTATGCAAAATGCGTTGACGGAATTAGAGCGCCATAAAAATCAATTTCCACACAAGTCTTTCTTTTACTGGGAACCGGATGCCTTTCAGTTTTTATTATGGTCAATGAGCTTTGCGGTCTTGTCGGGGAAGCCGGAGGCCTTGCACACCATAGTGCGCATGTTCGGCAAAAATCCTCAAGACAATGATGATCCTTTGTTGAGTATGCTGCTGGCGCGCTTGGGTTATATTGGTTTACCGCGTTTGGATCATCTGGCTTTTCCAAAACCATACCAGTCTTTATACGATGCCATCAAAGGAGATGGCGTTAGCCCAACAAAAGCAGAACGACAAGAGAGTCTCACTCAATACCTACGGGATTGGTACAAGGGCATAAAAGACTGTTATTGGTATAACCGTCATAAAGGTAGGTTTCCTACTTTTTTTGGCTATTGGGCGCTGGAAACTGCCTTGGTCACCCTCTTGTACGACCTAGACGACAGCGCGTATTCACACATGCTGTATTACCCTAAAGACCTTGTTGACCATGCCCGTGCTCAGGGGTACGACCAACTTTTTCCACTGTCCACTGCCACGCATCACATTGCACTCCCTAACGACGAAAGCCCAATAGATGCGGTATGGCATTGCAACCTGAGCGACGACCAAGTGCGATTAAAACAAGGTGAGCGTTTACCGTCAAATAGACTAAACGAGCAGGAAGAGGCCTTATTTTGGGTGAGTGAATAGCCGAGCGTTAAGGCTTATCTTACCTGTTTGATTTGTTTACAAAGCCACTCAGAATAAGAGTTGGCTTTTTTGTTGTCTTCTTGGTGACGATTGAAGCTTATAAAAACACCACCAATATACCGAAACCAAATACCGAACTCAGAGGGTGAGGCATTGACGGAATTTATGAAAATACCAACCCACCGCCGCCTTATGTGATTACCGAAACCAAATACCGAACCGCATCTGGCAAATACATAGACAGTGATGGGGTCGCCAAAGATACGGTATTGGGGAATACCAAAGACGGTAAACAAATGAATGATAAATGGATTAGGGCCCGATTAGGGCCTGCATTAGAAGATGATGATCGCGCTTTCGATATAGTAGAAAGTGGCTACGAACGCTGGCTGATGATAGTAGACAGTTCTGGCGAGGTGGTGAACATCACTAAGCTAGACAAATACGCAAACAGTATCGCCGAGGTAGTTTTATGATAGTAAATGAAACTGGTTTTGAATCAAATAGAAGAGATCCACTACTTGGTTTTGATATATACCAGAAAAAGAATGCCTTCTTTCAAAAAGACAGATCCAAATCGTATGAGATCATAAATAACACAGATAATGAATATGATCATAGGTCTGGACTAAGTTGGGTGATAGCTCTAAATAAATTCGAATACGCTACCTTGGAATACTCTGCTGGCAACGACTTGGCATTTTGCCAAACCCTTATGCACGAAGCGCTGGCGGAATTAGAGCGCCATAAAAATCAATTTCCAGATGATAATTTTTTATATTGGGAGCCGGACGCTTTTCACTTCTTGCTGCGTTCCATGAGCTTTGCGGTCTTGTCGGGGAAACCAGAGGCCTTGCACACCATAGTGCGCATGTTGGGAAAGAATCCTGATGGGAATGATGATCCTGTATTGAGTATATTGCTGGCGCGCTTGGGTTATATTGGTTTACCGCGTTTGGATCATCTGGCTTTTCCCAAACCATACCAGTCTTTATACGATGCTATCAAAGGGGATGGTATTAGCCCGACGAAAGCAGAACGACAAGAGAGCCTGACGCAATATTTACGGGATTGGTACAAGGGCATGAAAGACTGCTACTGGTACAACACCCATCAAAAATCCATTTTTATTGGCTATTGGGCGCTGGAAACTGCCTTGGTGACCCTCTTGTACGACCTAGACGACAGCGCGTATTCACACATGCTGTATTATCCTAAAGACCTTGTTGCCCATGCCCGCGCTCAAGGTTACGACCAACTTTTTCCGCTGTCCACTGCTACACATCATATCGCACTTCCTAACGACGAATGCCCAGTGGATGCGGTATGGCATTGCAACCTGAGCGACGACCAAGTGCGTTTAAAACAAGGTGAGCGTTTACCGTCAAACAGACTAAACGAGCAGGAAGAGGCCTTGTTTTGGGTGAGTGAATAGCCGAGCGTTAAGGCTTATCTTACCTGTTTGATTTGTTTACAAAGCCACTCAGAATAAGAGTTGGCTTTTTGTTGTCTTCTTGGTGACGATTGAAGCTTATAAAAACACCACCAATATACCGAAACCAAATACCGAACCCAGAGGACGAGGCATTGACGGAATTTATGAAAATACCAACCCACCGCCGCCTTATGTGATTACCGAAACCAAATACCGAACCGCATCTGGCAAATACATAGACAGTGATGGGGTCGCCAAAGATACGGTATTGGGGAATACCAAAGACGGTAAACAAATGAATGATGACTGGATTAAGCCTCGATTGGAGCCTGCATTAGGGGATCGAGGTATTGCAGCGGATGTTGCCGACTCAGATTATGAACGTTGGTTAATGATAGTGGACAGCTCTGGCGAGGTGGTGAATATTACTAAATTGGATGAAAAGGCAAACAGTATCGCCGAGGTGATTTTATGACTCTTGATGAAGTAGGCTTTAATAATAACAAGAGAGATCCGTTACTCAAGTTTAAAGTGTATGATGAACAAAGCATTTTTTTTCAAAGAGATATAGCCAAACGCTATGACATCATAAATAACTTGAACAATAGGCTGGGTCATCGTTCTCGCGTTAGTTGGAGTGTTGCTCGCCATAAATTCGAATATGCTACCTTGGAATACTCTGCTGGCAACGACTTGGTATTTTGCCAAACCCTTATGCACGAGGCGCTGGCGGAATTAGAGCGCCATAAAAATCAATTTCCAGATGATAATTTTTTATACTGGGAGCCGGACGCTTTTCACTTCTTACTGCGTTCCATGAGCTTTGCTGTCTTGTCGGGGAAACCAGAGGCCTTGCACACCATAGTGCGCATGCTCGGAAAAAATCCTCAAGACAATGATGATCCTTTGTTGAGTATGCTGCTGGCGCGCTTGGGCTATATTGGTTTGCCGCGTTTGGATCATCTGGCTTTTCCAACACCTTACCAACATCTGTACGATGCCATTAAAGGCGATGGCGTTAGCCCAACAAAAGCAGAACGACAAGAGAGCCTCACTCAATACCTACGGGATTGGTACAAGGGCATGAAAGACTGCTACTGGTACAACACCCATCAAAAATCCATTTTTATTGGTTATTGGGCGCTGGAAACTGCCTTGGTGAGCCTTTTGTACGACCTAGATGACAGCGCGTATTCACACATGCTGTATTATCCTAAAGACCTTGTTGCCCATGCCCGCGCTCAGGGTTACGGCCAACTTTTTCCGCTGTCCACTGCCACGCATCACATTGCACTCCCTAACGACGAAAGCCCAATAGATGCGGTATGGCATTGCAACCTGACTGACGACCAAGTGCGTTTAAAACAAGGTGAGCGTTTACCGTCAAACAGACTAAACGAGCAGGAAGAGGCCTTGTTTTGGGTGAGTGAATAAAAAGATTAACAATACATTTATTCCGACGTCTTGATCACCCATCTGATTGAGAGATGGGTGGTTATCCATTCAGTTTTGCATTTCAAAACCAAAAGCGTGTGGCGCGCTTTTCACTCAAACATACACACCAAGGGGCGGGCTTTAACGAGCTGTCTTTCGAAGACCAAGCGGGGCAAGAGCAAGTTTACTTGCATGCGCAAAAAGACCTCAAACAGCAAGTCCTCAACGATGTCCAAACCAACATTGGCAATGACCATCACCTAACGGTGGCCAATGACAGCTTCATGGAAGTGAAGAACAACCAGCACATACAGGTAACAGGCGAGCGCCGTGTGCATATTGAGAAAGATCAAGCCCAAACCATTCACGCTAGTCTACAACAGCAGATTAGCGGCATTGCCGCGACCGAGGTGGCGCAAGTGATCCAGCTGCAAAGTGGCGATTTGACCGTGATTGAAGCGGACGCGGAACTCACCATAAAAGTAGGTGAAAGCTTTGTGAGCATCAACAGCGAAGGGGTGTTTCTGGTCGCCCCAGAAGTCAATATTGGTGCAGAAAGCTATGAAACAGAAGCGCTAGCCGATATGATAACCACCAGTGACTTCAGTTTTTCTGGTTAGTAATAAGGATGTTGTGAATGAAGTTTATTTACCCTGTTCCTAAACCGAATGGTCTTGTTTATGACGATGGCAACGCGTTTCAGACTCAGCTGCAGCAAGAGCTAGCCGGACAATATGGTTATAACCCAGGGAATGGGTGTTGGCACGGTGGTTTACACTTTTCATTGAAAAATGCCGAACACTGCCAAAAAGCGCATCCAATCATCGCCATCGCCGATGGTAAAATCGTGGCTTATCGTATTCATAATGACTATTCAACTTCGACATTTCGTGGTCTCGAATTGCCCTATTCAGGGGACTTTTGTTTGATACAGCATGTGTTTTCCTATAAGGAAGGGGAGCAGGAGAAACATTTTGATTTCTACTCCCTGTACATGCATTTGGCCCCTGCCACGGAAGAAAACCTGTCCGATCTTGTTGAACATTTTCAGCTACCAAACTGGCTTTATACTGAAAAAACCGCCGAGGTGACCTCGACGAACGGTTTGATTTGCCGTACGGATAGCCTAGGGAAAGCGGGTTTTGCAGTCAGTAAAGAGCAGAAGTTTAGCTACGATCCAAGACGCCTGAAAAGCCAAGTGTTTGGTGACAAAGCGAGACACTTTGCTCGTTGTACTTTAGACCCAGCATTGAACTATGGTGGCAGTAGCATCACCGAGACTTGGTTGTGTGTGGACGATGACTTGGTCAAAACCATCGGGGCAAAAACCGTCACAGAAGGGGCTCTGGTAGAGTTAAGTGGTGCAGATCAGATTGATATCAAAGGTGGCGATGCCATTGGCTACCTTGGGCAATTTCACGTAGCAACTCAGATTGAGGCGGAGACGCCGGTTGCGGACGCACGTTACCAGATTCACTTTGAATTGTTTTCCAAAGAAGAACCACCAGAGGCGTTTTTGAAGCGGTTTTATGGTAGTGCTAACTTTAATAAAGTGAAAAAAGTGGAAGGTGATGGTTCTGATGGCTACCTGAACCTTGAAGAACCCAATGATTTTTTCAAAGCCTTCTATCAAACAGTGACCCTAGATGAAAGTGATGTGCCGGGTACTGAGATTGCTAAGAACCTTTCTAAGTGGGACAGTGCCCAATTCCTGTACCATAAACACGCCAGCGAGTGGTACGACAAAGCCCCTGAAAAACAATCCTTGTGGGAAACCTTGCTTGGTAAATTCACCACCCCCCATTTTGCCGAACTGATCGAACACGAAAAAGAGCGAGTGGATAATCTCGTGTGGATGCAAGATGCCAGTGGCTTGGGGTTATCAAAAGAAGTGTGGAACTGGTGGCCGATAGGGCATGGTGTGGCTTTTAAGCCAGGTTGTTGTATCACCAAAGGCATGCTGAGGAAAATTTGGAGTCGTACTTCAGTCACTGATGACTTCCTAGAAAGTGTCGCTAATGAAATTAATGAAATTTATGTCATGGTCAAACTGGATACTAAGTTAAGACTGGATCACTTTTTTGCACAAATTCTGCAAGAAGTGGGCCCTAACTTTCGATTAGAAGAGGATCTAACATATCAGCCTCATGTACTAAAAAAGTATAGTTATTATAAGCAGTCACCAAGGTATTATGCTGCCGCTGATGTTGATGGTTTTCCTGATAAAGCTGGCAGAGCATTGATGACGGATGCAGAAAAGCAAGCAAAATATGAAGTAATTGCCAATAAAATTTACGGTGCTCATCGAGAAGGGACAGAATTTGCCCTAGGTAATACCGAATTCGGTGATGGATGGAAATACCGTGGTCGTGGGCTTAAGCAACTCACTGGTAAATCGAATTATCAAAATTTTACGAAATGGTATAACGACCTATGGCCAGATGAAAACATAGACTTTGTAGCAACCCCTGAAAAATTATTAGAGATCAAATACGCTGTTCGCTCCGGTGCGCTCTTTTGGCTGAAACATAAAATGTGGGACAAAGCAGATAATGGTGATACTAATGATGACGTGAATGCGGTAACGGAGATTATTAATGCTGGGCTTGATGAGGAGCAGAAAAATAGTCGTATCGGCCATTTTAAAGATATCAGTCAGGGTAAAGAAAATGAAACAACTGGAAAAAGAGAAGGAGGGGTATTTGATGAGGCTATTTAAATGCTTGTTGGTATTTTTGATTATGCTTGATGTCTGCTGGGCAGATGAAATCTCAGTGACAATCGAGCCTCTTACAGATAGTGAACTAATAGAACTCAAGGAAACAACGGCTCCTCGAGCGGTGCGGGATTCATATAAAACGGTGCATATTACATATCAAGATAAAGCTACGTATCAATTTATTTGGCTCGGTAATATTCCAACATCAGTAAAATATAATAATTTATTAAATTGTGATGGGGTTGATTACCCTGTTGTAATGCTTAAAACGGATTCTAGTTTTGAAAAAGCTAGCTTAAGCGTAACATTTTTAATTAATAGACTTTTTATTTTTGATGATACTTTGAAATTATTGAATAAATATGAAAGTACATATCGCTCTGAAGAAGATGATTCTGGATTTTACATAGATAAAAAACATATATTTACTCTAAATAACGTAGAAAAATTTGCTTGTGATCGTATTAAGGAACTTAAATAAAGTTTATCACATGAATAAAATTTTTGTTTTTAAGATGATTTGTATAGCCTGTAAGAATGTAATGATAGCGAATTGGGTGGTTGTTTATACTTATTCAACAAACTGAAGCTTTAATAAAAGCCTATAGAAGAACCGCCAGAGGCGTTTTTGAAGCGGTTTTATGGTAGTGCACTTTTTTATAAAAGTAAGCAATAAAGTGAAAAAAGTGGAAGGTGATGGTTCGGATGGCTACCTGAACCTTGAAGAGCCTAATGATTTTTTCAAAGCCTTCTATCAAACAGTGACCTTAGATGAAAGTGATGTGCCGGGTACTGAGATTGCTAAGAACCTCTCTAAGTGGGACAGTGCCCAATTCCTATACCATAAACACGCCAGCGAGTGGTACGACAAAGCCCCTGAAAAAGAATCCATTTGGGAAAGCTTGCTCGGCAAATTCACCAGCCCCCATTTTGCCGAACTGATCGAACACGAAAAAGAGCGAGTGGATAATCTCGTATGGATGCAAGATGCCAGTGGCTTAGGCTTATCAAAAGAAGTGTGGAACTGGTGGCCGATAGGGCATGGTGTGGCTTTTAAGTCAGGTTGTTGTATCACCAAAGACATGCTGAGGAAAATTTGGCGTCGTACTTCAGTTACTGATGACTTCCTAGAAAGTGTTGCGGATGAAATTAATGAAATTGCTGTCATGGTCAAACTGGATACTAAGTTAAGACTTGATCACTTTTTTGCGCAAATTCAGCAAGAAGTGGGTGAAAACTTTCGTTTAGAAGAAGATTTAACGTACCAAGAAAGCGCATTGAAGGAGTTTAGTTATTACAAACTTGCAGAACATACTTCTGAAGCGGCGACGGATGCTTTTCCAGATAGAGCTGGCAGGGCACTGATGACGGATGCAGAAAAGCAAGCGAAATATGAAGTGATTGCCAATAAAATTTACGGTGCTCATCGAGAAGGGACAGAATTTGCCCTAGGTAATACCGAATTCGGTGATGGATGGAAATACCGAGGTCGTGGGCTTAAGCAATTGACAGGCAAGGATAATTATCAAGATATCACTGATTGGTATAACGACCTATGGCCAGATGAACAAATGGATTTTGTTGCAACCCCTGAAAAATTATTAGAGATCAAATACGCTGTTCGCTCCGGTGCGCTCTTTTGGTTGAAGAAAAAAATGTGGGACAAAGCGGATGAGGGTGATGCTGGAATTATTGTTGATAAGGTAACGGAGATTATTAATTTAGCTACTGATACTAAAGAGGATAGAAGGAAACATTTTAACGAAATTATTAAGGAAAGAATTTTCAATGAAGCGATTTAAGAATTTTTTATTTTTAAGTATATTTTTTAGTGGCTCTCTTTTAGGATCTGTAAATGATTGGGATATAGTCATTGGTAAGTTAACACCTTTAGAAAGCTCTAAGCTAATAAATCAATCATCGATGGCTAATCCTGATTATTACAGTAGTGTTCATGTTCGTTATTTTGATAAAAAAAACCAATTCTTTATTCATACTGATAACCCGACTATTGTAAAATATAAGAAAGCTTTAAATTGTGATGGAATTGATTATCCGACTATTATGTTACAGACTGATGCTAGTCATGAAAAAGCTAGTTTAAGTACAAAGTTTATAATTAATAGGTTATATATTTTTGATGAATTATTGAAATTATTGAAGAGATATGAAAGTACATATCGGGCTGAAGAAGATGACTCTGGATTTTATATAGATGAACAACATATCTTCACTTTAGATAATGTAGAAAAATTTGCTTGTGATCGTATTAAGGAACTTAAATAAAATTTATCACATGAATAATTTTTTTGTTTTTAAGATGATTTTTATAGCCTATAAAAATGTAATGATAGCGAATTGGGTGGTTGTTTATACTTATTTAATTTCTTTATTCAAACTGAAGCTTTAATAAAAGCCTATAGAAGAACCGCCAGAGGCGTTTTTGAAGCGGTTTTATGGTAGTGCACTTTTTTATAAAAGTAAGCAATAAAGTGAAAAAAGTGGAAGGTGATGGTTCGGATGGCTACCTGAATCTTGAAGAACCCAATGATTTTTTTAAAGCCTTCTATCAAACAGTGACCCTAGATGAAAGTGATGTACCGGGTACTGAGATTGCTAAGAACCTTTCTAAGTGGGACAGTGCTCAATTCCTATACCATAAACACGCCAGCGAATGGTACGACAAAGCCCCTGACAAAGAATCCTTATGGGGCACCCTGCTTGGTAAATTCACAAGCCCCCATTTTGCTGAACTGATCGAACACGAAAAAGAGCGAGTGTATAAGCTGGTGTGGATGCAAGATGCCAGTGGTTTGGGGTTAGCAAAACCGATATGTATAAGTTAGAGAATATTTATTGTATTGAGAGGATAGAATGGTATCTAGTTGATAAATACCATTCTAAAAGAGTGAGATAATAATTGAAATATTATTTGCCTCTAGTAATCCATGAAATAGAATTTTATAGAGTGTAACTAGATTCTATTTATTTACGGATTGTTCTGGTGTTGAAGCACCTCGGAAATAGCGCTATCCAATAGCAACACAAAATAAGACAACATGAAATCCAACATAGAACCAATAAACAGCTCCCGGCTCGGTTGGCGCATTGTTTGCCACACCATCAAACCCAACGGTTTGAGAGGATGCTGCATCGCTTATTAAAATACTGGGACTGAGGAATGCGGTATTAATAATGTTAATACCAAAAGTTATTACAGATAGAGTAGGTTGAGAGCGAAACGAAATCATTGCCATAACAGTACAAATCATAGCAATAAATACGCCACCTACTGGGATAAATATAGATAATGCACCAAATACAAGCGCGATAATAGCAAGAGCTTTTATATTAATTATTTCCTTATTTATACGTTTTAGTGAAGTAACACCAGTGGATCACCGTTCAATCTTGCTTGTCCAACGGAAACATCAGATAACTTTATGTCAAAAGAGCTTCCTTTTTTAGAAGACAAGGCACCATAAACATATGGGGTATCATCTATATAAGCAGATACCACTTTAAAAGGATGATCAGTAGATAAATCATTGTCTACTTTGATATGAACTGACAATTCAATATCGCCCATTCCAAAACTACTTTTTTCAAGTTTATTAATGCGATTGTTGATGGATGCTGGAATGGCAATTTTTAGTAGTTCTTTTTTGTTTGAAATGATATTGAGACTATCATTTGAAGCCAGTTGGCTGTCATCATCTTTGTCTAATGTAATAGGAATGTTAAAGTGCGCTAAAGAATCAAACTTTTTTTGAAAACATTCTACGTATCGAGCTTCAGGAAAAATGTCTTTTACCGTCGTTTTAGATTCTCTTACCGCTTCTGATTCCAGTCTAGAGTCTTCATAAGAGGAACAAGCGGCGACACTAACATATAGGTCGCCTGTGATTTTTTTGGTAGGTGAATTTAACAAATCCGATAATTTCACCTCTGTTTCTATAATAGACTTACAGCCGGTGAGTAGAGGCAGTAATAATAAAGGTGCAATATAAAATAATTTCATATCACTGCCTCTATTATTCATTACTGGCCTTTTTTATTTCATCGGCTAGGGCAAATATCTCTTCGGCTGTTTTACCGTCTAGCATTTCATTTACTTTGGCTCTAGCATCCTCGGCAGAGACATTACTCCCCATAGCAGCAAATCCAGCCATCATGTAGATTCCGGTGACGGTTTTTTGAAATCTATTTTTGTCTTCAGAAGATAGGGTTGACATTATTTCTTTTGCTGATTCTTTCATGGCTTGATCTGAGGATGTATCCAGCTCTGGTTCACCGCATGCGATCAAGAATACAGACAAAATAATAACTGACATGGTTTTGAAAAATTTATTCACTTTCCATTCCTTTTACATTGAATAAGATATTAAAAATAGTTATTAGCGATATTTCCAATATTTAAGTGTGCTAAAAAATAGAACTAAATTTATAATTTGGCAGCAAGGTAAATGCCTTTCTAAAGGCAACTTTCTAAAAACAATATAGGCAATAAACTAGACGAGAATATAGATCATAAAACAGTTCCATGTATTGTTTAAAAATTATGAATCTTATAAGCACAAAATCATGCTATAACAAGATTGTGTAAAGAATCAATATAAAATTCTGCTTATTTTTAAGTTTTTTTGATAAAGGAATTTAGATATATAAAATATGATAATTAAGATATAAAAAATTGATAATTAATACGGACAGATAGTAAGGGCTTTATATTTTGAGCGGGTGCTCGCATTTAGACTTGAAAGCTATTAAGAATAAAATCATTAGTTAATCTGTATATGACCTTATCGACTCTGGTTGTTGATTTACATTTATTCCTAAAGGCTTGATTTTTTAATGTGATTTAGTGATTTAGTGATTTAGTGATTTAGTGATTTAGTGATTTAGTGATTTAGTGATTTAGTGATTTAGTGATTTAGTGATTTAGTGATTTAGTGATTTAGTGATTTAGTGATTTAGTGATTTGCAGGTTTCTGGGGAAGATTAAATCCTACCTTTCTCAATAGCATTTTTCTTTATGTCGAATATTTTTAATTCAATACTTCCATTTGATCACAGTGTTTGGTTGTTTTTTATTGAAGTGTTCACTTTGACTTCCCTTTGTCCATGCCTGTCTTGTATGTTGATTAGGCCAACATAGTTAATTTGCTGGCTGGTTTGTGATGAGACGTGTAGGTGTTCTATGAAAGGAAGGTGATAAAAATTCTCAATATCGTTGACTTACTTGTAAGGAGAACTAGATATACCTTAATGGCAAATTAAATATGCTTAATTGGCAATATTTTTGCTTAAACAGTAACTTACGTTGTAGTTGTAGTTGTAGTTGTATATAAGGTGCCTAAGTTGTGGATGTATTTATCGCTCAACACCAAGATGCGATGAAGCGTGCTATTAAAGAAGTCGATCAATATGATCGAGATCTGAAATCGCTGAGTACTTGGTGGGAAAAGATTGCGTTAATAGGGAAAATTAACAGTTTAGATGTTGCTTCAACCATTCTAGAGGATATGGAAACGACTCTAGAACAGTTTCACGGCTTGCAAGAAAAACTCATTGAAAGTTTGGTCAGCGAGCATGCCCGTAAGGTGATCGGCCAAAACTGGTCAAGGTGTCAGGTGGCGATTGATGTTTTGATTCGCAACTTGTTCGAACGTACCGCTGATATAGGCTTTCTAGCCACCGATGACGATGTGGTACGCTACTTGAAAAAAGCCAATCTCGAGGAAGAAGATCGTTTGTTTATGCAGCAGCGATTGCAAGCCTATATCGATATCTATTCTGTTTATCACAATGCACTTTTATTAACTCCGCAAGGCGAGGTGGTGTTTGAATTAAGCCAGCCAAGTCGAACAGGCAAGGTTAATGACGCCTTTATTCAACAAGCGCTCGATAATCCTGATGATTATGTGGAGTATTTTGGTATCACGGAACTGATGGGCGGTCATGAGGACAATCTTTTGTACGCCAATGCTGTGGTGGACAATGGTGTTGTGATTGGTGTGATCGTATTGAGCTTTCGTTTTCAAAATGAATTAGAGGGCATCATAAATCACTTATTAGCGGAAGACGAAACAAACCACTTCTTGCTCTTAAATAGTGCAGGGAATGTGCTTTTTGCGCCATTTTATTACCAGAAAGACCTGCCTGAGCGCTTTTCTATTGCATTAGAGCCGCAACTGGTGACGAACAAAGGCAATGAATTGGTGCAAGTTTGTGCCAAAGGGACCGCTTATCAAGGTTATGCTGGTCCTAAGGATTGGTTGATGAGTTCCTTGGTTGCCATTCATGAGATTGAGTCGAACACCCGAGGGGCTCTGCCCAGTAGCAGTGCGCAAGAAAGGGCATCATCCACGGGGACAGATACCGACATCATCACTGGGCTTGTATCGGATGATTTATTGGATATTCGGAATCGTTCCACTGCGATTAATGATGATCTTGAGTTAATCGTGTTGAATGGCATCATCACTGCGGCGCGCAAAGAAGCGGTAGAATTCATGCCCGTGCTTGAGGCCATAAAGAAAATAGGCCGCGACATAGATGGTGTGTTTGCCGACTCGATAAGCTCCTTGTTCACTACCATTATTTCAGGTCAATTAAATGCCATGCGGCTTCAAGCCAGTTTGGCCGTGGACATTATGGATCGCAACTTGTATGAACGAGCCAATGATTGTCGTTGGTGGGGGTTGAACTCGTTATTGAGAGCAGAATTGTCATCTCAAACCCTCGATCAAACGCGTATTGAACATACGTTAGCGAAAATTCATTCTCTTTATACGGTTTATCACACGCTTTATGTGTTTGATCGACAAGGGCGTTATGTGGCGTTTTCGGATGATCAATATAAGGAACGCATTGGTCACGACATTGAGCCACAGTCTGCTGGTCAGTCGGTATTTGAGTTGGACGATATATACTCGTATCGAGTATCAGATTTTGTGCCATTTGACTGTTACGACCAACAAAAAACCTACATTTACAATGCTGCCATCCGGGATAGCAATGATGCGGCGAACATTGTCGGAGGAATAGGCATCGTCTTTGACTCCAGTGTCGAGTTTAAAGCCATCTTGCAAGATATTTTGCCTAAGGAAAATGGTGTGGTGAAGGAGGGGAGTTTTGCCTTGTTTACGACGGAAACAGGTGAGATTCTTTCCAGTACGTCAGAGGCGTATAATATCGGTCAGCACTTCATGCCGGAAATTGATGTGGCAGAGCTGAAAAGAGAAGGGACCACCGCTTGTGTGCTTACCCTTTCAGGTCACTCTTTTTTAATTGGGGCGGCTCAGTCAGCAGGTTATCGCGAATACAAACGTGACGATGGCTATATTAACGATGTGATTGCTTGGGTCATGATGCCTTGTTAACTCGTTTGAGTGTCACCAGAAACAAAGGCTGTCAGCCTATTTTCGGGCGGACAGCCTTTATGCAATTGACGCTAAGTTTGCTGAATCAATTTGGTATCAGTTTGCTCCATGGGAAGTTATGGCCGTTTAGACCACAACCCCCTGTGGCTGGATTGCTGCTGTCTGCTTTTGGGTAAATAGTAAAGTTATTGGCATTGGCTGCTGTGCTGGCATCATAGACCTGCTGGCAATACCAGATATCGCCAAAATAATGAGTCCATTCAAAACGACTAAATTTGTCAGGATAGTATGGGTTGGCACTGCTGTTCTTGGCAGTGAGATAACTTTCTGCATTGTTAACCAACTGATAAACAAATACGGATTGATTGTTAATAATCCATTGTTTTGCCTCAATATCTTGACTGTAGTTGTAGTTATCTGTGTAGCTGCCTTTAATATCGGGTGCTGGCAAGTCGGTCGTATGATATGGGGTAGAACAGGCTACCAAAAGCAGACCGGTAAGCAGGAATGAGCAAGTGAGCAGTGTATTTTTCAGAGATTGCATTGGGTATTTCATGTCTTAGTCCTTAAACAATGAATACGATGGCATAAAGCGTTGTGGCACTGTTTAACTTTAGTTGTGACACTTTTAACTTTAGTTGTGACACTTTTAACTTTAGTTATGACACTTTTTTACTTTAGTTATGACACTGTTTAACCTTAGAAGCCAAGCAGCAAAATGGCAAGCTGTTCCTTTTTACATGCCACATGACATAGATTAGCTCGGTTCTGCTGTGGTTTCGTTTCTGCTTTCTTGAATGCGCTTGTAGATCTCATGTCTGTGTACGCTGATCTGACGTGGCGCTTTAACGCCAATTCTTATATGGTTACCTTGCACACCTAATACGGTGACTTGAATATCGTCGCCAATATTGATGGTTTCTCCCGGACGTCTTGTTACTACTAGCATGGTGTAATTCCTTTATGAATGAGTACTGTTTAAAAATACAGTATAAATTGTATTTCAGTCAACAATTAATATTGTTTTTTTATTTTCTATTCATGAATTAGCTAATCAATCAGTGATCGTTTTACTTCTCGTGCAACACCGATAATCTCATCGTCGCGGCTTAAAGTCACGGGTAAATAGTGGCCATTAAGGGGTTTTAGGTAGGATTGACCCGCATCCATGACAAGTTGTTTAAAGGTCACCTCTTTTGCCTTGTTGATTCTCGCTAGTACAAAGCTGCCATGTGTTGGCTGCAGACCTGGTTCTATCAATACTAGGTAACCGTCGGGTATGGACAAACCAGTTTGGTTGCTCATGCTGTCGCCAATAACTTTATACCAAAATGCTTTGCTGCTAGCGGCTTCGGGCGCTTCGAAGAGTTGTTTGGCCGTGGCTAATGTCTCTTCTAGGTTATGGCTACGGAGGAGTTGAGCGGCGTCAAGCAAGGGGCGTTCAATACGCTTTTGGTAGTGACTTGAGACTTCGCGAACTTCGTCTTCATGTCCATTTAAGAGCCAATCTGCTTGGCAGTTTAGGGCTTTAGCGAGATTGAGTAATTTACGAGGATTTTGGGTATGACCATCTTCAATTTTCTGTAAAGACTGTTGGCTAATGCCAACACGGCTTGCTAACTCAACTTGAGTCAGTCCTAATGCTATTCGTTTTTCCTTGACGCGCTTTGCAATACCCATAAAAGGATGATTACAACTTTATCTGTATTTGACAAACAATAAAAACTGTTTTTAGATACAACAAAGGTTGTAAATAAGGAGGTTATATGTCAGCCATCGCAAAAGCCGTTGCCATTGTTGGAAGTCAAACTGAATTAGCTAAGCAGTTAGGAGTCAATCAATCTCATGTCTGGAATTGGATGCATTTGCATCATAGGTGTCCAGCCAAATACATTCGACGAACATCGCTGGCGACCAATGGTGAAGTAACGGAAGTGGATTTGTTGATGGATCATGAAGTGCAAAAAGTTGGTAAAACAAAAACGCCTTTCGCTCATTAATCAAGGTGAGAGGGAAAGGCGTATTGGCCATGTTGGCCGGATGTTTACCGTCACCTGAAAGAAGATTTCAGGTGACGATTCAGCTAGCCGTCGCTCGGGTTTTCTCCCGGCGGTATGTGAGTTTTAACTGGTCTTTCATTGTCATCGTGATTGCTACCAGCAAGAGGACGGATATGACCGTTATCGCGGTAAAAGCCAATGTCCTTGAGGTAATGATCGTCTAAATGACGAAATATTTGATTGGTACGACGGGCTTCCAAGTAATCTTTAGCGGCGTTGAATAGGGCAATAATACTCATAAGTTTCTCCAAATAGAAAAAGTAAAAGCGGAACTTACGAGGATATGGAAAAGGTGACCGCGTAAATTCCGCGGTCAATGATGCAATTACACAGGCATTGAACGCGTACAGCGATAGAGTGATCGCACTTGTTTATTACAAGTAATCGCCATAGAAGAAGTTTGGTGATTATTCAGATAGAATTGTGTCATCTTGCTTCTCCTTTTCTCTGTCTAGTTCAATAATGTAATTGTGCTCTTTGAGCTTTTTCATTGAGCCTGATTATTTTCTTTATGTCAAACACTTATATGCAAATAACGAAAATTTAATTTTGCTTCGACGTCCTGTGTTTAGTGATTTTCCTGTACAATGCGCGCGGTTTTCCATCTTATTTGTTTGAGAAGTATTATGGCAATTAAAGCAAGGGTTTATAAAGCGTCCGTTCAGGTGTCGGACATGGACAGGCATCATTATCAAGGTTATGACATTACTTTGGCATTGCATCCATCGGAAACGGAAGAACGTATGATGGTGCGGTTAGCCGCCTTTGCTCTGTTGGCCGATGACAAGGTAGGGGATGAGCAGCTGAGTTTTACCAAAGGGTTGAGTACCGAAGAAGAGCCTGATTTGTGGCAAAAGAACTTTTCAGATGAGATTTTGCTGTGGGTGGAATTGGGCCAGCCGGATGAAAAACGCTTACGTAAAGCCTGCGGTCGCGCCCAACAAGTGGTAGTGGTGAATTACAATGACAAATCCGATCTTTGGTGGCAGCAGAATAAAGGCAAAAACAGTCGCTTTGACAATTTGCGCGTCTTACATTTTCCGGAACAGCAAGTCATTGAGCTCGCCAAGATTTGTGCGCGTTCCATGCAATTGAATGTGACCATTCAAGATGGTGAGATGTGGGTGTCGGGCGAGTTAGGCGAGGTTGCCCTTACTCCAACATGGCGTGGCGAGCAATAAACTCGCCACTTGCTTATGATTAGACGGCTCGGTTAAGGGTGCGTTGAAATAGGGCAACCGCCTTCGCATAATACTCCAACGCCAGCGCAGGGTCGTATCGGTCTCCCTCGTCACGCATGAAGGCATGTTGTCCGTTCACTTCATACCAGCTAAACAAACGATCTGTCGCGATTAATTGCTGATAAATTTTCTGACGTCCTTCGGTTGGCACGTGTGGGTCTTGTTTTCCCCAAACCATGACCAATTCCCCTTGGATTTCACCTGTGCGAGTAAAGGAATCATTGTCAGGCTGACAAGGAATTGTGTTGGAGTGAATGTCTGTAGCGTAAAGACAAAAAGCCGCTTGAATACGAGGGTTTAACGCGGCGCGATAGGCTAGGTGTCCGCCTAAACAAACGCCCATGCTGCCAAATTGTCCATTGCAATAATCTTGTTGAGAAAGGTAGTCCAACATGGCAGTGGTATCCGAATCGTGAGATTCCAATGGTTTGCTAAACTTGTCTGAGTTGCCTTTGTCTTTGCCTTCGTCGTCGTAGCTCAGAACCGTGCCAATGGGGTTCAGTTCATGAAACACTTCCGGCACTATGACGATAAAACCGTGCCCTGCCATGATGGCAGCCGATCGCGCAATGGGCGCGGTTTGTTGGAAAATTTCAGAATAAAAAATAATGCCGGGGAAACGTCCTTCCGCTTTGGGTCGGTAAACTGTGCAGCGCATGGTGCCGGTTGGCGTGGTAATATCTTGATCGTGACGTTGAATAATCATCTTGGTCCTTATCGGATGTGTTGCTTTATTACATGATAAGCGAGTCTAAGAGTATGGGCTAGAAGGAAAATGAAGCCGTGCGAATTTTATTGATCAGTGCTTATGAGGCAAGCAGCCATAAAGCTTGGGCGAATACGCTGATGGCGGCAATGCCAGAGCATGATTGGCACTATTTGTCTCTGCCCGCAAGGCATTTTGCTTGGCGCATTCGTGGTAACGCCATGAGTTTTGCGTTTGATCCTAAATTCAAAGACACATTGCAACGACCTTATGACCTGGTGATCGCCACCTCAATGACCGATTGTGTGGGTCTGAAAGCTTTTTGCCCCGATCTGCAAAACCTGCCTTGGATCTTATATTTCCATGAGAATCAATTTGCTTACCCTGCTAATGATAATCAACAGGGTGTGGTGGAAATGCAAATGGTCACCTTATACAGCGCATTGGCGGCAGACAAATGTGTTTTTAACAGCGAATTCAATTGCCACAGTTTTTTTCAGGGGGCTAAGGCGTTATTGAAGAAACTGCCTGACTACGTCTCCCCGGACTGGTTGGACGATACACAAGCCAAATCGGAAGTACTTCCTGTACCGGTTTCCCTGTCATCCCAAGGTCGCCGTACTGGGGCATTTGGCCAAGGTAAAATTAAATTGGTATGGGCGGCGCGCTGGGAGTATGACAAAGGCCCTGAGAATTTATTGGCCATATTGCGTGAGTTAAAGGCACGACATCTGGCGTTTGAGATTGCCATCATGGGCGAGCAGTTTCGCAGTTACCCAGAGGTGTTTGATCAGATACAAATCGAGTTTGCCGAACAGATAACACAGTTTGGTTTTGCCGATAACCGAGAAGAGTATCTGTCTATTCTGCACCAAGCCGATGTGTTTTTATCCACTGCTTTGCACGAATTTCAAGGTTTGTCCGTACTCGAAGCCGTGGCTATGGGCTGTTTGCCACTCTTACCACAGCGTCAAGTTTATCCTGAATTGTTCGACCCTGTGTTTCTCTACCCAAGTGTATTGGGCGATGAAATCGCAGAGGCGAAAGGGGCGGTGGATCGTCTTTTGGCATTGCTGGAGCAAGAAGCACTTGCTCCAAACATAAGCGAATATTCCGAGGAGCACCTTATTGCAAGCTATCAGGCTTTAATTAAGGACTTGGTGAAATAACCTCATTAGTGAGGCAGACCTCAAGTGAGATCTGCTTCTATGGCGGCGATTAAAGCCTCATTGTTCGGCTCCACATCAGGCGCAAAACGTTGAATATCACCATGCTTACTGATGAGAAATTTTTCAAAGTTCCACACCACCTCAGGAGCTTGCGTTGGTTCAATCTGATGTTGTTTGAGCATATTTTCCATGCTTTCACGATTGGGGGTAATGGGAACTGCTTGAGTGAGGTCTTGATACAAAGGGTGTGTTTCGGGGCCAGTCACCACAATTTTACTAAACATGGGGAAGCTAACATCATAATTCAGACTGCAAAATGCTTGGATTTCGGCATCTGAACCGGGTTCTTGCCCGGCAAAATCATTGGCTGGAAAACCCAATATCTCAAAACCTTGTGCTTTATATCTGTTGTACAAGGCTTCAAGGCCTTTATATTGTGGGGTTAAGCCGCATTTTGACGCGACATTCACAATGAGTAGGGTTTTGCCTTCGTAGTCCGAAAGGTTAATGGCCTCTCCTTGAATGGTTTTCACAACATGGTTTAAGACTGTGGTCATTTTTCCTCCTTTGATTCCTGTAAATGATCTTTTGTTCACTTTTAGCATAGCGGGTAAAAGGGTTGCACGAGAAAAAATATCAATCATGCTGCTCAGATCAGCGTAAATATCGATTGGCATAATTTCTGTTAAGAGAGCTCGATGCATTGCCCCTGCATGGCTTTTGCGTCTTCTGGGTCATGGGTGACCAGCAAGGCGGGAATATTAGCCTGGCGAATTTCGTTCAGTACAAATTCCCGTACCTCACGACGCAGCGCTGGGTCGAGTTTGCTAAAAGGTTCGTCTAGTAAGAGACAGTTTGGTTCCGCTAATAAGGTTCGTAGCAAGGCCACACGGGCTTGTTGTCCACCAGATAGAGCTTCTGGTAACACATTGGCTTTATCAGGAATACCGAGTTTCTCAAGGGCATGTTGTGCTTTTTGATGGCGCGTTTTTTTGTGGTGATGATGGGGAATGGCAAAGAGTAAGTTTTCTAGAATGCTCATATGGGGAAACAACAAAGGGCTTTGTTGTAACAGACCCACTTGGCGTTCTTGAGGCCCTAAGTCATGTAGTGTTTTGTTGTCCAGCAGCACCTCACCTTGTGCGCTAAGGGCGTGATCAAGTGTGCCGCTTAAATAGTGCAGTAAACTAGATTTACCTATGCCACTTGGCCCCATGATGGACAAGACTTCGCCCTTTTGTATGTCAAAACTGAGATTCTGAATTAAGCTTTGTTCGCCAAGCTGTAGATTGAAGTTTTTTAGACTAAGCACGGGATGTCCTTTTTCGCAATAAGCTGATAACGGACTGGAAAGTCGCTTTACAGCGGGTCTTAAGTATGAGTCGCCACTTGCTCCAGCGGGGCGGTAGCGTCATCGCCAGCCAGAAGACAATAATGGGAAACAGGGTTTGCAACAAGGCCATGCTGCCCACTTGTTTACGATCACCTGAAGCGGCGCGAGTAACGGCTTCTGTGGTTAAGGTACTGTAGCGACCTTCGCCAGCAATCAGGGTGGGCAGATATTGCGCTATGCTCACTGCAAAACCAATGGCAAACGCGGTAAAGAGAGCGGGTTTTAACATGGCGAGTTTAATGCAAAGGTAGTTTTGCAGGCTCCGCTGGTTTAAACGATTGGCTTGCTCTAAATAGGCTTGCGGGTATGCCAAATAGGGGTTTTTTAAGGTGAGATAAACGTAAGGTAAAACATAGAGTAAATGCAGAGCCGTGACTGCAGACAGGGAGCCATTCCAATCAAGATGAATGAGTAACACGTGCAAACCAAACAGAAAGCCAATTTGTGGCAGTAAAATGGGCACGTAAATGAGACTGTCAAAAGCATGATGTTTTGTGTGTTTGCTAGTTGTTTGAGCGCTGCGTTTAATTTCCAGCATCACTAAGCTGATGAGGCAGGCAAACAGAGTGCTCACCAAGGCGATAAATAAGGTGTTTTGTGTCAGTTCCATCAACAAGGGTGCAGCCCGTTCCAAGTTGTCCAGTGTCCATTGGGAAGGGAGAGCATCTGGGAAACGCCAGCGTTTGGTTAGCGACCATAAGGGGAGAATCAATAATGCCCAAACGGCTAACCCTAAACACATACACGCCAGAGCTGCGCCACAGGTCAATAGGCTGTCTGTCATGCCGTGGCGTTTGCCATCACTGCGTTCGGCTCGAGTGAGCTTACTCAGAATACGGTGACTGACTTCCCATCCAGCTAAAACTAAGATAATCACCAGCATAAGCAACACAGCCCCTGCGCTGGCATTAAAACGCATGGTCAAAGCTGGGTCGTTAAACCAGCGGAATAAGGTAACGGCTAGGGTAGAGGGCGTGTTAGGACCAATGATTAAGGCCAGATCGACCACAGTGAGACTGAAGCTGATGACAATGAAAAGTGGTAAGCGTATTAAGGGATACAATTGCGGAATGAGCACTTTTCGCCACGCGGTAAAACGGCCGTAACCTAGGGTTTGGCAAGCTTGTAAGGTGTCACCAGCACGAATGCTGTTCATGCAAGCCAGCATCACAAAGAGTAAATAGGGCATTTCTTTGATGACCAAGGCGAGTATCAGTGACAGTCCGTAGGGATCCTGCACGCTAATCCAATTCGGTGGTCTATCAAAGCCTGTCAGCCAAGGGCTAAAGAGTCGAACCAGCCAACCTGATGGACTTAATAAAAAGACCAAGCCGATGGCAATCGCTGCGTGAGGAATGGCCAGAATGGGCGCGAGCAGATTTTCAATGGTGCGAAAAAAGGGCTTGCCATAGCACCATGCTAATAGGGCCAAGGCCAACCATAAGGCGAGCATTGGCGACACTATGCCGGTTATGAGGGTGAGCTTGAGACTGGCAAAAAATTCAGGCTGAGCAAAGAGACTTTGCCAAGCCGTCAAGGAGAAATCCTCTTCTCCAAGCGGAGGGAAGTATTGAAAAGCGGGCAGTAGGGTGCCCACTAACCCCGCCAGAATAGGCAGCAGTAATAATAGGCAAATTAGCCCTGTGGCCATCTGGCGGAATTTGCTAGGCATAAACAACGGGCTTCTCAAGTGAAAACAGAGTTAACAAGATGTTTGCTTTAGTTAGCGTATCTTTTGCGCCATTCCGTTTCCAATGCGCCTACCCAGCTACTGTGAGGTTCTGGCAAGGTTTGGCCCAGTTCCTCAATGGTTAAGGTGGCGATACCGCGGGGTAGGTCATCAAATTTTTGCTGATCCGCTGAACTCAACTTGTGATAGGCGAGCACACTCAAATCGCCCCATACGGTGGGGGTTTGCTTACGAATTTGTGCTTCTGGTGACAGCAAAAAATTGGCCACTACTTGTGCGCCGGCGGTGGCGCTGCTGTTGTAAGGAATGGCCAAAAAATGCGTGTTGCCTATGGTGCCACCAGTAAACACATAAGAACGTACGGTCTCGGCTAGGTTGCCCTGATCAATCTGTACGGAAGCGGCAGAAATATCAAAGCTTAGGGCGATGTCAATTTCTTGATCGTCCAATAAGCGCATCATTTCTTCAGAACTGGATGGAAAGGTTTGACCGCTTCGCCAAGCCACTTGATGCAATTGATCTAAATAGGTCCACAAAGGCGCAGTGATCTTTTCGAAATCCACTTGATCAACCGGTTGGGCCAGCGCTTTGCGATAAGGGGAAAGTTCATATAGGGCTTGTTTTAAGAAGGTTGAGCCCAAAAATTGCGGTGGCTCAGGGTAGGTAATGCGACCCGGATTGGCTCGTGCATGGGCCAATAACTGGGCCATGGATTTAGGCGGATTGCTGAGGTTGGCAGTGTCGTACATAAAGATGACTTGTGCCATGCCCCAAGGGGATTCCATGCCCTCCACGGGGGTACCAAAGTCTTGCGTTAAACTTTGGCGAGCATTTTCATCTACGTAGTTTTGGTAATTGGGTAAGCTCTGGCTGAATGGGCCAAACAGCAGTTGATTGTCTTTCATAGCGCGGAAGTTTTCGCCATTAATCCAAATGAGGTCAATGGAACCTTGTTGATCTTTGCCAGCGGCTTTTTCGGCCAATACTCGGTTTACAGCGTCCGCTGTGTCCGTTAGCTTGACGTGCTTTAATGTCACTTGATAATCGTCTTGGATGCGATCGGCTGCCCATTGAATGTAGTTATTGATATTATCGGCGCCACCCCAAGCATTGAAGTAGACGGTTTGCCCTTTCGCTTGCTGAAGGGTATCTGGCCAGTGAGTTGGCTCTGATTGGGCTGGTACAGATTGAGAAAAGAGTAAAATGGCGCTGGTGAGTGAGGTCGCAACAACAGATTTGATCACGAAAAAGCTCCTATTGTGTTATATGTTTTTGGATTAGACGTAACATAGGCATCCTTTATTACACTGATTTTATTATAGTATTTGGTTTTTATTAACATTGTTATTTAGCGTAAAATGAGCGGCATTATTTGTGCTGTTAACACAGAGCTTGAGCTACCGCTTACTTTGACCAAGATTGAGGTTCTATGTCCTATCAAATTTATTCTCACCTGTTACCCAGTGCAACACCGGGCACACAAAGAGTCTTAAAAGCACATCATTTTGGTGAGGCTGGGGCGCGTCCAAAAGTGTACCTTCAGGCTGGTTTGCATGCAGACGAATGGCCGGGTTTTTTGGTGCTTAATACATTGATTAAGTTGTTGATAAAAGCTGAGCAAGCGGGCTCAATTCAAGGTGAGATCATTATAGTACCAGTGGCGAACCCGATAGGCTTAGCGCAGAATTTTCACGGTTATATCCCGGGGCGTTTTGCTTTTTCGGATGGCGGTGAAAACTTCAATCGTAATTGGCCAAGATTGGGAGACAAAGTTGAAAAGCGCATTAAAGGGGACGTCAGTGCCGATGTGGAAAGCAACTTGGCCTTGGTACGGCAAGCGATTCGTGAGGAGCTTGCTTTACTGCCGGAGATGACCGAATTGCAAGGCATGAAGAAAACCTTGCTGGCTTTGTCTATGGATGCCGATGAGGTGATTGATTTGCATTGTTCTGGTGAAGCGTCAATGCATGCTTATGTACCGCAGGAATTTGAGGAGCATTTCAAACCCTTGTTAGGCTTATTAGAGGCGAAGGTAGGCCTATCTGAATTGGACACGGGGGCCGCTTCTTTTGATGAAACCAATGCCAGTGTGTGGCGCAGCTTGAAGAATCATTACGCTCATTTGATTCCGTGGGGCTGTCGCTCTTTGACGCTGGAGTTGCGCGGTGAAAATGATATTAATCAAGCTTTTGCCGGGCAAGATGCGCAAGCTTTGTTTGATTACTTGCTTTATCGAGGTGTGGTGCAAGGTGAGGTCGTCGAGCCGGATACGTCACAAGTACATTATTACCCTTTGGATGCCATGGATTTGGTGAAAGCGCCTTGCGCGGGCATTGTGTGTTATCACAAAGACATAGGTGACCTAGTGGAAGAAGGAGAAGTGATTGGCGAAGTGGTCAATCTACTGGAAGACGATGTCGAGCAATCTCATTATCCTTTGGTATCACGAACCAACGGAATTTTCTTTGCTCGGTTGCAGCGGCGCTTGGTGGTGTGTGGTGAATCCATCGCCAAAATTGCCGGTAAAGAACACCTAGCTTACCGGGAAATCGGTCATTTATTTGAAGACTAGGTAATTCCTTGAGTGAAGACATTTTGCGTCAAACACAAATGAGTGCATCCGCTAATCGCTTAACGGATGAGCAAATGGCTGTGGTGCAACACGACCTAACTCGTCCTGCTAAGGTCATTGCCGTAGCGGGGGCGGGTAAAACCACCACCTTGATTGCTCGCATCGAGTATCTGTTGTCACAGGGTGTGGATGCTGCTCAGATAGGCGTTTTTATGTTCAATAAAAGCGCGCAAGAAGAGTTTTCCCAACGCTTGCATCAAGCCTTGGCCCATAAAGGCTGGCGTGCGCCCAGTGTGATGACCTTTCATGCTTTTGGTATGCGCTTGTGTCGTCGTTTGGAGCAAGCAGGCTGGCTTGAGACGGCCAAGTTGCTAACGGACGATTTCAGTCTGATCAAGTTATTGCGTGAGGCCATGCAGGGGTTGCTGAAACGCGGTGAAAAAGTGACCATCCAAGACGAAAAAGACTGGCTGGAGGACATGCTGCTCTTTATCGATCAGGTGAAAGCGTCAAACATGGCGGCACAGGATGTGTTTGAGCAGTTAGCTTGGTCGAAAGAACGGCGCTTTTTTGTGGCCTTGTATGAAGAATTGGAAAATCTGAGGCGACGTCAAAAAATACGCTTCTTTGCCGATTTGTTGAGCGATCCTTATGCGCTCATTGCTCAATTAAGCGCAGAAGATTTGCATCGTATTAGTGCTTTGGTGCCCAATTTCCAGATCTTATTGATTGATGAGTTTCAAGACATCAACCCTTGTCAGTATGCGTTACTTAAACGTCTCTATCCTGCTCCTTGTCAATGGATGATAGTAGGCGATGTGCAACAATGTATTTATGAATGGCGCGGAGCCAGTCCAGACATTATGGCGCGTCAATTTGATGTTGAGTTTGCCGATACCGTGACTTATCCCTTGAGTACCAGCTTCCGCTTTGGTCATGCGGTGGGGCTGATGGCGTCCAGTGTGATTAGTGAAAATGACGGGAATGCTCTGGTGGTGGGAATGGGAGAGCGAACACGAGTCTCCTTCGCCAAGTCTGCAAAAACCGGCAAGGCACTGCTTGGTGAGCTCAAAGCCTGGTTGGATGAAGGTCAGTCGCTGGATGATTGCGCGGTTTTGGTTCGGCTTTACAGTGACATGGTACCTGTACAATTGGCGCTGATGCACAAGGGGGTGCCGTATCAGTTGCACGGCGACTCGCCCCTGTTGGAAAACCGACAGATTCGTATGCTGATGGCGTATTTGGCGGTGATGGCAGGCGGATTAGAACAAGCCAAGGTGTTTTTCCAAGCAGATGACCTTGAGTACTTGCTGACCGTACCCAGTTTAGGTGGTGCGGTAGCGCAACGTCGACACTTGATTCAACAAGCCAAACAAGCCCCACATTTGCTACCACAAATCATTGAGAACATGGCGGACAGTACAGAAGGCTGGCGAGGGAAAAAATTGCTCGAACGAGCAGATTGGCTGCGCAGTTTGAGTGCGTATCGCAAGGATCCTGCACAAGGCTTGCTTGTTACCTTGGAGAAACTCGGTATCTATCGATACTTTGAGAGCACCAGCAGTAAGGACATTCAAGCGCAAGAAAAAATCGCCACTTGTGAGGCCTTTATTGCTTATGTTCGAGGTGTGGGAGGGGAAGCGGCTAGCATTTTACAACAGCTGGCAAGCTTGAATGAGCGCCAATCCGATGTGGCACAAGGTGTGCATCTGATGACGATCCATAAATCCAAAGGCTTGGAGTTTGGGCAAGTACTTTTGTGTGGCTTGCAAGAAGGTCGTTTTCCTTATTATGAAGAAGACTTGAGTGCAATCGACAAGCAAGCCGCTAATGAACTGGCGGCTGAGCGGCGTTTATTTTATGTGGCCATGACACGAGCCCGTCATAAGTTAGTGATATTAGAAACGCCAAGTGCTGACGAGAACAAACAATTGAAGCTGGGGAATATCCCCAGAGCCGGTATAAAGTCCTTGTCATTATCACGTTTTATTTTTGAGGCTCAGCCCTTTGCGGTGAGCCAAATATGCGATGCTTGGTATCAAGCTCGTGATGGTGATGTGATTGATACGGAGAAAGGCTCGGTTTTTCAGCGCTACTTGGCGTTTGTTCAGCCGTCACCCAGGCTTTCCTTCCGTCATAAGGTGGCAGGAAAAAGCCAACTCAAGCCCGGGGACAAGGTACGTCATGATCAATTTGGTCAAGGTGTGGTTGTCCGACAAGAGCAAAATGATAGGCAGATGATTTTTGTCGATTTTGGCGAAGCTGGATTAAAACGTTTTAATCCCAAACATACTAAATTAGTGAAAGTATCTTCACGGACTTAATCCCGACGAGGAGAGTATCAATGTCCATTCCACTTATTGACCTAGCCAAATTAACCAGCGCCAGCGATGCGGTGCGCCAACAAGAAATTCAGTCGTTGGACACGGCATGTCGAGAAATTGGTTTCTTTTACTTAGTAAATACAGGCTTGCCAAATAGTCTGATGCAAGCCTTGATGCGTGAAGCGAAGCGTTTTTTTAATCAGCCTCAGCAGGTGAAAAATGCCATAGACATTAAAAACAGCGCGAATCACAGAGGTTATGGCAACATAGGTGAAGAGCAGCTTGATGAAGTGACTCATGCGGACTGGAAAGAGACCTTTGACATGGCATTGGACTACCCGGCTGATCACCCTTTGGTGGCAAAATACCCGACCATGTATGGCCCCAATCAAAATCCGCGCGATCCTCAAACCTTGGAAGTATTGCAAGACTATTATGTGGCGGCATTTGAGGTCGCACAAAAGTTGCTGACGGCCATGGCGCAAGCCTTATCACTAGAAGACGATTTCTTCACCCGTTGTTTTACGGATCACGTGACAGTACTGCGCATGATTCATTACCCACCTCGACCAGAAGCCGGTCACGACAATGGCGCGGGGGCGCACACAGACTATGGTTGTGTGACCTTGTTACTGCAAGATCAAACTGGCGGCTTACAGGTGAAGAATCGCCAAGGAGAGTGGGTGGATGCGACACCAATTGAAAATGCGCTGGTGGTGAATATTGGGGATTTAATGCAGCATTGGACGAACGATGAATACGTTTCCACCGCCCACCGAGTGCGTGCTTCGTTGCCGGACGTGCATCGTTATTCTTTCCCTTTCTTTGTTGAACCTGACTACGAAACGCAAGTGACTTGCGTGCCCAGTTGTCAGTCGGCTGATAAGCCAGCAAAATATCAGCCTGTTTTAGCTGGGGATTGGATTCAGTCGCGTTTTGATGCCACTTATGCTTATCGAGAGGAAAAGCACTGACTCTTCGACTAAGAATGAGAAAGCTCGTCTATTGAGAAAGCAAAGATCAAAGATGGCAATCTATTGAGCGCCTTAGGCGCTCAATTTCATTAGGTTTGGTAGGGCTTGAATTTGATACCCATTGTTGCGAATTTTCGCCATGTGGCCAGCCGGTACCAATGTCCAATCTTTATTGGACAGTTCAAGTGGTTCTGAGCCAATCACAATATGAGAGTCAAAAGCTTTGCAGTATAGGCTTGGCGCTTGTTCATCACTGGAAAAACGAATGGCAATCATCTCTTCACCATTGGAGACCACAGAGGTAAATCTCAGCGGTTCCTGAATGCCTTTGCTTTTCATAATCTCTAAAATCTGTGCCAGTGTGGTGGCAATGGCTTGTTCTGGGTTTTGCTCTAAGCCATTGGCGATCATTAACAAGAAAATCACTTCTGAGTCGGTTGCTCCTTGTCGCTCGCCATAAAGCGCTTCAGGAATAAGGCGATCCAATTGGTAACGAATGGACTCATAGCCGCCAATTTGTCCGTTATGCATGAAGAGCCAATTCTTATAACTGAAAGGGTGACAGTTTGAACGGCTGGTGGCCGTGCCCGTTGAGGCCCGTACATGAGCGAAAAAGAGGCCGCTTTTAATATGTCTGGCAAGGCTTTTGAGATTACTGTCGCTCCAAGCGGGCAGAATTTCGTGATATAAGCCGGGCTCACTGCGTTCATCGTACCAGCCCAAACCAAAGCCATCGGCATTCACCGTGACTTCTGATTTTTTGGCACTTAAACTCTGGTGAACAAGGGAATGCTCCTGTTCAAATAATAATGACTCAAGGTAGACAGTGTCTCCTTGATAGGCCATCCAACGACACATTTTCTTCTCCTGACTGCAAGAAGCATTAAGATAATTAGAACATAAAAAGGGAAACCTGAGTTTCCCTTTTTAATTGATATCACTCATCTACTAGACGGTGAAGTAGCTGACTTTATGAGAAAGCTGTTTTGCTAAGCCTGCTAATTGTTCGGCAGATTGGCTAATGGAATGAATCGAGTTTGTCGTTCTCTCTGTAATACTGGTGATGTTCGACACGTTTCGGTTCACTTCGGCGGTAACAGATGCCTGTTCTTCTGCAGTTGCCGAAATACGATCATTCATTTCACGAATTTTAGACACAGATTGATTGATGTTCAATAAAGAATCTTCTTCGTGTTTGACTTGTTCAACCGCATCCGATGATCTTTGATGACTGGAGGTCATGGCTTTAACCGCAGAAGAGGTGCCAGATTGCAGTTGACTAATCATTTTCTCAATTTGCTGGGTAGCGTCTTGGGTGTTTTGTGCCAGATGACGTACCTCGTCAGCCACCACAGCAAAACCACGACCTTGTTCTCCAGCACGGGCTGCTTCGATGGCCGCATTCAGTGCTAATAGGTTGGTTTGTTCGGCTATGCCTAAAATAACATTAAGAATGTTGCTGATTTCATCGGTATTGAGCTGTAACTGATGGATGGTTTCCGTTGAAGAGGCTATTTCTTTGGCCAGTTCTTGAATGCTGTTGATGGTGCGTGTGACAATCTCTGCGCCTTGATTGGCGGCGGTTTCTGCCACATGAGCCGCTTGGCTGGCATCGCTTGTTGATTCAGACACATGCACAGCGGTGGCTTGGATTTCGTTAATGGCTTGTGAAATCAATTGCGTCTCTTCTTGCTGGCGATCCACCATGTCTGACGATTCATGGGTAATACGATTGAGATCATTTGCAGCCTTGGTCAGCATCTCACTTGAATTGGCAACATCATGAAGGATGCCGCTTAATTGCGTGACCAGTTTGTCCATGGCCGTTTCTAACATGCCGATTTCGTCTTTGCGTGTGCTGTTTACTGGCTCCTGCGAAAGGTCACCAGAAGCAATGTCTTCTGCGCGGCGAACCGCTTTAATGAGAGGGCCGCAGATACCATTAATGATCAACACACTGATAACAACGCCAATAATGATGAGAATGGCTGCGATGCCGCCATTAGCGTAAATGGTTTGGTTTAATTTACTGTTTTGGTTGGCGGCGACCTGGTTACCATAGTCATTAATGGAAGTAATGATGGCTTCCATTTGGGTATTAACATTGGCCAAACTCGCATCGGCCACACGGCGTGCTTTGTTGGCTTGTAAGGTTTTCAACTTAATCCACCAACCATAGGTTTCCGTACTGGCTTTTAGGAAGACGCTTTGCTCTTGCTCTAGTTGAGCAATTTGCTCAAGTAGATTGGTTAAATTGTCATTTTTTGGCATGTCGCCAAGAATGCTTTTGACACTCTCAAAGCTAGCCAGTAATTCATCGGTATAAGCTTTGAATTTTTTCTCAGATTCTGCGATGAGTTCAGTACCATACCCACTTAGGGACTTGGCGATGGAAACTTGAAAGTAACCACGTTCAAATTCTACGGATTGCTGTAGGAGTAATTGGCGGCTTTTCTCTAGATGCTGCATTAATTGCAAGCTTTGGGAAGAAAGACTCTGTAATTCTGATGATACAGATTTACTAGAAAGGGCAGAGTTAATACTCATGCCAATAATAACAATAGAAAATAATGCGATTAGGGAGAGAATTTTGGTGCGCACGGATAGGTTTAGCATAGTGGCTCCTGAGTTGTGGTTGAACTAAGAGGAGCAATCCTTATGCCAGTTGTCGTTACATCCAGATACAAATGCTGTCTGTTATTCACGGTAATTTGTTCTCCTTGTGGGAGGTTGGGTAAAGGATAGCCTTTTGAGCAAGGCCTTAAGGGAAATTGATGGTCATTATTGCGTATAGGAAGGAGATAGACAACAGTATAAATCTTGTCAAACAATACAAATTAAAAGCAATTTCAAAAAAACAAATCCATTACTAAAATGACTGCCATAAGAGTGGGCGTAGCGTCATTTCTATGATTTTATTGCCCAAATTTAGTGCGTCAAACAGCGGTGAACTCTGCTATTTTTGCGGCGCTGAGCTGACTACTACCTGATCGCCTTCTACCTTAAAGAAAAAACAATCGCGACGGTTGGTGTGGCAAGCAGGGCCTTTTTGATCCACTTGTAAAAGGATACAGTCGCCATCGCAGTCAAAGGACATGGCAATTAAAGACTGACGATGACCAGAGCTTTCGCCTTTGCGCCAATAAGTTTGTCGAGAACGCGACCAGTAGCATACCTGTCCCGTTGCCAAGGTTTCACGAATCGACTTTTCATTCATGTAGGCCAGCATTAACACTTCGCCAGTATCGTGTTGCTGAGCGATGGCCGCAATGAGACCCGCATCATCCGTTTTAAGATTGGCTAACACTGTGTCTAACGAAATAGTCTCACCTTTATTAAGGTTTTCGTATGCTTTTAAACTCATTTTTTTACCTTATATTCTGAAATAGCGCCTTTTCCTATTCCCTCAAATGCATGAACTTGAATCATGCTATTTGGATGCTCATACGCCAAAGTGTGTGCAATGTGGTCGGATAACGATTCCACTGTCGTGTCACACTCTAACATGTAAACCTGATTGGAGTTGATGGTGAGCTCAAAAAGACCTTGTTGGCTGGTATAGCGAAAGGCGTGGTGTGGCAGACCATTGATTTGCGTGATTTCAAGCAAATCTTCTTGTGTGCCTAAATAAATGTCGTGCCAGCGTTGTGCCCAGTCCTGTTCCAGTGCAGGTGCGGCTTCGTCATTCTGATAAATCTCTATGCTAGAGCGATGTCCATGAGCGATACGTTGGCAATTACCAGCATGTTTCTTTAAACCATGACTGTATTGGTATTGGGCGCCTTGGATTTTTTCTGGAGTAAAGCGAACACGAATGGCTTCCAGTTCCGCTGGTAATAAATTGAGTATTTGCTGTTCAACCCAGGCTTGTGCAAATTCTGGGGTGATTTTGTCACAAGGTAGCGAACAAAAAGCTTGTTGAGGAGCATCGCAACGAAAATGACGACCATCTTGATGATCAAATTGAAAAGACAGGCGATCCTCAGGCAAACGGGTTAATTTGCTATTGGGGTGTTGCGTTGGAATGGCCAACATATGGTCAATATTGTCGTCCAACCATTTCTTGATTTGTTTTTTCACAATACTGAAGTCACAAATCATACTTTCGTCATTCAACTTGCCCGTTAGCACTATGTCGGTTTGCCAACTTTCCCCTAATAAACCACGCTCTGCGTCATAGTAGGAAAAATCCACGTGGGTTAGGTTTTTTACAAATAGCTTCAACTTGCTACTCCTCAAAAATAACGGCGCGTATTTTACCTTATTTACCTAGGAGGATATAGCGGAAGAAAAGCCTGTTTTCGAATCCTCTTTTCAGTATGGGAAAAACCTAAGAAGGCGGTTGATATTTCAGATCGGCAGCGTATAATCTCGCCCCAAGGTCAACAGGCCTCCTTTATGGTGTCTCTGCTGGTCCCCTCGCAACAATAAATCGTGAATTTGGTCAGGTCCGGAAGGAAGCAGCCACAGCGATGGACTTGTGTGCCGAGGTGCGGCTGGTGGAGGTGCCACCTAAATTTCCCACTTATATTTCCTTACCTTATTTCAGTGGTTTTTATTTTTCGTCAATGTCTAAGGTATTTCCTATTTGATCGTGTCTGGGCTTGCTAACAGAGTTCGAACGGCGAATACATTTAACTGTGTGTTTTGATGCCTTCCTGTGAGCGGTTTGAGCAATTACGTAATTTCTTGTTATAGGGCAGGAAGTTTCCTAGATGAATTCTATATTTATAGTATCTAAGAAAGCATTTTAGGAGCATCGTATGAGGATTCGTTTATTCTTGCTGGCAGTCGTGTTGTTGCCATCTTTGAGTCTGGCGCAGACTTTAACCTTTGGCGTAGTACCACAACAATCGGCTAAAACCCTAGCGGCAAGATGGTCGCCCGTACTGAACTACATCAGTGAAAATACGGGGATAACGATTCAGTTTGCCACCGCTAAAAATATTCCTGAGTTCGAAAAGCGCTTGTTGGCTGGGGAATACGATCTGGCGTATATGAACCCTTATCACTATGTGGTGTTTCATCAAAAACCTGGGTATCAGGCCATTGCCAAGCAAAAAGACAAGCAAATACGTGGCATTGTTGTGGTGCGAAAAGACAGTGATATTGACTCGTTAGAGGATTTGCAAAACACACGCTTGGCATTTCCTTCTCCTGCTGCCTTCGCGGCAAGCATTTTACCGAGAGCACAAATGGCACAGGAAAATATTGTCTTTACGCCTTCTTATGTGTCGTCCCATGATTCTGTGTACCTCAATGTCTCACGGGGTTTTTTCCCAGCAGGAGGTGGCGTAATTCGAACCTTTAACAATACTTCCCCTGAGGTTCGCGAGCAGTTGAAAGTACTTTGGCAGACCAAACCTTATACCTCTCATGCCATCGCGGCACATCCTAGAGTCGCTCAGGAACAACAGCGCAAAATTGTACAGGCCATGTTGCAAATGAACGATGAAGCTGAGGCAATGTCTTTGCTCAAGGCGCTCAATTTCAATGGCCTGGAGGCCGCTTCAAACGATAGATGGGATGACATTCGTGACCTGGATATTAAGTTGCTTGATCACATGCTTGAGTAACCCTGCTATCGAATAGGGCAAAGGAAGGAAAAATGTCATTAAGGTTGAAGACAATATTGGGCATTGCGTTGATCGAAGCTGTCTTGTTGGCTTTTTTGATATCAATGACATTGAATTATTTGGAGTCAACCAACTACGAGGGTTTGTATAAGCGAGCAACCACCACGGCAACTCTGTTCTCGACAACAACCAAAGACGCGGTGATTTCTTATGACCTTGCTTCATTAGAAGCCTTTAGCACTGAGTTGATGACGAATCCAGATATTGTCTATGTGAAGGTGTTAACCCCTGAAGGTCAGGTATTTACACAAGCGGGTGAAGAGCAATTTTTAACACGTGCTTTTATTGAAGATACAGAGGTCTCGGCAATAACAGATGGGGTATTTGATATCAGTGCAAGCATAGAGGAAGGCGGTCAGATCTTTGGCAGGATTGAATTGGGCATTGATACCAGTGCCTTGAGTCAGTCCATTCATGAAGCTAGGTTGTGGAGTGCCTCCATTGCCTTTGGGGAAATGCTATTGGTGGCCTTGTTTTCGTACTTGTTAGGAACCTATCTAACAGGACGTTTAAGTAAGCTTCGTGATGCGGCTAACGAGATATCCAATGGCAATACCAAGGTGCGGCTATCAACCAAAGGCAAGGATGAAGTGTCTGATGTGGCAGAGGCTTTTAATCATATGTCGAAGCGCTTGACCAAGGAAGCAAAGCAAAGAGCGAATTATGAAAATCAATTGAAAGAGTTGAATCAAACTCTTGAAGGGCGGGTGGAGCGTCGAACAGAGCAGTTGAGAAATAACCTTTATAAGTTGGAAGCCACCAATAAGAAGCTGCAAGCCACTCATGAAAAATTGGTGCAATCGGAAAAAATGGCGTCCATTGGTACCCTTGCGGCGGGCGTGGCCCATGAAATTAATAATCCGATTGGTTATGTGATGAGTAATGTGCAAAGGCTGCAGGAGTACAGTGAAACCTATCAGGAAGCCATTAAGCGCATCTTATACTTAATGAATCAAGAATCTGCGGATATTGAGCCGTCTTTAGAAGATCTAATGAAGTGGTTGCAGGAGCAGGATATCGACTTTATTCAGGAAGATGTCGCTGAGTTAATGACAGATACTCTTGAAGGCACAAAGCGTATAAGAGAAATTGTCTCGGGGTTAAAAGACTTTTCCCATGGCAATACTGACCATGTGATGCGTGAGGAAAATTTGAATGAAGCGATTGAAAGAACCCTGAAAGTAGCGCATAACGAACTCAAATACATAGCGAGGGTGAAAACAGACTTAGGTAATATTCCTAATGTACGATGTAATGTTGGTCAGGTGCAGCAAGTGTTACTTAACCTTCTTATTAATGCTGGGCACGCCATCAGTGAGAAGGGCATCATTAAGATTAAAAGTGGCGTTGCGGGGAAAGAAGTATATGTTGCTATCACTGACAATGGCACAGGAATATCACCAAAATTGCAAGAAAAGATTTTCGACCCATTTTTCACCACCAAAAAAGTTGGCAAAGGCAGTGGTTTGGGCTTATCCATTGCTTATGGCATTATGCAAGATCACAACGGCAGAATAGAATTAGAAAGTGTGGTCGATAAGGGCACTCGGTTTACTCTCTATTTTCCAATGATATAATTTTCCAATGATATAATTTTCCAATGATATAACGCACTATCTTACCGGCTTTTTCAAACCGACTCGTTCTCTTAAGCGAGTGCGGATTTTCTTCAGTAAAAAAACACTTTTACTCTCTTTTCGCTTGATGAATTCGGTCAGTATGGCCTTTTCACCAAAATATATACAAAATTGTACTTTTTCGTATGCAAAAACAAACTCATGTTTTTATTTGTAAAAAACATCAACAAGGAAGCTGCTTTCCCTGCTGATGTTTTGTTGGATATTGAAGTGATGAGTGAGGTCAGAGCTTTAATCTGGCCTCACGAACGACACCAATGATACGACATTGGTCAGTGACTTCAATTGGACGGTAATTGGGATTGAGTGGTTTTAGATAGGTTTGTCCTGCATCTATGATCAGCTTTTTAAAAGTGACCTCTTTGGTTGAACCCACTTTCGCTATGACTAAGTCGCCGTTTTGAGCCTGCATACAAGGATCAACCAGGATGATGTGCGCTTCACAAATACTGGGGCCAACCGGGGATACCATGCTGTCTCCCGAAACCATTAGCCAAAAGGCCTGATGACTAATGGCGGCTGGAGCGTATTCCCACTCTAATTGGTCTTTTATGCTAGCTTTATCTTCAAACTCACGCCAAGTCTCTGCTTGAGCATAGCTGAGAATAGGCAGTTTTTTGCTGATAAAAGATGGCGTGAAGCCATTTCCTTGCTGGGCTGGAGAAGATGAGTGCGAGTTGGTTGACACTCCTCCAAACAACCAGTTTGCATCACACTGTAATGCTCTAGTGAGTGGAATAATGTATTTACCGCCAGGCGAAGAAATACCATGAAGCCACTGACTGACTGATCCTTTGGTTGCGCCTGTCATCCTTGTTATGTCGACGGCCCGAAGGTTGTGTTCCGTCATTTTTTGTCGAATACGATCTGATATATCCATGTTAAGAATGCTAAACTAACTTTGGTTTATTTATACAACTTTATTTTGTTTAATCAAATAAACTTTTTTGATGTTTTATAAAGATAATTATTACTTATAGTTATTCAGTATTTTTTTGCACCCAACAAGAATTAGCCCAACGACTAAGAATCAGTAGAGGTTCTGCATCACAGTGAGGTGCGATTATTACCGAGAAATAAGCTTTGTGACTCAAAAGGCTCATTAACGGCATACTGAAATATCATCCTAAGCTTTATTAGAAAAATCGTATAGAGTCATTGTGTTACGTTTTTGAAAGGTTTTGTATGCGAAGAGGGGAGACGAGCATCAGTCTTGTAATAATGCTGCGCAAAGACCTGTTGTATTAATGTTATTGAGATGTGTTAGTAAAATCCATGTACAGAGAAAATAAATAAACCAGCTTATTATTGCTGGCTTATTTATTGTGTAGAGGATGTGATTCTACTTTTGATTCTACTTAAGCCACATTAGCGTCTGTGCTTTGCAGAATTTTTTGGTTAACGGTAGCCATCAGTGCTTGTACGGAAGCGGATACAATATCGTTATCAATGGCTACGCCATTGAAGCGATCACCATCAATATTGGCTTGTACATAGGCGATGGCTTGCGCATCACTGCCCACCGTTAGGGCATGTTCTTGGTACTGAATAATATCAACCCGCATGCCAAAGTGTTTGCCTAAGGCTTCACTGAAGGCAGACAAAGCGCCGTTGCCAGTTCCGGTTATTTTGATTGTACCGGATGCGCTGTTTAGGTCGGCATGAACTGTGTCCACGTCATCTTTGGCGTGATCGTATTTGCCCAGTTGATAGGGCTTGGTGCCAGTCATAAAACTGGATTCGAATAAATCTTTCATCGATTCCGCATTGACAACACCACCATCTTGCTCGGCAAATTGCTGTACGATTGGACTGAATTCCACTTGCAACCAGCGTGGCAAGGCTAAACCGTATTCTTGTTCAAGGGTATAAGCCACACCGCCCTTACCAGATTGGCTGTTAACGCGGATCACTTCTTGGTAGCTGCGACCCACATCGCGAGGGTCAATCGGCAAGTAAGCCACGTCCCAAGGTTTGTCATCGGTCTGATTCGCCAAACATTTTTTGATGGCGTCTTGGTGAGAGCCAGAGAAAGCGGTAAACACCAATTCACCCGCGTAAGGATGGCGCGGATGAACCTGTAGTAAGGTGCAGGCTTGAACCACACTTATGATGCGGTCCATATCGCCTAACGCTAACTCTGGATCAATGCCTTGGCTGTACATGTTCATGGCCATAGTCACCACGTCCATGTTGCCGGTTCTTTCACCATTACCTAGTAAGGTACCTTCAATGCGATCAGCGCCCGCCATGAGGCCAAGTTCCGCCGCTGCAACCCCACAGCCACGGTCATTGTGAGTATGAAGGCTAATGATCATGCTATCGCGCTGTTTTACCTCGCGGCAGAAATATTCAATCTGATCAGCAAAACGGTTTGGGGTCGCCACTTCCACTGTCGCTGGCAAGTTAATGATGATTTTGTTGTCTGGTGTGGGTTGCCAAACGTCAGCAACCGCATCAACCACTTCGACGGCAAAGTCGGTTTCCGTACCCGTGAAGCTTTCTGGTGAGTACTGGAATACCCACTCTGTTTCAGGGTATTTTTCGGCGTGTTCTTTTACACATTGCGCGCCTTTTACGGCAATCTCTTTGATGCCGTCTTTACCAAGGCGAAAGACTTGTTCGCGTTGGGTTTTGGACGTTGAATTGTAGACGTGGACGATGGCTTTTTTGGCCCCTTTTAGAGACTCATAAGTGCGCTCAATCAATTCAGGGCGCGCTTGCGTCAATACCTGAATATACACATCGTCTGGTACTTGATCTTCTTCTATTAACCAACGAACAAAATCAAAATCCAATTGAGAAGCCGCTGGGAAGCCGACCTCTATCTCTTTGAAACCTACGTCAACCAGTAGGGCGAAGAATTGTTTCTTTTGTTCCACTGTCATGGGTTCAACCAGTGCTTGGTTGCCATCGCGCAGGTCAACGCTAGACCAAATCGGTGCTTTGGTGATTTCTTGGTCGGGCCAAGTGCGGTTTGCAATGGCGACAGGCTGGAATGGTCTGTACTTAGTGTGATCAAAAGAGGTCATGATCTTTCCCTTCCTATGTTAAGGAGCGGATAAGCTCCGATGGTAAACAGTTGCGTTGTTAAGGAGGTACGGTGGCGTCCTTAATGATTTCGCTATCTGTATATAATAGCGAACTTTCTGGGGTAAAAGATTGCGTTTTTTATAGAAATTTCAATCCGTATGGCATTATATTGCGTATATAAAGAATAAATTAGCAATATGAGGCTTATGTTTTGGGTTTTGATAAGATTGATTTGAGTATTCTTCGAGAATTACAGCAAGATTCTAGCTTAACCAATCAAGAGCTGGCTGATCGGGTTGGCTTGTCTGCTTCTCCCTGTCTGCGGAGGGTGAAAGCCTTGGAAGAGGCTGGTGTGATTGATCGCAGTGTGACTTTACTCGACCAAAAGAAGTTGGGGCTAAAATTAACCGCTTTTATTCAGATTAGTATGGACAGACATACACCGGAACGCTTTGAAGTGTTTGAATCATTGGTGGAATCCTATCCAGAAGTAAAATCTTGCAATCTCGTGACTGGCCAATCAGCAGACTACTTATTAGAAGTGGTGGTTGAGGATATGGATAAATATCAGGAGTTTCTACTGGGTAGATTGACGCGTATAGCGGGTGTCACCGGAGTGCATTCCAGTTTCTTATTGAGGCGTATTATTAATCGTACCGCTTTGCCATTGGATCATTTGGCATGATGCGTTGAACAGGTGTTGAACTTTTCCAAAAAAGCATGAAAGAAATGCTGGATTAATATTGATTTTTTCATAATTGACCAAATGTAAGGGCGTTATACTTTACCGCAGTAAATAATCCCTAGAGAGAGCAGTAATGACAGATTTGACCATTAAGCGTCGAGTAATGATTCCGGTTCGAGCCGGTGACGTGACCGCTGAGTTCATTTCCTTTAATGGTGATGACTCAGGTAAAGAACACATAGGGATATATTTTGAAGGTAACTCGAAATACACTCAGCAAACGGATTATGTGCCTTTAGTGCGTTTGCATTCTGAATGTTTGACAGGTGATGTATTTGGTTCTGGCCGCTGTGATTGTGGTGAGCAACTGGATGAAGCCATTGACCGCATTAATGAGGAAGGGGGTTACATCCTCTATTTGCGTCAAGAAGGTCGTGGTATTGGCTTGTATGCCAAACTAGAAGCGTACGCTTTACAGGATCAAGGTTACGATACCTACCAAGCCAACGAAATGTTGCATTTGCCTGAGGATGGCCGTGATTTTGGCATTGCTGCCAACATGTTATTAGCCCTTGGAGTAAAGCAAGTACGCTTGTTAACCAACAACCCAGATAAAGCTCAGCAATTAAAAGAGCATGGCATTGATGTTGTGGAGCTGGTACCGACAAAAGTCCATGTTAATCAACATAATCGTCAATATTTGGAAACCAAGGCAAAACGCAAGCAACACACGCTTAAGTTTGAAGAATGACGTTAACATTAAAATGTTACGATTTGTTGCGAAAGCCCCGAAAGGGGTTTTTTTTGGCTTTGATGATTTGGTCTTTGTACATTTTTTGAGTAATCTTGACCTTTATCTGACAAAAAGTGATACAAAAGCCATGCGGATGAAACATGGCTTTTTTAAACGTCACGAAGAGATTGAGTCAATAGAAAGGTGTAGTTATGAAGAAGATGTTTCTTGTTTTGCTTGTATTAGGACCATCAGCTGCTCTGGCTGACAGTGCATTAATTGGCATTTATTGTCAGGAAAACAGCAATGGTGCCAAGGTGTATGTGAACGAGGAACTGAAATTTGAGTGTGCGGATTTTGCTCGTGAAGCCCTGGTGGTTGAGGAAGGTCGCTATCAAGTTAAAGCGGTACAAAGTATCAATCAAGAACAAGAAAAAATCTTTTCTCAGCAAGTGGATGCTACTCCTGATCGACCACAAAGAGTGCGCATAACCATGCCGCAAGAAGCCACGCTGACGGCTTATGGTGTGACGATGAAAAAACAAAGAGAAGCGGAAGCGGCGCGAAAATTGGTACTTGAACAGGAACGCAAAGCTAAGCAAGCTTTAGAGTCCGATTTGGCGCAAGCCAAAGCGGGGGATTTAGCGGCAATGCAGCGAGTCATTGAGCGTTATCAAACGGGTCGGGGCGTAGAGAAAAATCCGCTTCAGGTAGACTATTGGCAGCGTCAATATCAAGTTCAAAAAGCGCAGCAAGAACGTCAAGCTAAAATTGCCAAATTACAACAGGAGTTGGATGACAATCCTTATTTTTATTGGTTGGGTTTGTTTCCAAGGGCCATGAAAAATTCCGATGCGTCTGAAAGCTCAACCATTATAACCGGACTACCATCCTATACCTTCAGCGACATTATTTCTTCACCAACGGTTTATTCAGCTCGCAAAGACATTCAAGAAAGATTAGATGCCATCGAAGGGCATGCAGTGCGTTGGGCTAAGCCTGATGCTATGGTGGCAAAAACGACACCTTAGGTTTGCAATGAAGCGCTGCATTTCGTTAAGCATACTGTTTGGTTTGCTTATGATATTGCAAGGATGCGCCATACCTCATAAGGCAAGTAAGCCTGTTGTTTATTGTGATAATACGATGGACAAAAGTGTGCTGAATAAAGCACCAGCTTTATTAGCGGCCGCACGTCGAGACAATAGCTTGTGCACAGAGTTAACTTATTTGTTGGCGGTCGACAATGCCGTGGCGGATTTTGAGTTTTCGTCATCTGAATTACTGGCGGATAAACGTTTTCAATACGCCAAAGATTTAATTAAAGATCGACATCAAGCTCAGTATGACATTTTTGTAGCGATATTGCGTGCGTATCTTGTAGAAGAAGACTTTGCCTGTCGTCATCCTGTTTATGCTGCTTATTTTGCACGACGTTATCAGGCGCAAGTGAATTACCAACACTGTCTAGATCCAGTACCTTTTTATCTGTTTGATTCCAACCAAGGCGGACACCTGGTATCCATTAATCCACAAGATGTGCGAGAAATTCATCTGGTTTTCGCTTCAGAAGGACGGGGGGTTGCCTCCTCTTTTGGCCATGTTTCGGTGCGGCTTTTGGTTTGTCCTGATGCCTCATCCAGTCTACAAGCTTGTCAACAAAACCTCTTTAATCATGTGTTTTTAGGCTATGTAGCGCGCATAGACGGTTTTACTATGAATGTGTTAAAGGGCTTTTTTGGTGGTTATGATGCGCACTTATTTGCTTCAACTTTTCGCGAAGTGTTTCGTGCCAATACCTTACTTGCGGATCGCGACTTGTATTCCTTGCCGTTGAATTTGTCTGCGCAACAGGTCGAACAAATTGTTAGGGATTTATCAGAAATTCATTGGAGTTATCGTGGTAATTACCGTTTTATTACGGTGAATTGCGCCACCTTATTGCAAGATCTCTTGAATGAGGCTTTGCAATTAGAGAATCAGTCAAATGAAGCATTGGGTTTTTTGCGTCCTGATTCATTGTTTCATCAGTTAAGAAATAGCCCTTTAGCGCGGGGTAGTGAGTTGCTTTCACTCGATAAGGCTGAGTCGAAAGGTTACTACTTTCCACGCAATCGTGTGTATTACCAACAAGCTTTATCAGCCTTGTTGGATGCCATTGATGAGTATCCGTATGCAAGCTTAGAGCAATACGATCAATCCCGTGCAGCGAAACGCTTGTATGATTTGTTGTTGTCTGATTCGGTTTATAACAACTTGGCCAGCAATGACTACTTATTAGAGGCGCAATTGTTGCTTGAGGAACGCCAGCTGGTGTATTTGCGTTTTGATCTGTTTCTTAAGGTGGTTGACATTGTCATTGAGCTGCAACTGCTGGATGTCATGCAAGCCAAGCTCAAGGCTTTGCCCGAGGGGGTGGATAAGCAGCTTTTGCGACACTGTTACGTGTTGCCTTTATTGCAAGTGCAGATGGCTGTGCCTCGTTTTGATGGCATTCCTAAGCTAAGACAGTTAGCTGACTTTCAAGCCAAGAGCGAATTGGTGTGTGGTTCACAACAAGCACAACAGAAAATATTTACTCTGGTGGCGTCGGCGGTGCCAGATGATCATCAAGGTATGAAAGAGCTGAAGTTACTGGAGCAAGAGCTGGTGCAAACGCTCGATAATATTGAGACTTTAGAGGGGCTGTTCTGATGAAAAAATGCACAATAATGAGTGGGATATTAAGTCTGTTACTTAGCTTTGGCACCATGACAACAATGGCAGAAACCTCGCCGCAGGACATGCTTAAAATGTTGGACCAGTTAGATCAGTTGGATCGCTTGGATCAAATGGAATTTGATGACGCTATTGAAGCAGGTTATCGCTGTACGGACGATGAAAACTTTGCTTGTGCAGATCAAGAAATCAAAAAAGCACGCCCTCTGGTATTCGATCAAGACTCAAAACAGCGCCTGAATGACTTAATGGCTTACCGTCAGGATCAGGAAAAATACTACAAACAAAAGCAGCGTCTCGTTGTCCAACAAAAATTGGAAGCGAAATGTGCCAGACGTTGCCCCATTGCTAGAGAATATGCCCAGTGTGTTGCTGGCAATTTGGATTCTTGGGATTGTCGTGATGAGGAAGCAAGCGACAACTCAGGTGGTTCATCTGGATCTAATAGCACAATGGCGGCATTTAGCTCCGCTTTGACTCAATTGAATAATCAATTGCAGGCAGATTTGGCTCGTCAACAAGCGGATTTTAATCGTCAACTGAAACAGATTGAAGCACAACGACAAGAAAAAGAACGGCAAAAACGTCAGCAACAAGCTCAACAGCGTCGAGTACAACAAGAGCAACAACAGGCACTGGCAAATATTCAGCAACAACAAGAGCAGGCTAGACGTCAGGCAGAGCAAAGACGGCAGGCAGAAGAAGCACGTCGGCAGCGAGAGGAGGAGCGTCGTTTAGCAGAAGAGAAACGTCGTCAGGAAAGACAGGCCCGTGCGTTAGCCCAGCAAAGAGCCAAAGAAGAAGAGGCCAGAAACAAGCAGATATATCTGAGCAAACTGACTTCAGGAGCTCGCTTAGCGGCAAGAAATTGTTTTGGTGAAAAACATGTTTTTGGGACCTTGCCAGTGATTAAGCCTGAGTTAGTGTCCTGTGTGAATGTAAATTTCTCTGTACAATGCTCTTCCTCAGGGCCTGTCGTGCACCGTGGTGTGCTCAGAAATCACATTAATATGAATGCAGGAAGTTGTTTTGGCGATACTAGTCAAGTACCTAGTTCGGTTGCTTGTCCAGCCAAACAGTTTGTGGTTCGCGCCACCTCAGTCGAAGGTTGTTAGAGTAAAAAGCGCCGTTTAATGAATCGACGCTTTTGCTGTTTGAAACTTGGGTAAAGTGAAAAGATCACTTAGTTTTCTTCTTTTTCTTTTTGTTACGTGGTGAGCGGGCTTTGGTTTTTGGTTCTAACCCTTCAATGCGGCCAAATTTAATATTGCTTTGCATGAAGCGCTGAATCTTCTCAATCATCGGCAGGTCATTAATGTCGATCAATGAGATGCATTCGCCCGGAGCACCTTCCCGAGAGGCGCGGCCAGCACGATGGATATAAGAGTCCGCTTTGCGTGGTAAGCGTAAGTTAATGACGGTGTTGATTTCCGGTAGATCAATGCCGCGCGATGCCACATCAGTGGCGACCAACACTTGCAAGCGACCGCGCTTCATTTGTTTTAAATGCTCGCTACGATCACCTTGCTTCATTTCCCCATGTAGGCCATCACACATAATGTTCATGTTACGTATCTTTTGTACCCACACATCCACATGATCACGGTTCGATACGAATACTACTGCCTGCTGAACCCCTTCTTTGCCGAGCAGATGCTTGAGTATTGCTTCCTTATGGGCATCGTCGTCCACACGATAAGCAATTTGTCGAATCTGATTGGGCACAGTGCGTGATGATTCGCCAAGGCGAATTTGTTCCGTATCTGGGCTTAATAGGGCACTGGCAAAGCGGCCCATTTTTTCACCTTCAAGGGTGGCTGAAAACATCAAGGTTTGGTGCTCTGTGGGCAATTCTTTGGCGATATGGTTAATGGCATTAACAAAGCCCATATCGAGCATGCGATCGGCTTCGTCGATAACAAAATAGCTAACATCGGTTAGATCCAGCCATTGCTTTTCGTCCAATTCCACTAGGCGCCCAGGGGTGGCAATCAAGATGTCACAGGCTTCGCTTAATTGTTGCTGCTGCATGCCGTAAGGAGTGCCGCCAATAATGAGCTGTGATTGAATGCGTGTATGCTGAGTCAGTTCGCCAATTACGTTAAAAATTTGCCGCGCTAATTCGCGACTTGGCGCTAAAATTAATACTTTTGGTGCTGTGGTGGCGGTCTCATCCCTGTCTAATACGTGCTGAACGGCTGGGGCGCAGAAGGCGATGGTTTTACCTGTTCCGGTCGGGGCGGTAGCCAAAAGGTCAGAACCTTCTAAAATAACAGGGATGGCTTGCTGTTGAATTTCGGTCGGTGTGTCAAAACCTAGACTATTGATTGCTTCTACTATCGTGTAATCTAGCTCTAATTCAGCAAATGACATGTAATCTCTCTGTTGCAGGAATTTTATTGCAGAAAAAAGGACCTGTTGTTGAGCAATAATCAGTAACAGGCAGATGAGCAGCATGATACCTTGTTTTATGCTGTTTCGAAATCAAAAGCCGTTTTACCAAAGTGAGTTTTTGGCTTACTGCTTGTAAGACGACTATGACCATTGCTTATAAGAAGATAATTTATGTTGCTATCAGACGACTTGGTGATCCACCAAACCATGAATTGGGTAAAAGGATTTATTGTGGAACACAATGTTTGTCCTTTTGCGAAACGAGAAATCGACAATGACACTGTGCGTCTGGTGGTCTTGCGTTCAAAGAAAATGGACATTGCTTTAGAAGAGTTAATGACGGAAATTCAATGGTTAGACGAACATTCCGAGACGGAAACGACCTTGTTGATTTTTCCAACCCTGTTTAAAGATTTTCATCGTTATTTGGATTTTGTTGAAACGGCGGAGAACTTAATGTTTGATCAAGGCTGTGAAGGCGTTTATCAATTGGCGACTTTCCACCCTAATTATTGTTTCGCTGGCACTGAAGACGATGATGTATCGAATTATACCAATCGTTCCCCTTATCCAATGCTGCATATTCTTCGTGAAGCCAGTTTGGATAAAGCCATTGCCTTTTATGGTGATACTTCAAACATTCCGAATGACAACATCAGTAAAATGGAAGCGTTGGGGAAAAAAAGCTTGGAGGATATCTTTCAAGCCTGCATGAGCACAAACTAATCCTTGCGATACCAGTATAAGTCAGTATAGTGCGGGAAAAATCGCTAGCCGGAGAAACCATGGCCACACAAATTGGACGCTTAAATACCTTAAGTGTTGTGAAAGAAAAAGAGTTTGGCGTCTATTTGGATGCTGAAGCACTGGGTGAAATCCTTTTACCAAAACGTTATGTGCCAAAAAATTTGGCACTGGGCGACGATATTGAAGTCTTTGTCTATTTGGACTCGGACGATAAGTTGATTGCCACAACGGATTTTCCAAAGGCGCAAGTGGGTGAGTTTGCGGCGTTAAAAGCGGTGGCGGTGAATCAGGTTGGCGCTTTCTTTGATTGGGGCTTACCAAAAGATTTGTTGGTGCCATTTAGTCAGCAAAAGAATCGTGTCGAGGAAGGTGAAACTCATTTAATGTTCATCTATCTGGATCAAAACACACATCGTATCGTGGCAACTACTAAAATCGATCCTTTGTTGAATCGTGAAGAGGCCCCTTATCGTGTGGGGGATAAAGTGTCGATTATCGTTGGCGACAAAACCAATATCGGTTTCAAGTGTATTATTGATCATCGCTTCTGGGGCGTGCTGTTTTTTGAAGATGCGTTTCGTCAACTGCGCAAAGGTGAGAAAACCACCGCCTATATTAAGCAAATGCGTGATGATGGCAAAATCGACATCAGCTTACAGGAGGTGGGTTATAAAAAAGTTCGCAATATTTTGGATGATGTGATGGATTATTTGGAAGCGCAAGGTGGTGAATCGGATTTAACCGACAAAGCTTCACCTGAAGCCATATATAAAGTCTTTAAAGTAAGTAAGGCCACCTACAAAAAAGCCTTGGGTGCCTTGTACAAAGAGAAGAAAATTGCCTTAACTAAGGAAAAAATTACCAAGCTCTAAGGTTTGAATGAGCGCAGTCGCTTGTTGATGTTGATTGAATACGGCTCTGATTAAAAGCTGCTAAGCAAGGCTTAGCAGCTTTTTTTGTACTTCATCACGTCGTTCGGGATGAGCTATGCCCTCATGGAGTAAGGGCTGAACTTTGAGATCGATTGGGCTGTGATGGATTAAAAAACCTGAGATAAAATCGTTTTCGGTTTGGCGTTGTAAGCGCAAATCTTCGTACATGGAAGAACGATTTAAACGCGTTAATTTAGCCACGGTTTCGACACGATTTTTTAAGTTGTCGTAGGTGAGATGTTGGCTTTGTTCGGCGTAAGTAAACTTAGGATGGGTAAAAATACTCGCCAGTTCAGAGAGGGTAGCCTGCACCAAATTTTGATATTCATCATTGAGAATGTCGCCATTATGCAAGTTGAAAATGGCTGTAATGGGGTTGATGACAGCATTGACAGCAAGCTTCTCAAGAATTCTTTGATGAATATTGATGACCCCAAAGCCTTCTAATGGACAGGTCTTCATTGCGGCTTCACGGTTCCATTGGCCAACGAAGGTATCCCCAAGTCCAGTGTGCTTGATGTGATTAATATCGACTTTTAACACCCCTTCGTTAGTAACGCCCGCCCATAGGGTTTGCTCTGCTGTGAGTACATTAGCCAATTCAGCTTGTGCCCCCATGCCGTTGCACAGGCAAATCACCTCCGCGTCTTTGGTCAAGTGTGGCGCGATTTGTTGGTAAGCATTAAGCAGATCAAAGGATTTGGTGCAGAGCAACACTCGGTCATATTGTTTTTCTAGTTCGGCTGCGGTGAAAGGTTTGATTTTATAGACCTGAGTTTCAGCCAGTTGTTCGCCATACTCATCAACATGAGCATCAAGGGTGATGTATTTCCCGGGGTTGGTGCTGCGGTAGACCATATGCACTTTGTGATCGAGTCGTTTCAGCTTGCAGGCCCAAAAAAGACCAATTGCGCCTGAGCCGACCACTAACCAACGAGTTTGTTTCATAGGGTGATCCATTAGGTGTTTCATTTCATTTCTTGCTATTATCGCGCCAAATGAATTGATTGAAAATGCATAGGAGCAGAAAATGCCATCATTTGATGTTGTCTCTGAATTGGACTGGCACGAAGTCAGCAACGCGGTAGACCAAGCCAATCGTGAACTGACCACACGTTACGACTTTAAAGGGGTGAAAGCCAGCTTTGAAATTAAGGATAAGACCAGCGTTGTTATGCACGCTGAAGCAGAGCCTCAATTGACTCAATTGTCTGATATTTTGAACCAGAAGTTAGTAAAGCGCGGCATTGACTTGAAAAGTCTGGAAAAGGAAGAGGTTGATAGAGGCAGTATGCGTGTGTCGCAGGCCATTAAAATGAAAGAAGGCATTGAAACCGCTGAAGCTAAAAAGATCGTAAAAATGATCAAGGACAGCAAAATTAAGGTGCAGGCGCAAATTCAAGGAGATCAATTACGTGTAACAGGTAAGAAGCGTGATGATCTACAACAAGTGATGAGTTTATTGCGCGGTGCTGACCTTGGCCAACCCGTACAATTTACTAATTTTCGTGACTAAGTAAGCTCACTTAGTTAAGGAAGGCTAAGTCATAAAGCCATATTCGCCTTGCAAGGTGAATATGGCTTTTGTGTTGTCTTTCTAGAATCGTATTTCAGATTGTTCGTTTTAGAGATTATCGGTTTTTACGTTGTTACTTATCTCTGTTTGCTTTGAGGTCAGCAATTGATCTTCTTTCATGAGCGATTTAATCAAACCAAACATCATGGCGATCACTACCAGAGAGAAGGGGAGCGCACCAGCAATAGAGGCTGCTTGCAAACCTTGTAATGCTTCTCTGCCGCCCATTAATAAAACAATTAAGGTGACTGCGCCCAATAGAATACCCCAGATAATGATCTGTTGTTTGGGGGGACGACGGCCAAATGCAAGTAATCGTCCTACCACTAAGGTGCCGGAGTCTGCAGCGGTTATAAAGAAAATCACCACGGCAATAAGCGCAAAACCTTTGGCAATGAAAGCCATATTTCCAGGTGTTAATACGTCAAAAGCGGCATATAGGCTACCAGCGTAATTCCAATTCGTGACGGCCTCATTATAAATGCTCATGTCCGTGCCGTAGATGGATTCGTAAATGCCTGCGGAGCCAATGATGCCAAACCACAGCATGGCTGCCAAAGATGGAATTAAAATCACTCCCAGTACGAATTCACGAATGGTACGACCACGAGAGATTCGAGCAATAAATAAACCAACAAAAGCAGACCAAGCGATCCACCACCCCCAGTAAAAAATTGTCCAACTCCCTTGCCAGGTTCGTTCTTCAGGGCTACGAGCTGTCCATAAACTCATTGCTGTGGCATTCGATATAAAGTCGCCTAACGAAGTTAAGGTGTTGGCAATGATGTAATTGGTACCGTCACTGGCGAACAGAAAATACAGCAGGATAATAATGCAGATATAACTGTTGGAAGTGGCTAAGGATTTTATCCCTCGTGATACGCCACTGGTGGCGGATAAGGTAGCCAGTGCCGTCACAATGACGATGGAGCCAATTGTGATAGATAAAGAAGTGTGTTCAATAATGCCTAATGCAACTAAGCCTGCACCAATTTGTTGGATGCCCAGCCCCAATGTGGTGGAGATACCAAAAATCGTGCCGAGTACAGCGAGAATATCCGCAATATTGCCTATTGGGCCGTAAATTTTATCGCCAATTATAGGGTAAAGCGCTGAACGAATGGATAAAGGTAAGCCTTTTCGGTAGGCAAAATAGGCCAGAGACAATCCCACTAAGCCATACATGCCCCATGCAACTGTTCCCCAATGGAAAAAGGTAAGTGTTAAGCCTGCTGAGGCCGCATCGGCAACCAAATCGTTTGGTACAGGGAAGCCGTTTTGTCCAGGCTGTAAACCATTTTCCAGCGCGGTTTGTTTGGCAGCAAAAAAAGCCTGTACCGCCTGCTTGGTTTCAACATTCATGAAAGGATTGCCACCGTTCCATTGACTGGCAAAGTGCAGCATGGGCTCCGACATGGAAAAAAACAACATTCCTGCGCCAGTGCCACAGCTAAATAACATGGAAAACCAAGCAAAATTAGAAAACTCTGGTTTTTCGTTATCCCGCCCAAGACGAATGCTACCCACTTTGGAAAGCATGAAATATACGCAGATCAGAAACGCTGCCAGCATCAAGGCAATGTAATACCAGCCAAGGGTTTGCTCAATCCAGTTTTTGATATTGAAAAATTGAGAGCTGGCGGTTTTGCCTAGTAGAATGCTATACAGCACGAAGATAAGGATGAGACTAATACAGGTGAGGCCAAGGGTGGAGTTGAGGCCTTTTAAAATGCCTCGGGTTGCGATCAACGAATCTACCTTCTTACTATTCATCTTATTGAGTTCCTTCTTTATTGGGTGATGAATTGTCTACAAAATCCTTTAATTAGAGACATCATGCCTGTTTTTGATCAAAAAAACGACACTTTAGTTGATAAGGCTTTCTGACACTCTTGAATTTACTTAGTTTTTAGTTTGGTTTGATTATTAGTCTGTAGTTTTTTCCCGACAATTAACCAACCTTCCGCTTCAAGGTGTTGTTTCTGTCTCAGGTAAGCATCTGTGCCTTCTGCAAAGCTGATTCGGCCTTGTGCATTGATGACTCTATACCAAGGCAATTTGGTGTCTTTAGGGAGTTTTTTTAGTAATTGGCCTACTTGACGTGCGTAACCTGGAAAGCCAGCCTGTTTCGCTATGTCACCATAACTCACACATTCTCCCATCTGAGTTTGATTCAAAATTTGAAATACTTGCGATTTAAACTCGCTCATCGCTTGATTAGTTGCTTTGTTGCCCATAGTAACCTGTTAACTCAAAAACAAAATGAAGGTGATCATGAGATTTGCGATATTTCTTTTTATCCTTGTGCCCATAATCGAAATGACGGTGCTGATTCAGGTCGGCAGCGAAATTGGCAGTTTGGCCACAGTGGGACTGGTATTCCTTACCGCCATTGTAGGGGTGAGTTTGATCCGTAAGCAAGGTTTGCAAATGTCCTTGAAAGCCCAAGAGAAAATGCAGCGTGGAGAGTTGCCCGCCTCAGAAGTGGCTGAAGGCGTGATGTTGTTGTTTGCAGGTCTGTGTTTGTTGATGCCAGGATTTGTAACCGATGCCATTGGTGGTTTGCTGTTGATTCCCGGCTTGCGCAAACTGTTTGCCGCTGGTTTGGTAATTAAATTGATGAGTTCCATGATGGCGCGAGGAGCCCAGTGGCGTGCTGGCGGTCAGTATCGATCTTCTCAAGATGGTGACATCATCGAAGGCGAATACGAGAACGAAGATAATGATTTAATTGATAAAAAATAATTTTTTTCTGGGGTTGAAAAATAATTGAGTAGCTCTATATATGAGCACGAATAGAGATTCTCGCGAGAGTGCGAGATAAGTCCTGCCAGGGGAGTCCTGGTATTGTTTTAATTTGGAGAAAATGAGAGATGAATATTCGTCCTTTGCACGATCGTGTCGTTGTTCGCCGTAAAGAAGAAGAAACAACAACCGCATCTGGTATTGTTTTACCTGGATCTGCTACAGAAAAACCGACACAAGGCGAGGTTTTGGCTGTGGGCACTGGCCGTATTCAGTCTAATGGTGACGTGCAAGCGCTTGCTGTTAGTGTTGGTGACACTGTTTTGTTCGGTCAATACTCTGGCCAGACAGTGAAAATCGACGGTGAAGAACTACTTATCATGAAAGAAGATGAAATCTACGGAGTGGTAGAAGCTTAATTCTTCTTGTCTTTCTTATTTATTTTTACATGATTAAAACAGTTAAAAAGGTATTAGAGCATGTCAGCTAAAGAAGTGAAATTTGGAGACAGTGCGCGTCAGCAAATGCTTAAAGGTGTTAACGTACTTGCTGATGCAGTGAAAGTAACTTTGGGGCCTAAAGGTCGTAACGTAGTCATCGAAAAATCTTTCGGTGCACCTTTGGTTACCAAAGACGGTGTCAGCGTTGCGAAAGAAATCGAATTGGAAAATAAATTCGAAAATATGGGCGCGCAAATGGTTAAAGAAGTTGCGTCTCAAGCGAACGATGTTGCGGGTGATGGTACAACAACCGCTACCGTTTTGGCGCAAGCTTTGGTAACAGAAGGTCTTAAATCTGTTGCAGCAGGTCGTAACCCAATGGATCTTAAGCGTGGTATCGACAAAGCATCTGAAGCGGTTGTTGCGGAAATCGCTGCCCTTGCAACACCTTGTGCTGATACTCGTGCAGTGGAGCAAGTAGGTACTATCTCTGCTAACTCTGATGAGTCTGTCGGTAAAATCATTGCGGAAGCAATGGAGCGTGTTGGTAAAGAAGGTGTTATCACGGTAGAAGAAGGTTCTGGTTTCGAAGACGAGCTAGATGTTGTAGAAGGTATGCAGTTTGATCGCGGTTACCTATCTCCTTACTTCATTAACAACCAAGAAACCATGAGTGCGGAACTTGAAAATCCATTCATCCTATTGGTTGATAAGAAAATCTCTAACATCCGTGATCTGCTACCGATATTGGAAGGCGTTGCAAAATCCTCTCGTCCATTGTTGATTATCGCTGAAGACGTTGAAGGCGAAGCCTTGGCGACATTGGTTGTTAACAGCATGCGCGGTATCGTGAAAGTGGCAGCCACTAAGGCACCTGGTTTCGGTGATCGTCGTAAAGCTATGTTGGAAGACATCGCCATCCTAACGGGTGCGACTGTGATCTCTGAAGAAGTGGGCCTAAGTCTTGAAGGCACAACTCTTGAGCAATTAGGTACGGCGAAGCGTGTTACCTTGACAAAAGAAAGCACAACCATAGTTGATGGTGCTGGCGATGCGGCAAACATCACGTCTCGTGTTGAGCAAATTCGCGCAGAAATTGCTAACTCTTCTTCTGACTACGACAAAGAGAAACTTCAAGAACGTGTAGCCAAGTTGGCTGGTGGTGTTGCGGTTATCAAGATTGGTGCGGCGACTGAAGTGGCAATGAAAGAGAAGAAAGCTCGTGTTGACGATGCACTTCACGCGACTCGCGCTGCGGTTGAAGAAGGTGTTGTTGCCGGTGGTGGTGTTGCCTTGGTTCGCGCTTTGACAAAAGTACAGACTTTGGAAGGCGATAACGAAGACCAAAACGTGGGTATCGCCCTAGCACTTCGTGCAATGGAATCGCCAATGCGCCAAATCGTTAGCAATGCAGGTGACGAAGCCTCTGTGGTTGTTGACAAAGTCAAGCTAGGCGAAGGTAACTACGGTTACAACGCTGCGACAGGTGAATACGGTGACATGTTGGAAATGGGTATCCTAGATCCAGCGAAAGTAACTCGTTCTGCTCTTCAAGCTGCTGCCTCTGTTGCTGGTCTGATGATCACGACTGAAGCTATGGTTGCTGACCTTCCAAAAGAAGACGCACCAGCTATGCCAGACATGGGCGGCATGGGCGGCATGGGTGGCATGGGCGGCATGATGTAATCATCCCCCAACACTCAGCTCAGCTGAAAAAGAAGCCCCGCTGCCGAAAGGTAGCGGGGCTTTTTTGTGTTGAAGGCCAATAAGCTTTATTGATTCACTGGAAAGTGCTTTTTCAAAAAGGCCATCACAGTCGGTACATATTTTTCACTGTCAAAGATGCGTGCGCTGTGGCCGACGCCTTGTTCTACATAGAGTTCGTTGTCCACACCATATTGATCCAGTAAGGCTTTGAGGTGTTCACTTTGTGATAGGGGAACGCGTTTGTCTTCATCTCCATGTAGTTGAATGTAAGCTGGAGAATGGGCGTTGATGTAACTTGTCGAAGAGGCTTGTTTGGCGAGTTCTGGATTGTCGGTAGGGGCGCTGCCAAGAAACATGGAAACAGAGGATCTTGGTCCGACTTTTTTGCCGTTTTTGGTGCCCATAGCCAGTAGGTCGGTAGGGCCAAAGAAGCTGACGACGGCATCGACTTTGTAATTGGGGTGAGTGTAAAAATCTACCTTGTCATAAGCGGCATTTGTTGCGCCGATAAAGCCTGCTAAATGCCCACCTGCGGATCGTCCCATCATGACCAACTCATCCGCTTTTATATTGTAGTCATTGGCATGTTGGTTGAGGAAGTTAATGGCGTCGTTTATGTCTTGAACTGGTGCTGGAAAGCTAGCCTCACCACTTAAGCGATAGTCAACAGATGCCAAGGCATAACCAGCTTCAAGGACCGAACGGAGTAATAGTGGGTTTTTATTGGGAATGGCGTCCTTTGAGCCACGTTTCCATGCCCCACCATGTACCCAGACTAACAATGGGCTTTTGGTATCTGTGTTTGCTTTTGGCAGATAAAGATCGAGTTTGATGTCTTTGTTGTCAATGCGTTTAAAAGTAATGTTTTTTTCGATTTGATAACTGGTTTGGGATGGATCGCTTTGTGCGGCTAGAGCGTTAGTGAATCCTACTGCGGTGATAACGGCAGTAACAGCAAAGCATTTTTTCATGGTTTCCTCATAAGGCTAATGGCAGTTTGTCGTTACCTGAAAATGATATCGTTTCTCAATTGTGCCTAGAAGACTCTAGACATTTCTTTACATAGACAGCAATTAAACCTGTTTAGTCATCTTTAAGTCATTTGTAAGCTCATGAAAAATAAAATAAAAACTGTGCTTTTTGATGATTTTATCTTGCCTTATCATTAGATGAGTATCATTATCGTTCTCCCTTATTTTATAGAGTATTGGTTAATAGATGATGTTGTCACAACGACAGTTATTGGAATTAATAGAAGCACAACGATTTGGAGCGGAATTTCAGCCAATTGTGGCTCTCGATTCAAAGGAGGTGTACGCCTATGAAGCCCTGTCACGTTTTAAAGATGCTCATGGTAACTTGATACCACCAGATTATGTGTATGCCGCGCTGCATGATAATCCATTATTGCTTTTACAAGTGGAGTTGGCCCAAAAGCGTATTCAGTTGAGCGGTTTATCTAATCAACACAGGATCTTTGTGAATCTCGATCAGGACGCTTTTTATGCTTGTGGTAAAAAGCTTGCTGATAATCCCTTTATCGATTTGATACAAGCGCAAGATAAAGGCCGAGTGGTGGTGGAATTGATTGAAAACTCAGCAATGAGTGATGCCATGATGAGTTTGTCCATGATTGAAGTTTTTAATCAGCTTGGGGTGAGGACAGCGTTGGATGACCTGTGTAATCCAAAATCCATGTTGTCAGTGGCGGTTTTACAGCTGGTAGAGTGGGTTAAATTAGATAAATGTGTGCTAGAACAAAGATTAGATGCTAATTTTATGGTGTTCGTTGAAAAAATTATCGATTTTGCCAAGGTGACAGGCAAAAAAGTGGTGTTGGAAGGTGTGGAAACAGAATCGGATGTTGCCTTTGCTCATCAAATCGGTGTGGATTACATTCAGGGCTTTTATTTTAAAGAGCAATTTGTTCAGTTTTGGGGGAGTTAATTGGCGAAATACATAACGCTCTCATTTTGCCAGAGTTAGTTTGTTGGATTTGTGTAAAATCTGTGCGAAATTTGAGCAGGGGTTTGAGAAGTCCAAACCATTGATTCTAAAGCTATTGATAAATGCTCACCTGTGTAAGATACTTGTTAAATATTTGTGTCCGTTATTCGTAAATAAAGGGAAGCTTATGCTCAGAAAAACCCTCGTCAGTATGGCTGTGTCAGGTGCACTTTATGTGTCTAGCAGTTACGCATTAGAGTTGGGTGAGTTAACCTCGCAATCGAGCTTAAATGAGCCGTACCGTGGGAAAATTGAGCTTACCGATGTTGGTGCATTGACCACAGAAGACATTTTGGTTCGTCTCGGAAGTGAGAGCGAATTTCGTCAAGCAGGCTTTGCGCCAACTAGGGTCTTATCACAATTAAAGTTTGATGTGGCACAGGATAATGGTGAAATAATTGTTTCTGTGACATCGGACATGCCTTTGATGGTTGATGAGTTGCACTTTGTGCTGGCGGCTCGATGGCCGAGTGGGCAGGTTGTTCGAGAATATCAAGTGCCGTTAAATCAAACGGCATTGGTAGAAAAAGCCAAAAGTGAAGTGGTGCAAGCTGCTCAGGCAAGCGTACCAGAGGAAACTAATACGGCTTCAGGCAGTGTGTTCCGTCAAGCGACACAAAGGGCACAACAAATGTCATCACAAGGCCAATTTAATGTCCAAAGAGGTAATACTCTTTGGTCTATCGCTGGCCGCAATCGTCCTGCCAATCAATTGACGATTTATCAAACCATGATGGCCATTCAGGCCCTCAATAAAGATGCCTTCTATTCTGACAACATCAACCTTCTTAAAGAGGGGGCGGTGCTGCGTTTGCCGACACAAGATCAAATAGCACTTTTTAACAATGATATCTCCAGAGAAGAGTTTCTTCGTCAACACGATGCTTGGATGGCCCTGAAAGCGGCTAGAGGAGCGACTCAAGGCGAGGTTAAGCAAGCGCAGTTAAATACTCAGGCAGAAGCCAAACCTGCGGATTCAACACCTGAAAACACGGGTGATAAATTGACCTTGGCCTCTGGGCAAAGTGTGTTACCGGAGAAAGAAGCAAGTTCTAATGAGGGTAATGATTCGGCATTAGTGGAATCCTTGAAAAGTGAATTGTCCGCTTCTCAAGAGATGCTGGATAAAGAACAGCGTGAAAAAACAGAATTATCAGATCAGCTAACAGAGCTCAATAATCAGTTGGAAACATTAGAACAGCTGATTAACCTGAAAGACAAGCAGATGGCAGAGTTACAGCAACAACTTGCCAGTGCTCAGCAGGCAATGCAAGAGCAAAAAAATACGGTTGATCAATTGTTAGAAGCGGATCAAATTCGTCGTGAAAAAGAGCAGGCGGAAGCCGACTCTCTGATGAATAAAGTGTTTGGTAATCCTATTGTCGTTTCTATCGGTGCTGTGGTTCTCCTTTTGCTTGGATTCCTTATCGGCTTAATTATGCGCCGTTCAGGTAAGAAAAAAGCCGAAGAAGAGGTGGTGTCAAAGGATGAATTTGATCTCGCACCTGCAGCAGCGGCTGTCGCTGCAGCGCCTGTGGTGGCTGAGGCAATGGATGAGGCACCTGCTGAACCTGAAATAAAACAAGAGTTACCTGAAGAAGATCCTTTCGCCTTTGATTTTGATACGCCTGATGAAGAGGTGGTCGCTGGTGATGGTGAGTCGGAGGAATTCAAATCTTTTGACGAAGAGGTCACTTCAACTGAGTTCCCAGAGGTGACTGATGACGATGAAATGGGCTTTGAGGAAGAGGCCGTCGCGGAAGATATTCTGGAAAACGCGGATGAGCCAGAAGAATTCCCAGGTTTTGAAGAGGTAGATGACTTACCTGATCCTGTGCTGGATTTAGGTGATGATAATGAAGACGAACCAGCAGAAGATGAGATTCCGACTATGGAACCTGAGCTGGATGTTTTTGATCAAGCGGTTGAGGAAGCGACGGCGGATGAAGAACCAGAAACGGATGATTTTGACGTTTTCGATGAGCCTGAAATTGACAGTGATGAAGCATCTTTTGTTTCTAATTTATTAGAAGATAATGAACAAGAAGACGTTGATGAGTCTGGCATTTTTAATGGTGTGCCAGACGACAGTGTTGAAAACTCCATAGAAGAAACGCTGGCTGAAATGGAGAATGAAGCAGATGATGAGCTTGAAGTACCAGAATTTGGTGAAGCTGAAGCTGCATCGGATGAAGAAGCCAGTGATGATGAAGAAGAGTTTGATTTCTTTGATGCCAGTGGGGATGAAGTGGCAACCAAGTTAGATTTAGCCAGAGCCTACATGGACATGGGGGACGAAGAAGGTGCTCGAGTTATCTTGGAAGATGTGGTTGAGTCTGGTAATGAACAGCAAATTGCCGAAGCACAAAGTATGATGGAGCGAATGTTCCCAAGTGACTAAGAAAGTGGTACTGGTCGTTGAATACAACGGCTCAGCGTATAAGGGCTGGCAAGCCCAAAAGTTTGATGTTCCAAGTGTTCAAGAAAGTTTAGAAAAAGCCTTATCTGTTATTGCCAACCATACTGTTAAGGTGGTGTGTGCAGGACGAACTGATTCCGGTGTGCATGCCAGTGCCCAAGTGGTTCACTTCGAAACCCAAGCCGAGCGTAATGAACGCGCTTGGACTTTGGGTGTTAATACTTATCTTCCTGATGATATTACGGTTGTTGCCGCACGCTCTGTGGCCGATGACTTCCATGCTAGATTCAGCGCGTTAACACGACGTTATCGTTATGTGATCTATCAAGCCGAATTTTGCCCTGCGATTTTGGCAAAAGGAGTGACTTGGACCTATAAGTCTCTTGATGTGAATCGTATGCGTGAAGCCGCAAAAACCTATATTGGTACCCATGATTTTACTTCATTTCGTGCTGTTGGTTGTCAGGCACACACACCAGTGCGTACTATTGTGAATTTTGATGTGCAGGCATTGGGGCAATACATTGTTTTGGATGTGCGCGCCAATGCTTTTTTACATCATATGATTCGTAATTTTGCAGGGGTGTTAATGACCATAGGAGCAGGCGAGCAGCCTGTAGAATGGGCGCAGCAAGTCTTGGATGCAAAAGACAGGGCAAAAGGGGGTATCACAGCACCGCCTTATGGACTGTATTTTGTGGATGCTGAGTACCCGTCACATTTTAATGTGCCTGTGTGCAAATTAGGGCCACATTTTTTACCAAGGGTAGACGAGTCAAAATATGAATTGCCGAGTTAAAATCTGTGGAATAACCAATCTGGATGATGCTGAAGTCGCGGTTGCCGCGGGTGCTGATGCTTTGGGCTTTGTTTTTTACGATAAAAGTCCTCGTTATGTGAGTCCTGATATAGCGAATCAAATAGTCGCCAACTTGCCTCCCTTTGTGGTGCCTGTGGCGCTCTTTGTGGATGCAGATAAGTCTTTGGTTGAGCAGGTGATTACTGCTAACCCTCGGTGGATGATTCAATTTCATGGCCGTGAAGATGAAGCCGAATGTGCGTCTTATGGTCGTCACTATATGAAGGCATTACGGGTAAAAGAAGGTGATGATATCGAGCGCAGTGTGTCACAATACACATCTGCTAGCGCTATCTTGCTAGACGCTTATAAAAAAGGGGTTCCAGGTGGTACGGGTGAGACATTTAATTGGTCGCTCATTCCTGACAATCTGAGTAAACCGATAGTGTTGGCTGGCGGTTTGACCCCAGATAATGTGCGACAAGCGGTTAGCCAAGTGCAACCTTATGCAGTTGATGTGAGTGGTGGCGTGGAATTATCAAAAGGTCGTAAGGACTCACAAAAAGTAATTGAATTTATAGCTGGAGCGAAACGTGGATAATAAAAAAATCCCAATGAATTTGCCGGACGAACATGGCCGTTTTGGTGACTACGGTGGGGTGTTTGTCTCTGAAACTCTGATGTCCGCTCTGGATGATTTGGCAAAGATGTACGACACCCTTTCTAAAGATGCCGATTTTCAGGCGGCTTTTGATAAAGACCTTGCTCATTATGTTGGCCGTCCATCGCCATTGTATTTTGCCGAGCGCCTTACTGAAAAAGCCGGTGGTGCGAAGATTTATTTAAAGCGTGAAGATTTGAATCACACGGGTGCGCACAAGATTAATAACACCATAGGTCAAGCGCTTTTGGCCAAGCATATGGGCAAGCCGAATATCATAGCTGAAACGGGAGCTGGGCAACACGGCGTGGCTTCGGCGACAGTAGCAGCTCGCTTAGGTTTGAAGTGTAAAGTTTTCATGGGGGCGGAAGACATTCGTCGTCAATCTTTGAACGTTTACCGTATGAAGTTATTGGGTGCGGAAGTGGTGCCCGTTGAGTCAGGAACCAAAACCTTAAAAGACGCTTTGAACGAAGCCATGCGTTATTGGGTTGGCAATGTGGACGATACTTTTTACATCATAGGCACGGCGGCTGGCCCACATCCATACCCTAAGCTAGTGCGTGATTTTCAAGCTGTGATTGGTCGCGAAGCAAAACAGCAATGTATGGAGCAAGAAGGTCGTTTACCTGATGCGGTGGTGGCTTGTGTCGGTGGCGGCTCCAATGCCATTGGTATGTTTTATCCCTTTATTGAAGACGAATCTGTGGCTATGTATGGTGTTGAAGCCGGTGGTGATGGTGTGGAAACGGGTCGTCATGCGGCGCCATTATCTGCTGGTCGTCCAGGTGTGTTGCACGGTAATCGCACCTATGTGATGGCAGATGATGATGGTCAGATTATCGGAACGCATTCTATTTCAGCTGGTTTGGATTATCCTGGCGTTGGCCCTGAGCATGCCTGGTTGAAAGACGTTGGTCGAGCTAACTATGTGGCGATTAATGACGATGAGGCGATGGAGGCTTTTCGTGATTTGACGCGCTTGGAAGGTATTATGCCAGCGTTGGAATCCAGTCATGCGGTTGCTTATGGTATGAAATTGGCTTCTAGTATGCGCCCTGATCAGCTAGTGGTCGTGAATCTGTCTGGTCGTGGTGATAAAGACATTCTGACTGTGGCAGAATTGGATGGGATTGAAGTATGAGCCTAATAAAGCAATGTTTTGAAAATTTACAAAAATCTGGTAAAAAGGCCCTCATTCCTTATATCACTGCTGGGGATCCTTCACCTGAGTACACTGTGACCATGATGAATGCATTGGTAGATGCGGGTGCGGATGTGATTGAAATTGGTATGCCGTTTTCTGATCCTATGGCCGATGGCCCTGTGATTCAACTGGCTTGCGAACGTGCTTTAGCGGCGGGCACCAGTGTCCGAAAAGTATTGGATATTATTGCTGAATTCCGTCGTGGTAATTCGACGACCCCTATTGTTTTAATGGGGTATTTGAACCCGATTGAGTTTTACGGCTACCAAAAGTTTGCTGATGCAGCAAAACAAGCTGGAGTGGATGGTGTTTTATTAGTAGATCTGACTCCAGAAGAAGCGACAGATGTAGTAGAATGCTTCCGACAAAATGAGATTGATCTAATTTATCTGTTGTCACCTACCACGACAATGGAACGAGCGAAGAAGATTTGTGATTTAGCATCCGGTTATGTGTACTACGTTTCCGTTAAAGGAGTAACGGGTTCAAGCGCGTTGGATGTGGACAGTGTTCAAGATCATGTTGATCGTTTGCGTGGTGTGACCGATTTACCTATTGGTGTCGGTTTTGGCATTCGCGATGCAAAAACTGCTGCTGCAGTAAGCCGTTGTTCAGATGGTGTCATAGTAGGCAGCGTATTGGTTAACGCGATAGCAGAGAATAAAGATCAACAGAAAGAACAGATAGCTGACGCTCTGGGTGCAATTTTGGCTCCGATGCGTAGTGAAATGGACGCCTGAGTGGCAGCAATTAAAGAAGTATGGAGAAATAAATGAGTAGCTGGTTAGATAAGTTTGTACCTTCTATTGTACGTAGTGATAAGCGTCGTACATCATCAGGTTCGGTACCGGAAGGTTTATGGAAGAAGTGCCCAAAATGTGAAAACGTTTTGTATCGTCCAGAATTGGAAAAGAATTTAGAAGTATGTCCTAAGTGTAATCATCACTTACGTGTCAGTGCTCGTCGTCGTCTCGACATCTTTTTGGACAAAGAAGGTCGTGTGGAAATCGGTGCGCATCTTGAACCAGAAGATAAGTTGAAGTTTAAAGACTCCAAGCGTTATAAAGATCGTCTTGTTGATGCACAAAAAGCCACAGGTGAAAAAGACGCCTTGGTAGCAATGCAGGGTGAATTAAACGGTATGCCTGTGGTGGCCGTTGCTTTTGAATTCAGTTTCCTCGGTGGCTCTATGGGAGCTATTGTAGGTGAGCGTTTTATACAAGCGGTAAACGTTTGTCTTGAAAAACGCCTCCCCTTGGTGTGTTTTTCTGCCAGTGGTGGCGCGCGCATGCAAGAAGCTTTGATTTCTTTGATGCAAATGGCGAAAACCAGTGCCGGTCTGGAACGTATGAAGCAAGAGGGCATCCCTTACATTTCTGTGATGACAGACCCTGTGTTTGGTGGTGTATCCGCTTCTTTGGCTATGTTGGGTGATTTGAATGTGGCTGAGCCAAATGCCTTGATTGGTTTTGCGGGGCCTCGTGTTATCGAGCAAACCGTGCGTGAAAAATTACCAGAAGGCTTCCAGCGCAGTGAATTCCTATTGGATAAAGGCGCTTTGGATATGATCATTAAGCGTGATGAAATGCGAGATCGTTTGTTTAATATCCTAGCCATGCTAACCCATCATAAGGTTGCATAACTCAATGACAAAGTCGTCATTAGCGGACTGGCTCTCTTATATTGAGAGCCAGCATCCCGCGGAAATTGAGTTGGGCTTAGAGCGAGGTAATCGAGTCCTTGCTAAGCTGAACTTAGGGCGACCAAATCAACAAGTCATTACTGTGTCTGGAACCAATGGTAAAGGTTCTACCTGCGCCATGTTGACGCAATATCTGGTTTCACAAGGCCATTCTGTTGGCACCTACACTTCACCTCACTTCATTGATTTCAACGAGCGCATTGCCATCAATAATGAAGCCTGTAACGACGATTTAATTTGTCAGGCTTTTGAAGCCATTGAGCAAGCACGTGGTGATACAGCATTAACCTACTTTGAATTCAGTACCTTGGCGGCGTTGTGGATTTTTCATCATGCTCAGTTGGATTATTGGGTGTTGGAAGTCGGCTTAGGTGGTCGTCTGGATTCGGTCAATATGATAGATGCGGATGTGGCTGTGGTGACTTCCATTGCCCTTGATCATATGGACTGGTTAGGCGATAACATTGAAGTCATTGGTCGAGAGAAAACTGGCATTGCGCGTCGTGATTGCTTGTTGATCAGTGGGGTAGAGAACCCCCCGGTCAGTATTGCCCAAACGTCCGCTGAGATTGGCTCTATCTTGAAACAAAAGGGCCAAGACTTTCATTTTAAGGTGTCTGGCGATACATGGTCTTGGTATAACCAGGAAGTGCGTTTTGACCATTTACCCATTCCATCATTGCCATTACAAAATGCCGCGACCGTGGTGGCTGTCTTAGTTTATATGGGATTGGCTCCGCAGCATGAAGCACTGTTGAATTTATTCGCTCATGCTGAATTAACAGGGCGCTTTCAGCATGTAGCTGAGCAACCTGATGTATATATCGATGTCGCTCATAATCCGGAAGCCGCTGTTGAACTTCAGCAACGTCTAGCAGGGTTTGAGTGTCAACCTATTGCTGTGTGTGGCATGTTGCAGGATAAGGACATTCACAGTGTGATCGCCAGTTTAGCGAGTCGTTTTGCAACTTGGTATTGTGCTGATTTGGCTGGCTCAAGAGGGGCGAAAGCCACACAACTTATTTCATTGATTAGCAAAGAAACCGACACCTCGTCAGTGTCGTGCCACGCTTTTGAAACGGTATCACAGGCCTTTCAAGCGGCAAAACAACAAGCATTGATGGAAAATCGTGCCATCGTGGTGTTTGGTTCTTTTGTGACTGTCTCAGAGTATTTGCAAATGGCTAAGGGAAAGCATGAATTATGATAGATAGAGCTTTAACCTATCGACTCATTGGCGCTGGTTTGATAGTAGCTTCGGCGGCCATAGTATTACCTTTGGTGCTTGATGGAGAGCGGCCTGCAGAATTGGATATGCAAGTAGTGGTCTCAGAACCCCCGGCATTTGAGGTGGTAAAGATTGCTCCAGTTAAGTCTGTTCAAGAAATTGATTCCCAACAAGCGGCGCCAAAAGACCCACAAGATATAGAACTGATTCCTGTGGCTAAGTCGGTGACGGAGCTGAAAAAGGCAGAAGTGGCGAAAACCAAACCGCTGCCTAGCGTGACAGCGGCGGCGGATCGCTGGACTGTGCAAATTGCCACCTTTAAAAGTAAAGACAATGCCACGCGGCTGGTTGCAAAGTTACAAGAGGCGAATTACGACGCATACAGCATCACCACTAACTCTCTCCATAAGGTGTTTGTGGGGCCTGAATTTAAACGTGAAACTTCGAAAAAAATTCGCGACGACATAAAAAAAGAGTTTGGCTTAGCGGGTCTGGTTGTTAAGTATTCGGTGAATTGATCATTGGCTTTCAAGTCAGTATTTTGAATCCCTAATTCATCTGTTACACTCCGCAGCGATTAATAGATGTTCATGGAGTAAAGACATAAATGGCAACCGTTGATTGGCTGATTGTGGCCGTTGTGGTGTTATCTTCTTTGTTGAGTTTAAAGCGCGGTTTCGTCAAAGAAGTGCTGTCACTGCTCACTTGGGTGGTGGCCTTTGTGGTGGCTGTGAAGTTTTCAGATCAGATGCAATCCCTGTTGGTTGAACAAGTCCAGAATGACCAAATACGCTACATTGTGGCCTTTATCTCCTTGTTTGTCGCCTCTTTGGTCGTTGGTGCTTTGGTAAGCTTTTTGTTGGGTTCGTTAATTCAAGTGACAGGTTTATCTAGTACTGATCGCGTATTGGGTATGTTATTTGGATTTGCTCGTGGCAGTTTGATTGTGGTGGCATTTGTGTCTCTATTGAGTCTTAGCCCAGCCATTCAAGAAACAGAATTTTGGCAAACATCGCAGTTGATCCCCCAGTTAGGTCAATTGAATGAATGGACACGTGAAATGTTAGGCAAGAGTTCGGAACTAATGGATTCGACTCTCATTGATCGTGCCCTTGGTAATTAGTCACTACTAGGTGATGATAATAATTGAAAGAAAATCGTGCGACTGACCAAGTCGCAATTCCCCAACACGAGGATCTAGATAATGTGTGGTATCGTTGGTGTCGTAGGCACGTCGGTGGTTAATCAGTCAATTTTTGATGCATTAACCCTTCTTCAGCATCGCGGGCAGGATGCTGCAGGTATGGTAACCAGCCATAATGGACGTTTATGTCTGCGTAAAGACAATGGACCTGTTAGCGAAGTGTTTCGCACTCGTCATATGAAAAAATTGCTGGGTAACATTGGTATCGGCCACGTTCGTTATCCAACCGCTGGTACTTCCAGTTCCGCAGAAGCGCAACCTTTTTATGTTAATTCACCTTATGGTATTTCTCTTGCGCACAATGGTAACTTGACCAACACGGCGAAATTGAAGCAAGAAGTCTTTGAGTCTGATTTGCGTCATATCAATACTACGTCGGATTCTGAGGTCTTGGTCAATGTGTTGGCTCATGAACTTCATGAAGAGGGCAAGTTGGTGCCAACGCCTGAAGATATTTTTAATGCCCTTGAGCGAGTTTATAAGCGTATCGAAGGTGGTTATGCTGTGGTGGCGCTGATCACAGGTTACGGCATCTTAGCCTTTCGTGACCCAGATGGCATTCGCCCATTAATTTATGGTTCTCGTCAAACTGAGACTGGTATTGAATACATGGTTGCGTCTGAAAGTGTGGCTTTGGACGCCGCAGGTTTTAAAGTAGAACGTGATATTTTACCCGGCGAAGCCATCTTCTTAGATGTCAATCATAAGGTACATGTACACCAATGCACACCTAAGAAGGCCGCGCGTCCTTGTTTATTTGAATACGTATATTTTGCTCGTCCAGATACAGTGATTGACAATATTTCTGTGTACAAAGCGCGTATGAACATGGGAGATCGTTTGGCGGCGAAAATCCAACGTGAATGGCAAGATCATGATATCGATGTGGTGATTCCCATTCCAGATACCAGTCGTACAGCCGCTCTGCAAATTGCCCAAGCCTTGAATATTCCATTCCGTGAGGGGTTAGTGAAAAATCGTTATATTGGTCGAACCTTCATCATGCCAGGACAAGCGGTGCGTAAAAAGTCCGTGCGCCAGAAGCTGAATCCCGTGCCTTTTGAATTCAAAGACAAAACGGTGCTTTTGGTAGACGACTCCATTGTTCGTGGAACGACTAGTAAAGAAATCATTGAAATGGCACGGGAAGCGGGGGCAAAGAAAGTTTACATAGCCTCTGCTGCACCAGAAGTACGTTATCCAAATGTGTATGGTATTGACATGCCGGCTGCGGCAGAATTAATTGCTCATAATCGTGAAGCAGATGAGATTTGTCAGTTGATTGGTGCCGATAAGTTGATTTTCCAAGATCTACAAGATCTGATCGACGCTTGTATTGATGAGAAGCACTCTGATGTTCGAGAATTCGATACCTCGGTATTTGATGCGACTTATATTGCTGGCAATATTGATGTGGATTACTTAATGCAGCTGGAAGGCAGTCGTAATGACAAAAACAAAGCGTCTATTGAAGCAGTACAAGCGAGTGACATGATGCATCCTATGTGACACTGTTTGAACCTATGTGTCATTAAGCCAGGTTCGTCCTGGCTTAATTTTTTGTAGAGTGTGCGAGTGAGTCGATTTAGACTAATAATGTTAGATCCGTAATTTGAGACAGTTATAGATAGGTTGTTGGAGAACAAAATGTCAGCTTATAAAGACGCAACCAATGCGATACATGCGGGAACGCGTCAAACCCAAGAGCAAGAAAACAGCGAAGCGATTTTTGTCACTTCAAGCTTTGCCTATGCCAGTGCTGAAGAAGCGGCGGGTAAATTTTCTGGTGAGGACGATGGTAATGTCTATTCACGATTTACTAACCCTACGGTAGCGCTTTTTGAAGAACGTTTAGCGACCTTAGAGAAGGGTGAAGCGGCCATTGCGACAAGTTCGGGTATGGCAGCATTAATGACCATGGCATACAGCCTGTTAAGTGCTGGAGATCGAGTGGTTTGTTCGCGTAATATTTTTGGCTCAACGGTGAAGTTCTTTAATACCTATACCACTAAGTTTGGTGTTGAAGTCGTGTATGTTGATGCAACGGATTATGATGCATGGCAAGTGGCGATCAACGATAAAACACGCTTGTGTTACTTTGAAACCCCATCAAACCCATTATACGAAGTGGTGGATGTGGAAAAAGTGGCGCAATTAGCCCATGACAAAGGTGCGCTATTGTGTGTGGATACGGTATTGGCTACTCCAGCTTTGCAGAATCCTCTCACGCAAGGAGCGGATATCGTAATGCAGTCTGCTACTAAGTTTATTGATGGTCAAGGGCGTTGCTTAGGTGGTGCCTTGATTGCCAGTCAAGAGATAGTTGATGTCTTCACTGCCTTCATGCGCAGTGCTGGGCCTTGCATGAGCCCTTTTAACGCTTGGGTATTACTAAATGGTCTAGAAACCTTGTCTTTGCGAATGACAGCGCACTCTGCTAACGCTTTGAAATTAGCTGAGTATTTGGAAGCCCATCCAAAAGTGTTGAAGGTGAATTATGGTGGCTTGCCAAGTCACAAATATCACGAGTTGGCGAAGCAGCAGCAAAAAGACTTTGGTGGCTTGTTATCGTTTGAATTAGCAGGAGGACGTGAGGCGGCTTGGCGCTTTATTGATAGCGTTAAGTTGATGTCGATCACGGGCAATTTGGGTGACAGTAAAACTCTCGTGACCCACCCTGCAACCACAACCCATGGTCGTTTAACAGATGAAGAGAAGGCGCAGGCTGGCATTAAGGAAGGTTTGGTTCGTGTTTCTGTTGGTCTAGAAGACATGGATGACATTATTGCGGATGTGGAAGCGGCCTTAGCGAAATTAGTATAGTTGCCTTGCTTATCAACAAAAAAAGGGCTTACCAATAAGCCCTTTTTGTTGTTTTTATCTTACTGATTTATGGATGAGAGCAAGTTGCTGTCTACTCCTTTTAAACCCCTTTCTTTGGACAAATTGTCATCTAAAAAGTCGACTTTTGTGCACTTCATGATGCATGAATAGGCGTTTGCTCATCATTTGTATTTGCCTCGCTTGTCAGAGACTCTGCAGCCAACAAGACTTCTTGCTGTTTGCGTTCTTTGCGACGATATCCCAGTACCAGTAAGCAGGGGGTTAGTATCAAGGTCAGTGGCGTTGCAAAGGTTAAGCCACCAGCAATGGCGGTGGAAAGTTGCGTCCACCATTGGGCAGAAGGGGCACCTATGCTCAATGCTTGATTCACTAAATCAATGTTTAATTGAAACACCATAGGAACTAAGCCAAGAATGGTGGTGATGGTCGTCAAAAGGACGGGGCGTAGACGTTGAACGCCAGTTCGAATGGCGGCTTCGCGAACTTTCATACCTTGCTTGCGCAGACCGTTAAAAGTATCGATTAAGACGATATTGTTGTTCACCACAATACCAGCTAACGCAATAACCCCCACACCACTCATGACCACACCAAAAGGTTGTCCTTTGACCATTAGACCAATGAAGACACCCATTGTAGAGAAAATCACCGCACTTAATATCAACAAACATTGGAAGAAGTTGTTAAATTGCGTGACCAAAATGATTGCCATGATAAAGAAAGCCACACCAAAGGCTTTGGTTAAGAAAACCATGGATTTTTGTTGTTCTTCCGTGTTACCGCGGAATTCATAATCCACTGTCTCTCCTAAATCTGAGGCATCCAATTTCGCTTTAATCTGCTTGATTACTTCATCCACAACCAGACCATCGACAACATCCGCATCTATGGTAATGGTTTTCTTTCCTTCAGTACGATTCACCACACCTTGTTTCGGGGCAGCATAACGTTCAATAAAGTTGCTGGCAGGGATACTGCCTTGGTTGGTTGGAATCTGTAATTGATCCAATTGTTCAAGGTTACGCTGATTTACAGGGTAGCGCAGAACGATATCAATTTTGTCATCTGCGCCTTCTGGTAAAAAATCGCTCAAGGTGAGGCCTGTTGTTACCAGCTTGATCACATTACCCAGGCTATTTACGTCCACTCCGTAGCGACTGGCTTCTTCTCGGTTTATGTCAATGCGCCACTCAATACCAGGTAAGGAACGATCATCACTGACGCTGACAATTTCATCACGCTGCAACAGCTCTTTGGTGATCTGGTTCGCTGCTTGATTGAGTGCCTCAGAATAGCTGGAGCTAAGTTGTAATTGAATATCTGCACCGGATTGTGGACCACCTTGCTCTTTTTCAGCGCTGACTTCGATACCAGGTATCTGTTTCGTCTTTTCGCGAATCTGATCAAGAATGATGCTAGCAGAAGGGCGTTCATACCAATCAATAAATTCCATTGATATTGAGCCAATACTGTCTGGGGCAGAATTATTATCGGGTGTGGCATAAGATCGTACAACGACACTCTTTAGTTCTGGTGTGCCGAGGATTTGATCTTCAACCTGCTTGACCAAGATGTCTTTCTCATCTAGGGAAAGGTCGCCACGTGCACGAATATCAAGGTTGGCGGATTCAGGTTCTATGTCCGGAAAGAATTCCACTCCTTTGCCAAACTTACCGTAACCTGCAAAAATGCAAATCATTAGGGCAATGGTAAACAACAATACCCAGATAGGGTATTCCACTAGGCGAGTTAGTACGCGCCCGTATAGACCTGTGAAGCCTTTCAGATCGGCAAGGTTGCCTGTTTCAGTGATACGCAAAGTATGCATGGTTTTATCACTGTAAGCACCTTTCTTACCAATAATAGAGCCAATCGTGGGAAGCACGATCAAGGCCATGATTAATGACGAGGATAGGGTCGCAATGATGGTGATGGGCATAAAGCGCATGAATTCACCAACAATATCTGGCCAGAATAATAATGGCATGAATACCGCTAATGTAGTGGCAGTAGATGCGGTAATGGGCCATGCCATTCGCTTTGCTGCTTCACTGTAAGCCTGGCGTTTTGAAGCGCCTTCGGCCAGTTTTCTATCGGCATATTCAGTGACAACAATAGCACCGTCAACCAACATGCCGACACTCAAAATAAGCGCAAATAACACCACTATATTGATGGTAAAACCTTGAATATTTAACAGCAAAATTCCAGTTAAAAAGGCTCCCGGAATGGCCAAGCCAACCAAAATCGCACTGCGAACCCCAAGCGCCCAAACAATGACAATCATCACCAGTAATGTGGCGGCAAGAACGTTATTAAATAAGTCGTTTAACGAGGTTTCTATGTCTACCGACTTATCGCCTGTCAGGCTGTATTCGACGCCGTCTGGCCAGCTTCGACTTTCTTGTTCTACAACCGCTTTTACGGATTCAATGGTTTCAATAATGTTGACACCCACTCGTTTAGATACGCCAAGTGTAATGCTGCGTTTACCATTTACTCGAGCGTAACTGTTAGGGTCTTCAAACGTCAGTTCACCTGTGGCGATATCACCCAATAAAACAACTTGGTCGCCGTCTACTTTTACAGGCAGATTAAGAATGTCTTCTTTGGTTTTTAATAAACCGGGCACTTTTAGAGAAAAACGACCTGCTCCAGTATCCAAATTACCTGCCGCTACAAGGCGATTATTGCCTGAAACAAAATTCGCCACTTCCGTTAATGAAAGGTTATAGCTTTCCAATTGTTCCGGGCGAACAATAATCTGCGCTTGCTGATCTCGGTCACCACTGATGCTGGCTTCTAACACACCATCGATGGCTTCAATGGAATCTTGCAAGTGTTGTGCGGTACGGCTCAAGGTGGCGAAATCCACATTACCGGATAAGTTGACGCGTATTACAGGGAAAGTGGATAAATTGATTTCGGTGACGGTTGGTTCATCGGCGTCTTCTGGTAGCTCGCTTTTGGCTCGGTCAACTTTGTCACGCGTATCACTGATGGCTTGGTCAATATCAACCCCTGACTCAAATTCCAACATGATGGAAGCATGGCTTTCTGAGGCCGTTGACTTGAGTTCTTTTAATCCTTCTAGACCTTGTAGCTCTTTTTCTAAAGGATGAACCAGAAGGCTGTCAGCGTCTTCTGGGGATATGCCATCGAGTGAAACAGACACATAGGCCATAGGAATCGTGATGTCAGGATCACTTTCCTTAGGAATTTCAATATAAGACACTGTGCCCATAATGAGCACCAATACAAAAAACATCAGTACAGTACGAGAACGAGCTAAGGCGGCTTCAATAAGAGTTTGCATTGTTTGCCTCCTTAATTTTGGTAGTGGGCGTCAACTGAATCGCCAGCGGCCACAAAACCTTGTCCTACAGTAATAATATTGACATTGTTTGGTAGCCCTTTTACCCACACTTGATCACGTTCAGATTTGACGATGACCACAGGTACTATCTTGACCTTGTTGTCGATATCAATGATTTTTACGGCGGTATGACCTGAGTCATCCAGAGTCAACAAGGCTGGCGAGAAAGCATGCGCTTTTTGTTTCTCTAAGACAAAATCCACACTGGCAGTTAATCCCGCCGCGATTTTGTTATCAGGGTTGGGTACTTCTATTTCCACCTGCACCGTACGGCTGGATTCATTGGCCATAGCGTTGATAAAAGACACTGTACCTTCGGCTTGATAGCCTGACTCTAACTGAACTTTGCCTATCGTACCAAGTTGAATTTGCTGGATTTTGTTTTGCGGAATGTTGACGCTTATTTTGATCGGATTAAGGGATACCAAGGTGGCGACCTGTGATCCTACTGACAAAACTTGCCCTTGTTTAACATCTAATGTGTTGATAATGCCGGCAAAAGGGGCTTTTAAATTGGCATCTTCCAAATCTACCAGCAAGCTCTGTAAATTGGCTTTTGCGGAAGCCAGATCGGTTTGCGCTTGCGCTAAATTGACTTTAGAACTGAGGTTACCCTCATTGAGTTTTTTCATGCCATCGAGTTCAAGTTCTCTTTGCTGGATTAACAGCTTGGCTTGTTCGATTTGGCTTTTCAGAGTGCGAGAGTCGATCTCTAAGAGGCTTTGATCCTGGGTTACAAAATCACCTTTTTCAACATTGAGGCGCGTGATTTTGCCCTGATAATGATTGCTCAATACCAAAGTGTCATTGGCCATGGTTTGACCGCTTAACGGGAGGTGAATCTCTATTATTTGAGCACTTAAGGTTTTGGCTTGAACTGAGTAAGCGAGTTTATTTTCCTGCGCCTTATCGGTACTGGTGACCATGGTTTCTTGTGGAATCTGTGTTTGGTGTGGACTTGAGATGATCCCATTCCCACCTAACGTCATCCAAGCAACAAGACCACCAGCGATACAAAGTGCTGTGATCATACCCGCTTTACTTTTTAACTCCATGTATCACTCCATAGATTTTTATTTTGTTGTTCACAATAGATGCGAAAAAGCTAATTGCTATTAGTGCCAACGAAAAAGGCCAAACAGTTAGTATCATAGTCAAGATGTAAAATCTATCTATCAGTTCGATAAGAATAATGTGTTGAGGTGTAAAATAATGCTTTCATCTCAACAGGGAAGTCCTCGGCGTTTCTCCCATAATTTGCAATGATACAATAATATATGGAAAAGATATTTTAGGTATACATTTGTCTTATATAACTCTGTTAAATCTTGTCCGTCCTTTCAAAGTAAGATGTCTTGCTCTTAAAAAGAGACAAAATTTTCCCCTTGAGTATGCGTAAACGGCTTTATTGGCTATTTTGTTAAGCTAACCATTTCTTCTTATACAAAGTCATTGAACGAAAAGGCGGATTATTTTTCACCTAACAAGCTGCTTCCCCTGAGAAAAATGATCACTTTATCTCACAGGCTTGTTGTATGACTTGTTCGTTTTTTCACTAAACCTTCTTATTGAGGAGTGCTATGATAGCGCCCACAAATTTACCTCATTAGAATTGGACAGATATGAGTCTATTGTCATTAGAACAGGTTAGTGTTGCCTTTGGTCATAATCCACTGCTGTCAAAAATTAATTTTTCTGCCGACGCCGGTGAACGAGTTGCCATTATTGGTCGTAATGGTGCAGGCAAATCCACCTTTTTAAAAGTCGTATCAGGAGAGCAAATTCCTGATGAAGGTGTGGTGCGTTTAGAGGGCGGAATGCGCATCGCGCAATTACCTCAAGAATTGCCTGAAGCCAATCATAAAAGTGTGCGTCAGGTAGTGAGTGAAGGTGCAGGTGAAGTACACGAATTAATGACGCGCTATTTTGCTTTGTTGGAAGATACCAGTCAGGACCATGCTGATGAGTTAAGTCATATCCAAAATGAGCTGGATCGCTTGCAAGGTTGGGATCTTGAACAGCGCGTTAATCATATGATCCAACGTTTGGCTTTACCGGCAGACAAATTAATGTCGGAATTGTCTGGTGGTTGGCGTCGTCGTGTTATTTTGGCTCAAGCGCTTATTTCTGCACCGGATGTATTACTGCTGGATGAGCCAACCAACCATTTAGACGTGCCGACCATCGAATGGATGGAACAGCAGTTATTGCAGTTTCGTGGTTTGATCTTGTTCATTACCCATGACCGTCGCTTCCTTGAAAAATTAGCCAACCGTATTGTCGAGTTAGATCGTGGCAACATGCTGTCGTTTAAGGGCAGCATGGATGAGTTTTTGGTTTATAAAGATAAGTTATTGGAAGAAGAGGAACGCGCCAATGCCTTGTTTGATAAGCGTCTTGCCGAAGAAGAAGTGTGGATTCGTCAAGGTATCAAAGCGCGTAGAACCCGAAATGAAGGTCGAGTCAGGGCCCTAAAAGCCATGCGTGTAGAGCGGTCTGAGCGTATCAATCGTCAAGGCAATGCTAAGATGACGATTGAGAGTAAAGAGAAGTCGGGTAAGTTGGTGGCGGAATTCACTCAAGTCAGTCATGCTTTTGCAGACAAAGTAATACTGCAACCTATGGACTTTATGGTGAATCGTGGTGATCGAATTGGTCTGATTGGTCCAAACGGTTGCGGTAAGAGTACCTTCTTAAAGATTCTATTAGGGGATTTGACGCCAAGCTCTGGTAAGGTGCGCCAAGGTACTAAACTGAATGTGGCTTACTTTGACCAACTACGTGAACAGCTTGATCCAGAAAAGACGGTTGCTGAAAACGTTGGTGAAGGCAAGGATACCATAGAAATAAATGGTAATACGAAACACGTTATTGGTTATTTGGGGGACTTTTTGTTCCCACCAGAACGCGCGCGAACGCCTGTGAAAGCCTTGTCTGGTGGGGAGCGTAACCGTGTGTTATTGGCTAAGCTCTTTACTAAACCTGCCAACTTATTGGTAATGGATGAACCTACCAATGACCTTGATGTGGAAACCCTTGAGCTATTGGAAGAACTCTTGATGAATTACGATGGTACCTTATTGTTAGTCAGTCACGACCGGGCTTTCTTGGATAATGTGGTGACCAGTGTGATTGCCTTTGAAGGGCAAGGTCACGTTAATGAATACGTTGGCGGTTATCAAGACTGGATTCGTCAAGGTGGTAAATTCCCAACGGAATCTACGTCTCAAACCTCAGACAACAAAGTGACTGAAAAAAACACTAAGCCTGATGTTGAAGCAAATGCCACTTCGAAGAATGCATCGGCGAGCAAGGTGAAAGCCAAATTAAGTTATAAATTACAGCGTGAATTTGATGCCATGCCAGATACCATTGCGGCATTGGAAGCAGAACTGGAAAACTTCCAAGAAATCACCAGCGCCGCGGATTTTTATATGGGGGATGCTCAGAAGGTGCAGGATACCTTGACGAAAATGGCCGAGAAAGAACAAGAGCTTGAGTCCACAATGGAGCGCTGGCTTGAGTTGGAAGAAATGCAAAACGGATAAAAATGGATTGCCAGATCCATGCTGTGTCATTTGTGCTGCTTGGTGCAGAACTTTTATCCTTTGTAAGCCCTAAACTAAGAGGTCTCAGTGGCTTGAGGTAAATCGCTTTGTGTTTACCTTTCAAGCCCTAATCAATGGAAATGCCAAATAGGTTAATCTCCATTCGATAAGGAACTTCCTCTTCTTTGGTGCTCAAAGCGTCAAGTAAGATGATATATCGACTTATTTGGTGAGCTCTAAGGTTGGCTTCACTTGGTAATTGATTACTAAACTTAGTGGCTCGCAATGCGCTCTTGATGCCACTTGTTACTGAAAATTGATGCTTGCCCAATAAAATAATCTCTTTTCCCATGTGCCAAAAAATATCTAAATTTTGGATTTGCAGTGGGCTTATCGGAGGTACCAAAGGAACTATGTCTTGCTCTGTGACGATGCGTAGTAGCGGCATATCTGCAAACTTTTTTGCCCCCGAGAGGTTGGTGACCTTAGGTTGACCAAAGGTCACCACGGATTCAATAGGGTGGCCTTCTGCTTCTAAGTACATGGCCAGCACCACGGCAATGGCACCGCCTAAACTGTGGCCAGTAATGGCGAGCGGTATATCCTTGTCTAAGTATGGGCGAACATCTTGCAATACTTGTTGTGCAGCTTGTGCAAAGCCAGTATGCAATTGCACACCCAATGCTTGGTCAAATTGTAAAGATACGGTCAAATCTAATATGACATTATTGAGGTTAGCTGTGCCGCGAATGGCGAGAGTTTGTGCTTGTTTATTTTGTGACAAAAAATACAACACATCAGAATTAGGTAAGACCGCTTGGTGGATCAGCTGTTGACCCTGTTGCTTAAGTGTATCGCCTAGTTCACTTTTAGTCAGTGTTTCAATATAGGTATCAGATGACAATTTGGCAAACTGACTCAGTTGCTTGAAGTTGATTTGAGCATAGGCTTTTGGCAACAAGAATAGAAGATTGAACAAACAGAAAATAATAAAAAGATGACGTGGTAACATGGTTAAGCGACGATAAGAGAAACATCTGGCAAGCTTACTGGAAATAAGCATCTAACAATAGTCTTGGGTGATCTTTTAGTGTTTCTCTCTTTGTCATTTTTAAAGGTGATTTTGGGTAAGGCTGCTGGGGAAATGGTGCAGCGAAAATGAATAGAAGTTTAATCAATAATTCGTCATATTTTATATAAAGAAAAAGTATGAAAAATATGTCGAATTCATGTGCTAGGAGACTAGACTTTTTTCTGATTAGATCTTAATCTATACATAACTTGACCAAGTGGTAATTTTACCACAAACCATTGTCAAGTGTTCGATAAAGCCTCAGAAAAATAACAATTTGCCTATCCGGCAGCCTAAAACGAACCTTGTCAAACGCTCGAAAGATATCACTTTCCAAAGCAATTGGGGTCAAGATTTTTAAACTAATGAATCTTATGAGGCTCGCTATGACTAAACTATTTTCTTTGTTTGTATTATTGTTCGTAAAAAAATCCGATGCTGATACTCAGCAAGCTATTAACGAATTAGAATCTTATTCTGATCGTGAATTGGCAGAGCTAGGTATTTCTCGTATTGGTATTAGAGACGCCGTTCAATTCGGTCGTCAATCTGCTGCCTAATACTAGATACTAGACAGCGCAATTGAATTCTATAAACCAAGCAATCTTGCTTGGTTTTTTTATGTCTGCTAATAACTTTTACCTTTGTTGGCTTTTTGTTTAATAGGATTTGCCAAAATAACAAAAATCCTTTAGTTTAGCTTTCTATATTTTCTCAGGGAGTGAGATATGTTAGCAAGACTCTTTTTAATCTGGCTGTGCTTCAGCCTTCCTTCCCAAATACTCGCACAAACACCAGTTCAGTTGGCCACTGTATTTGAAGACGATGTTGATGTCTGTGAATATTTAGTGAGCGAAAAGTTCGATGGAATTCGTGCGATATGGACAGGATCCGAGTTGATTAGCCGTCATGGCAATCCCATTAATGCTCCAAGGTGGTTTACAGATAAGTTGCCAAATATCTGGTTGGATGGCGAGTTGTGGACGCAGCGCAAGGACTTTTCCAGAATTATGTCTATTGTTCGCAAGAAACAGCCAGTGGATCAAGAATGGCAACATATCCAATACATGATCTTTGATGCGCCGGATCGGGAGCGCCATTTGACCTTTGAACAAAGGTATGCACGTTATAAACGCATACTTGAACACCTTAATTTACCTCATGTTAAGCCTGTTGAGCACTTCACGGTTAAGACAATTGAAGAGCTTTATGAGCATTTGGATCGGTATGTGGCTGATGGCGCCGAAGGTCTCATGTTACATCGTAAAATGGCTGTTTTTGAAAGTGGTCGTTCAGACAATTTACTTAAACTCAAACCTTATGAAGAAAATGAAGCCAAAGTCGTTGCCATATTAGCAGGGCAAGGAAAATATAAAGGTATGATGGGCTCGATATTGGTGGAGATGCCATCTGGCCTAAGGTTTAAAATTGGTAGTGGTTTTACTGATCAAGAAAGGGCGAATCCTCCAAAAGTGGGTGACCATGTGATTTACAAACACAGTGGTTTAACGGATCGCGGCATACCTCGCTTTGCGGTATTTCAGAAGTTAAGATACGCTGAATATTGATGCATATAGTAAGTGAGTAATGTGACAGATCTATATTGTTTGCCTGGTACCATGTGTGATGAAAGGCTATGGCAACCTCTGCAAAGCCTTCTTAATGATGTGAACTTATTTCACCAAGTCATACCGGTTGCGTTTTCTATAGACGACATATTGTCTGAATTGGCTGAATCTCTTCCTGATACGCCTTTTCATTTGCTGGGCTTTTCCATGGGAGGGTATTTGGCAACGGCTTTTGCTTTGCGTTTTCCCTCGCGAATCAAAAGCTTGGTGGTGCTTTCCAATTTAGCATCGGGCTTACTTGAAAGTGAAAAACAACAAAGGTTAGTTGCCTTAAATTGGGTTCGTAAACAAGGTTATTCCGGTATCCCACGTAAAAAAGCCCAAGCAATGTTAGGTCGTCATGCGGCAAAAAATGATGACTTGGTTGAATTGATTCAAGCTATGGATAAAACCTTGGGTGAGAAAATATTGCTGCAACAATTAACAGCCAGTTTAGAGCGGCCGGATTTACAGAATGAAATAGTACAGGCTTCTTTTCCTGTGACTGTGATGACTGGAGGTGAAGATGCCTTATTGCCTGAGCAGGATAAACAAAGGTATATCGCGGAGAATAGGATCCGATATATCGAAATTGCAGAGGTAGGGCATATGTTGCCTTTAGAATGCCCGCAGCAAATCGCCAGCATTCTTCAACAAGCCTTGGTTGTGTCATCCTAAGTATCGCCTTGATTGATTATAAAGTTGGACAAAATAAAGTATGAAGGGTGTCTATTAAGGTTTTGACCTTTTGATCTCCTAGACTGTAGTAAATAGTTTGAGACTCTCTTCTGGTTGTGACAAGACCGTCTTTGCGTAACACAGCAAGATGCTGAGACAATGCGGACTGGCTCAAGGGAAGCTTTTCATTGAGAGCAGTGACGGACATTTCACCTTCCAGTAGGTGGCACAAAACGAGTAAACGGTTTTCATTACTTAATGCTTTCAAAAATACTGCCGCTTGCGCAGACTGAGTAATCATCTCTTGCATTGTCATTGTGTTGTTTGTCATGTCGTTTTCCTTACTTATGTCTCTTTGACTCTACTGTCGGTAAAGTCATCCACACTCTCTGTGGATAAATCTGGGGGTAGCCGTAATTAACAGTCATTCTCATCAAATAATACGGCACTTGTTTGCTTTGATTAAATAATAAACAAGTGCCGTTATGTGCCTTTTTGCCTATAGGGTAAATTCTGTCCAAATTGGCGCATGATCCGAAGGTTTCTCAAGACCTCGTAGTTCATAATCTATATCTGCTTCTTGAATAAATGGGGCCAAAGCCTTTGAAGCCAATATGACATCAATTCTTAAACCACGCTTGGGCTCGTCATCAAACCCTTTTGAGCGATAATCAAACCAGCTGAAACGATCATTTTTATTAGGGTTAAGGTGACGATAGGTGTCGGTGAATCCCCAATCTAATAAGCTGTTAAACCATTCTCTTTCTTCTGGCAAAAAGCTGCATTTTCCCGTTTTTAACCAGCGTTTGGCATTATTCTCACCTATGCCAATGTCGAGGTCGGTAGGCGATATGTTGACATCACCCATGACAATGATCTTTTCGTCTGTTCTATGGTTTGCCAAGTAAGCCATTAAGTCCGCATAAAATTTACGTTTGGCAGGGAACTTGGTTTCGTGATCTCGACTTTCACCCTGTGGAAAATAACCATTGATGACTTTCACCTTGCCTTGTGGTGTCGCAAAGGTGGCAATGATCATTCGACGCTGGGCGTCTTCTTCGTCTCCTGGAAAACCGTATTCTACTTCTATTGCCTCTTGTTTTGAGAAGATAGCCACACCGTAATGGGATTTTTGACCATAATAATAAGCATGATAGCCAATGGATTGAGGTATTTCATGGGGAAAGGCTTCATCATGAACCTTGGTTTCTTGCAGTCCAATGACATCAGGTTGATGTTTGCTAACCAAGGCTTCTATCTGATGGGGTCTGGCGCGTAGGCCATTGATATTAAAAGAAACAAATTTCATACTGGCTTTCCGTTTTAAATTTCTTTGATGATACCAGATGTCCTCCTTGTCTTCTTGTATTTAGCTAAGACTAATTCATGTTTTCTATGAACTTTTTATTTTAGCCTTGCTACACTGGCGTCATATTTCTATAAAGCATTCCAATGAGGAAAGACACAATGACTTATCAATATGACTTATTTGTTATCGGTGCGGGTTCTGGCGGGGTAAGAGCCAGTCGTGTTGCTGCTTCAAAAGGTTATAAAGTGGCAGTTGCCGAAGGCAGTGCTTTGGGTGGCACTTGCGTCAATATTGGTTGTGTACCAAAGAAATTATTCGTTTATGGGTCTGAGTATGGTCATGGCTTTGAGGAAGCGGCTGCTTATGGTTGGCAGCACCAAGGTGTGTCATTTGACTGGTCTGTGTTACGAGACAACAAAACCAAGGAAATTGAACGATTAAATGGTATTTATGGAAACCTGTTGAATAATGCTGGTGTAGAACTGATTAAGGGGTACGCCAGTTTTGTCGATGCTCACACAGTGGAGGTCAATGGTCAGACCTATACGGCGGAACGTATTTTGATCGCCGTTGGTGCCAAGCCCTTTATTCCTGAGTTCGAAGGGAATGATTTGGTAGTCAGTTCTAATGAAATGTTCTATTTGGACTCTCTACCCAGTAAAGCCCTCGTGGTGGGCGGTGGTTACATCGCGGTGGAATTCGCTGGCATCTTAAATGGCTTGGGCGTGAAAACGGCATTGGCTTATCGGGGGGATCAGTTATTACGAGGTTTTGACCAGGATGTGCGTAACTTCGCCAGTGTTGAGTATGTGAAATCCGGCATAGATGTACGTTTAAACACCGATATTGCCAGTATTGAATTGCTTGATCCTCAACAGCCAGAAGGTGCTCGCTTGGTGCATTTTAAAGATGGTCAGAGCGAAGAGTTTGGTTTGGTGCTGTATGCGACAGGCCGTGTACCGAATGTAGACACTTTGGGCTTAGATAAAGCAAATATCATTACCGGTAAGAATGGCGCTGTAGTGATTGATAGTAACTTCACTACCTCTGTCCCCAGCGTTTTTGCCCTTGGTGACGTGACCGACAATATTCAGCTGACGCCAGTTGCCATCAAAGAAGCCATGGCATTGATAGATTATTGGTTTGACGGTAAACCTGTGAATTTTGATTACGACAATATTCCCACCGCGGTATTCAGCCAGCCAGCCATTGGTACTGTGGGCTTGACTGAGCAAGAAGCGCAAACCAGGGGATTGGATTTCCGTGTCTATCAAACCGATTTCCGTCCCATGAAACACACCTTAAGTGCCAGTACATCTCGTTCCTTAATGAAACTCTTGGTCAATAACGAGAATGACAAAGTCATTGGTGCGCACATGGTGGGGGATTATGCTGGAGAAATCATTCAAGGCTTAGGTGTGGCCATCAAAGCAGGGGCGACAAAGGCTGATTTTGACGCCACGGTTGGCGTTCATCCAACCAGCGCGGAAGAGTTTGTGACCTTCTCAGAAACGGCTTTGAAAAAGCGCGATTAACCTTTTTTAAAGCGTCATTACCCTTCTAGTAAAAGCCCAGTAAACTCGCCATATTTCTTTCTTAGCAAGCCAATAATGACGTTAAGTGCACATTTATTGGCTTTTTTTTACAAAAAGTCCTTATAAGTGATTGTTTAGGTAAGATTTTGCTGATAGGTTACTATTACGTACTTTAATTTACGTAATTTTACTTTATTGATAACATAAGGATTGTAAGGATATGAAAAAAATGCTTTTTGCCTTGTTGGCCATTTCAGGTACTTCTATGACAATGGCAGCGGATAAACCCTTTACCGCAGAGGTGTTGGTGGGGCAGGCGACTTTTGAGATTGACGACTTTATAAATGATGACGATACTTCTTCGATTATACGCTTAGCTTACGAATTTGCTGATTCATGGTCTGCAGAAGCGGCATTTCAAAATTATGGGGATGTGTCTACAAAAATAGAAGATGAGGGTGACACGGAAACCTATGAATATTCAACTTCCGCATTTACTTTAGGCGTTAAAAAAACCTTTGCCTTAAATGATCAATTTTCCTTAAATGCTCGTGCAGGTATTGCTTTATGGGAAATTGAAAGTGTTGAGAGAGACGAAGATGGTACGAGCACAGCAACCAATTCTTCAAATGATCTTTATTATGGTGTTGGATTGGATTATGCATTAACTGATAGTTTAAGCTTATCTGCAGAATATACTATGATAGCAGCAGAAGATGATTCTACTGACATTGACTTGAGTAACATAGCCGTTGGCGTAGGCTACCAATTCTAAATTCTACTAAATGGAACTGACCTAAAGCTCACTCTGTTCCCCCTTTTGAGTGAGCTTTTTTGTCTTTATGACCTTTTCTGCTCATAAATAAACTTCACATCCATGATGTTTTTCACCTTGCCGTTATCCAGCACTATGTCGCCATGAATGTAGCCACCGCGACTGCGATAAATGGGGATTTGTTCAGGATTACCATTTTTATGCGCCATCCAAGTGAGTAGGGCAAGTGGCGTTACCTCGTCGAATCGACAATAGAGATGTTCTGACGATGGCATAAACAGACCATGATGAGCGGTTTGTTCGAACAAATCGATGGCCAGTCGATCGGCCAAGGCCAAATAGAAAGCGTGTTGGGTGGCGCGATACATTTCTAAGGTAGCAAAGAGTAAAAGTGGATCCTTTAGCGCGTCTGTTTTCGTAGCTTGCTCTTTCTCTTTCTCTTGTTTTGACTCTGAACGTGACTGCCAGTCTCCCAGACCAAAATGCTGGGCCATGGCGCAAATAGTTGACCAGAGAACTTGGTTTCGAGACTCACACCAGTTAGCGACATAAGCAAGGAAGACGTGAACAGGCAGAGGACGGCGAATCAATTCTTGGCCTTGTTGCCCATAATAACCATAGCGTGGGATCTTGTGTCCTGTGAGGTCTTTGCCATCAGCAAACATAGGTTTGATTTCATTGGTGGCAGGATCGTAAGCGTATTTGGCCCAGGCTTCTAGACCTTGTGTGGTCCAATCCAACAGTTGTTTACCCTGTTCGCCTAATTCTCTCGCCAATAAGGTTTGGGCCAAAGCGCAGTCACCATAAATACCTTCGGGGCCGTTGAGGGCTTCTTCGTCTACTTTGAACAATACCCAAGCTTCTTTGGCGACCTCGCCGTACTCTGGACCAAACTGCCTTTGTGCTCTGTCCCCCCAAAAAGAAAAGGTGTACTGCGGATGGTGTTCATCGGTCGGAGCATCCCCAGTTTTAAGGGGTTGATTGTATTGATAGCAGCCAAGCTGAGTATCTGGGTGACGGCTGTTGACGTATTGACTCATTAAATGTTCAGCCCATGACAGGGCTTTTTTATCACCATCAAGGGCGTAGAGCATACCGGCACTGAATACCAAATCGTTCCCTATGTTGACGAAGGATAAACCTTTCATTTCACGTAAAGGCGGTAAATTGTCCTGTTTTGGCTTGTCCCAAAAGCTTAATTCCTCAAAATCCAATCCATATTGGCCATGACGAGACATTTCCATCTGCTGCCAATCGGTAACGTGTGTATTCCAGATGGCCTTGATCAGCTTACGAGTTGCGGCGGCATCGGTTTCATACATGAGTTCATAAAAGGGACAATGGTGTTTGAGTTCATGCACCATGTTTTTGTTTTCTGGGCCAACCGAATCTAGGGTTTTTAGATCAATAAAGGAATGACCGCCCCAGCGTATCAGACCGCTGGCATCGGCATGATCAAAATGCCATTGAATCGCGTCTTGTGCTGCTTGTTTGTATTTGCCATCTTGGGTGAGGTTGGACAAGCCGACAAAAAAGCGAAAAAGGTTTTGCTGGCTTGCAAGGTTCGATGGTTGCCAAATTCGACCATCGACATTTTTCCAACTAACGGCTTGTTTGCTTTGTGCGTTACAGCCATCAAAAAACAAAGGCGTATTATGATATGGATCGCGAAAATCGCGCAACAGGGTATCTGCGTATTGAATGAGATAGTCCAGTACAGCTTGCATCGTCATGTCCTATTGTTTTTATTGGTCTGCTTGCTTTTATTGATTTGCTAATCGTCTTAGTAAATAAAATACTAGCGAAATTTCATAATAGATTCCATAAAATAAAACGCTATTTCAAAATAAATTTAATTGTGTTTCACGTCTTGGTATGAGTGTGTAACTTGTTTAAGAGCTTGCGCATGCGTTTTCTGTATGGTGCTAGGCTTAATTTCGATTGCCTCTGTTCCATTGCTTCTTTAATCTAACCCTCATTCATTTTTGAAGGTTTTATATAGGAAGTAAGAGCATTTTATGAATCAAGCACTGAGTAGGTTGCAGCCAACAATCCTTTGGCGACATTTTAAAACCCTATGCGACATCCCAAGGCCGTCTTTTCATGAAGCCCGGTTGCGTGAACACTTAATTGCTTGGTCTGAGCAACTTGGTTTGAGTCATTATGTGGATCCTGTTGGCAATTTGTTGATTCGTAAACCGGCGACGAAAGGTATGGAAGATAGGGAAACCGTGGTGTTGCAAGGTCATCTTGATATGGTGGCGCAAAAAGAAGCAGGACTTGAGCACGATTTTACTAAAGACCCTATTCAAACTCAGATTGTCGACGGCTGGGTGTCAGCGAAAGGCACGACACTAGGAGCGGACAATGGCATAGGTGTCGCAGCAGCATTGGCGGTGTTGGAGTCCAATGAGATTGCTCATGGGCCAATAGAAGCCTTATTTACCATAGAAGAAGAAACCAGCTTACGTGGTGCCCTGCAGTTAGAAAAAGGGATTTTGCAGGGAAAAATTCTGTTTAATCTGGATTCAGAAGACAGAGGTGATGTGTACATTGGTTGTGCCGGTGGTACCGACATCAATATTGCTAAGTCTTACGCTTTGTTTGAACTCCCCGCCAATCAACATGGCTTTGAGATTCGAGTATCTGGACTCAAAGGTGGTCATTCCGGCTTGGATATTCATAAAGGTCGCGCCAATGCCAATGTATTATTGATTCGTTGTTTAAATTTGTTAAAGCAAACTTGCGACTTTCAGCTCAGTGGTTTTCAGGGTGGAACATTGCGCAATGCCATTGCTCGCGATGCGGTGGCTAGTATCAGCTTGGATGGCAGTCAAGTTAACGCCTTTAAGCAATTTATGAGTGAATTTGAGCAGCAGACAAAGTTGGAGTATCAAGCCACCGAGACCAATTTGTCTATTTCAATAGTCCCTTGCCAAGCACACTTGGCACTAGAGAAAGACGATCAAGATCAGTTGCTCAATGCCTTGTTCTGTGCGCCTCATGGTGTGCATCGTATGAGTCAGGAGCTGGAAGGGGTGACCGAGACGTCTTGCAACTTAGGCGTGATTGAATTGACCCCGAATCAACAAGAGATGCACTTCAGTGCATGTTTGCTGGTGCGCTCTTTGGTGGATTCCGCCGTGGAGCATCTTGCGCAGTCGGCAAAATCCGCTTTTGCACTCATTGGTGCACAGGTGAAATTGGAAAACGCTTACCCTGGTTGGCGACCGGATCCGAATGCGGGTTTGTTAAAAGCCTTTTTGCAGGTACATAAAGAGGTCATGGGCTACGAAGCCAATGTTAAAGTCATTCATGCTGGATTGGAATGCGGTATCATAGGGGCTAAATACCCGGGTATGGAAATGGTGTCCTTTGGGCCAAATATTCGTGGAGCCCATTCACCCAGTGAGCGTATGGAAATTGACTCTGTTGGCGATTTCTGGAACCTGTTGGTGGCAATGCTCGCTAATACGCCAAAACTCTAGCGCAGAAGACAAATCGATACTCTATACTAGGCGGTTATCTATCACCGCCTAGTACGTCATTTTTAGAGCGTCATGCTTCTTGTTTTTCTGTGTTTCTTTTATGTCATAATCCTGCTATTAGGTACTAAACCTATGGGAATCAATACATAACCAAAAGCGAACAGAGGATGAATGCAAAGCCAGTAATCATTTCATTAAACGACCAATCATACACAGGGCAATCTGGCGATAACTTGCTGACAAGTTTGTTGGCGCAGGGGGCTGATGTGCATTATGGTTGTCGCGCTGGGGCATGTGGTGCTTGTCGTCTTTACGATGTCGACACTCAGTCTTTAGTATTAGCCTGCCAAACTCAAATTGATTCTGATCGTTCTCTCTCTACTAAGCCTCCACTGGCGTACTCCCGCTTTTCTCTTCTAGCGAAACAGTTTCTCACTGACAGTGAGCTTGCTTGCCAGCTTTTGGGGCCAAGTGATGAGTCCTTTGGTGATAGGGTGATCGTCTCGTTAAAGCAAGAGGGGCGGGCTCAAGAATGCATGGCATTGAACACTCCGGGTCAAGATCTTTTGCTCATCTTATCGCGATGCCAATGGTCAGATACGGATTGGCAAATCATCACTAAACTTGAACCCGATGATAGCCTGTATTTGCAACAAGATAAGACGATACGAAAAGGCCGTTTGCTGCATGAGTTAGGAGTAGATCAAGGTAAATGGCTGGTGGTTCTGTCTGCACAAAATCAAGTCTATAAAGCGTATTGGCAGCAAGCTTTAGCATCCTATTCGGCAGATATTGTGGCGATTCTTGCGTTACAGAATAGCAAGGTAGAAAGGTCTGTTGACTTGACTGAACAAGCTCAATGGCTGGCGTCACTGCGGGAAGAATTAAGTAAAACGAGTTCCTCAGAGTTAAACATACTGTATCATGGACAAGATATTTCCATGCAAGTTTGGCAAGAATTTTTTCGATCACAACGCATTCGAATTCAGCAATTGCATTTTGTGCGCTGAGCAACCCCATTAGGTAAGATTATGAAGATTTTACACACCTCAGATTGGCATCTGGGGCAGCATTTCATGGGCAAAACCCGTCGCGAAGAACATAAGGCATTCATTGAATGGCTGTTGACAGTGGTAGAGCAAGAGTCGATAGAGGCCGTGATTATCGCGGGGGATGTGTTTGATACCGGTTCACCGCCAAGTTACGCTCGTGAAATGTACCATCAATTGGTCTTGGAAATGCGTGCCAGAGCATGTCAGTTAGTGGTGATAGCGGGTAATCATGATTCTGTGAGTATGCTCAATGAATCAAAGAGCTTGTTAGCTTATCTGGATGTGCAAGTCATTTCCCAAGCGGATTTATCGGATATAGAATCTCATATCGTGCCCCTTAAAAACCGTCAAGGTAAGGAGGCCGCTTGGCTGTGTGCTGTGCCATATTTGCGTCCAAAAGACATAGTGCAAAGCCAATCTGGTCAGTCAGAACAAGATAAGAAAGAAGATTTGTTAGAGCAAATTAAAGACTTTTATCTCCGCCTTTATCAGTTAGCAAGTAAGCGTAATGCTGAGAGAAAGCAGCCATTGCCTATTATAGGAACGGGCCATCTTACCGCTTTTGGTAGCCAGCTCAGTGAATCGGTTCGCGACCTGTATGTGGGCACCTTGGATACCTTGCCGACATCCGTTTTCCCTCCTTTTGATTATTTGGCACTTGGCCATATTCATCGACCACAAGCCATAGGAAATAATGGTTGCTTTCGTTATTCCGGTTCGCCCATCGCACTCAGTTTTGATGAGCTGGGTCGTGAAAAATCCGTGGTGATTATTGATACCAATCTATTGTCTAAAGATAAGCAGGTTATGGATGACCTATTTGCTGAGCAAGAAGACCCTGTGTTGCTAAAAAAAGTACCTAGTTTTCAACCTATGGTGAGTTTGCAAGGTGATCTACAAAGCTTATTAACACAGATTGAATACCTTTCTTGTGAAGAAGGCAAAACCATTTGGCTTGAAGTGTCCGTGGTGGCAGATGACTATTTAAGCGACCTGCACAAGCAATTAATGGAAGCAGTGGAAGCAAAGCCTATTGAGTTATTAAGGGTAATGCGTAAGAGAACACAAGGTGAAATCTCAGTGACCTTTACTGAACGACAAACCTTATCTGAATTATCGGTTGAAGAGGTTTTTGATCGCAGTGTTGCCGCCAGTCTAGAGTTAAAAGATGAAGAAAAAAGTGCCTTGTCACAACTCTTTCAGCAATGTCTTGAAGAAATGAATGAACAAACAGAAGGTGATGACAAGGTAGAAAAGGATACCGTCGAATGAAGATTTGTAAGTTACGACTCAAGAATCTCAATTCTCTAAAAGGAGAATGGCAAATTGATTTTCGCAAAAGTCCATTCGATGAAGCGGGTGTGTTTGCCATTGTTGGTCCAACCGGGGCGGGGAAATCTACCTTATTGGATGCCATTTGTTTGGCTTTGTATCATGAAACACCAAGATTAAAAGTCTCGCCGAGTCAAAATGACATTATGACCCGGCATACGGCAGAATGTTTGGCGGAAGTGGAATTTGAAGTAAAGGGTAAGGGGTATCGTGCTTTTTGGTCACAAAGACGAGCGCGTAATGTCAGTGATGGCAAGCTTCAACCTATGACGTGTGAGCTGAGTGAGATTGATGGCAACATCATCACCACCAAGATAAACGATAAAATCGATAAGATTGCTGAGTTAACCGGGTTGGATTTTGCACGTTTCACTAAATCCATGTTGTTGGCTCAAGGTGGCTTTTCAGCATTCTTGAATGCCAGAGCCAATGAACGTGCCGAATTACTGGAAGAGCTCACGGGTACGGAAATTTATGGTCAAGTATCGAAATGGGTGTTTGATAAGCATAAGCAAGAAAAACAAGCCATTTCAGCCTTGGAGCTGGCCAGTCAACAAACCACTTTGATGTCAGCTGAGGATCTGCAAGCGTTAAAGCAAAAAGAAGCTCAGTTTGCAGAACAAGACACAAGGTTTACTCAACAAGTGACACTTCATCAAACGGCTTTTGAGTGGCGGAAAAAGCAACTGGAGCTTGAACAGCAAGAGCAAAAGGCAAAGCAAGCCTTAGTAGAGGCGCAGGCTTCTCAGTCGTCTTTTGCTGATCAGAAAGATGCAATGGAATTGTCACAAAAAGCGCAAAGTATTGAATCTGATTTTACCAAGCTGGTGGAGGTTCGTGATGCTTTGTCCCAGTCGCAAGAAGAGCGGCGAGCACTGGAAAAAAATAAACAACAAAGGCTCGACACACAGCAAGAGGTCAGTAAGCGACTTGAGAGCAGCAAAGCGCAATTGGCAGCTTGCCAACAAGAAGCTGAACAAGTGCAGCAAAAAATTCAACAGCAAATTCAGCCTTTGGTTTTGCAAGAACAGGGGTTGTCTCGCCAGCTTGAAGAACAAAAAGTTATTGTTGAGCAAGCTCAGCAAAAGCATCAATCGCTTGTAAATGAAGCCACTAAACGAGACGCTGATTTAGCTAAAATTTGCGCTTCCCTTGAGCAAAACCAACAAAAGCTTGATCAATACCAAAGCATGGAGAAGGTTGAAGCGGAATTAGCCAGTTGGTTACATCAATTAGATAGCTTGTCAGCCAATCAACAATTGTTGGCGCAATCTAGATCGACAGTTCAACAAAAGCAGCAAGTTTATGAGGATGCACTTGGTCAGCAAAAAGACCATGTGGCGCAGGGTGAAACGTCAGCCAATGCTTGGCAAAGCAAACAGCAGAGTTATACCGAGGCTTTACAGGATTTTCATCAGTTAACTGGAGGACAAGATTGGCAAACTTGGTCGGATCAAGCTCTGCAAACAGAAAGACAGGCGCAAATAGCTCGACAAATAGAACAATTACTAGAGGATTATCATGCTAATGCCCTTGAGCAAACTCAGCTAGACAAGAGAGTCCAACAGTTAAATTCTCAAATAACCAACATAAAGCAACAGCTAGTAGAGGCTCGCCAAATCTATAAGGAACAAGCGGCCCATCAGAAAAGTCTGGAGCAATTGGTGGAAGCGGAGCGTCATATTATTGCGTTAACCGCCCTTCGTGAGCAATTGCATGAAGGCCAAGCTTGCCCATTATGCGGTTCACCGCAGCATGAGTTGCATCAAGCCTTGTATCAACAAGATTCAGGTCATCAGCAGCAGTTGATCAGCTTGAATCAGTCTTTAGAAGCAATGAAACAGCAAGGCCTGAATTTAGCGGCAGATGAAAAGCTGTTAGCTAAAGAGGTGGCGTTACTTGGTCAACAACTAGCAAGTTTGCAAGACCAGCAAGAACAAAGAAAGCTGCAAGTCTTGTCCCTATTATCGAGCTTAGGCTTGTCAGCCCATTTTGTCGAAAATAACCCAAATCAAGAGCTTGATGTGGCCATTAATCAACAGCAGGTTGAGACTTATATTCAAGCTTGGCTCAACCTTGAGCAAATACAGCCAAAGGTTCTACAGCAACACAAGCGCGTCGTAGAACTCGAAAAAGCATTGCAAGCTTTACAAGAGCAACAACAAAATTATGCAGCGCGTTTGGCTGAGTTAGAATCGCATCTTCAGTTAGCCAAGCAAGCCTTGGAAACTGAGCAGGCACAACAAAACCATCTATTGAATAACATTACTCAGTCTGAACAAGCTTTGCAGTCTGCAATGCAGCAAGCTGGGGTGTCAAAGGCTAAGCTTGATCAACCTATGGATCAAGTATTAACTCGTTTACAGCAGGATGTCGTCAGTTGGAAAGAGGCCAAAGCCACACAGGATCAGCTTATTCAAGCACGAAATCAGGAACAATTTGAGCAAAGTAAGCTGAAATCCGATTCAGAAGAAAGCCAAATTCATCTTAAAAAAGCCCATGATAAGTATAAGGAATTAGAACAAGAGCTTGCTCACTTGCGTGCTTCCTTATTTGAGTTACTAGGGGAAGAGACGATCGATTCATTGCAACAAGCGAAGAAGGAGAAATTGGCGAATGCTGAGTTGGAACAACAAACTCAGCAAGTCGAATGGCAGAGGTTACAAGATGCCTTATTGGCCCTGAATACTGAGCTTAAGTCTCTTCAAACTAACATTGAAAAACAGCAGCAAAGTGAACAAGTTTTGCTGCCTAAGTGGCTATCCAGTCTTAATAAAGTAGGTTTCACTGATGAGCAAAGTTGGCAAAACGCTCGCGTTTCACCTGAGCAACTCGAACAATGGCAAGAAAGGGATAAAGCCTTACAGACTCAATTGGCACAACAGCAAACCTTATTCGATCAGGCTCAGCAAAGTGTGCAACAACATCAAGCATTGCAAAAAGATCTTGCTGATCCATCCTTATTAGCGCTGAATCTCGATGCATTGAGAGTAAAGCGAGATGATTTACAGTCACAACAACAAGCCATGCATCGCGAATGGGGCGTGGTAACTGAACAACTGAAACAAGAAGCAAAGCGCACTGAGCAAGTCGCCAGTTTGCTTGATGAGCTAGATAAAAAACGTGCGGATTTTATTCATCTAGAGCGTCTTAATTATGTGATCGGTTCGGCGGATGGCGCTAAGTTTAGACGTTTTGCGCAGAGTCTAACATTGGATCATTTAGTGTATTTGGCTAACCAGCATTTGCTGGTATTGCATCGTCGTTATCAATTAAAGCGCCGTGAGGAAGACACATTGTCTCTTGAAGTACTTGATACTTGGCAGGCGGATGCCAAACGAGACACCAAAACCTTGTCTGGAGGTGAGTCTTTCTTAGTCAGTTTGGCTTTGGCCTTGGCTTTGTCCGATTTGGTTTCTCACAAAACCAGTATTGACTCACTTTTCTTAGATGAAGGCTTTGGCACTTTGGACAGTGAAACCTTAGAGTCGGCTCTAGATGCTTTAGATAATCTGCATTCATCGGGTAAAACCATAGGTATCATTAGCCACATCAGCGCTTTGAAGGAGCGGATTCCAGTGCAAATAAAACTCACCAAGCAAAGTGGTTTAGGGGTTAGTCGTTTGGCATCAGAGTACGCTGTCAATGAAACTTAATGATAAATTCAGATGGGGTCACTCATGCTTGCAACTGGTGCAAAAGTTTTCCCCAGATAAATGGGAATAATCATGTAAGTAAGTTGTAAAAAATTAATAAAAACAGAAACTTAAAACTTCGTTCAATATTGAGCATCTAAGCTTTACGAAGCACTGATTAGGAGCATTTTTATGCTATTAATCAGTAACTTGGTTTGTGATACTTAATAAGCTGCACAGAAATATTTCATTGATATCTCATAACTTGATATAAATCGTGTTTTTGAGTTTTTTACAGAGAAATTTAGTAATAATGATTGTCATTGTTTTACTGGTTTTTTTTAAGGGTGTATTATGCTCTGCAAATTTTCAACTGAGTCTTGAGTAGTTTTTCATGTTACGTCTTTCGTTGGGTTTAATCGCGGTATTTTTATTAACGGCTTGTAACGAGTCATCTAAATTGGATGTGGCGGCAACGTCACAGCAGCACCAAGCTGCTAACGAGTTACCTGTGGCTTCAACTGACCCCAAAGCCTTACTAGGTTCACAGCTGTTTTTTGATACTAATCTTTCAAAAGAGCGCAATCAGTCCTGTGGTACCTGTCACGCAATTGCTACCGCTTTTGTTGATAAGCGAACAGACGCCTTGGATGGTGCTGTCTCGTTGGGCAGTGATGGGCTGTCTATGGGGGGGCGTAATGCTCCAACAGCTGGTTATGCTGCTTTTTCGCCTGCGTTTCATCAGATGGCCAATGGCGAATACCGTGGCGGTCAATTCTTGGATGGACGTGCTTCAGGGTTAGTTGAACAAGCACAAGGGCCATTCATTAATCCTCTTGAAATGGCGTTATCGGATAGTGCTGCGGTTGTCGAGCGCGTTAAAGAGAATCCTTCTTATATTGAACGTTTTAATAGCCTATATAGCGATGGGGTATTGGATGATACAGAAGCGGGCTACAATGCCATAGCGGATGCCATCGCAAGCTTTGAGAAAACGAAACTCTTTATGCCTTTTGATTCGAGATACGATAGGGCATTGCGCGGTGAAATAAAGCTGACACCACAAGAAGAACTGGGTAAGACCCTGTTTTTCTCACAACAGTTTACTAATTGTAATGCTTGTCATCAGTTACACACTTCGCCTCTGAATCCTCAGGAAACCTTTACCAATTATGAGTATCGCAATATAGGTGTTCCAGTGAATCCAGCCTTGTATACGCATACAGGAACAGTGGATAAGGGGTTACTGGATAATCCTGATATTCATGATGAAAAACAGGCGGGTAAGTTTAAAGTGCCGAGTTTACGTAATGTGGCTGTTACTGGTCCTTATATGCACAATGGGGTATTCAAAGATTTGCGCACCGTCGTTTTGTTTTACGATAAGTACAATAACCCTAAACGCACCATTAATCCCGAAACGAATAAACCTTGGGGTGACCCAGAAGTGACGGCGAATATTGATTTTGAGGAACTTGAAAAAGGACCAGCATTACCGGATCAAAGAGTAGACGCCATCGTCGCTTTCTTGAAGACCTTGACAGATCAACGCTATGAATCTTTGTTAGAGTCTGATGAAGGGGCTAGCCATTTTTAGTGAGGAGAGTCGCAAGTCCTCATTGTTTTCATTGATAAAACTGGTGTAGTGGGACGATTTCTGTTTACATTGAATTTTTCTTTTTTTAATAAGAAGGATGTGAATAATGAAATATGTGCCATTAGGCCGAACCGGCTTGGAGGTTTCACGCGTTTGTTTGGGGACCATGACATGGGGAACGCAAAACACTCAAGCGGATGCTGATGAGCAAATTGAATATGCCTTAGAACATGGTGTTAACTTTATGGATACGGCGGAAATGTATTCTGTACCGCCAACACCTAAATCCTATGGTAAAACAGAAACCATTATTGGTGACTGGTTATCTCGTAATCCATCCCGTCGCGATGACTTTGTCTTGGCGACAAAAATTGCCGGTCCAGGTTTAGGCTATGTTCGTGATGGTTGCCCCATTACCGGTAAGTCTGTCATTATCGCGGTAGAGGATTCTCTGAAACGTCTACAAACGGATTATATCGACCTGTATCAATTGCACTGGCCTAATCGTACCTCTCCTCATTTTGGTAAGCATTTCCCTAATAATTTCCGCTTTACAGATGTAAATGGTGAAGATCATTCCAATCAAATGTTGGATATTTTGCAAGGTATAGAGGCTTGTGTAAAAGCAGGTAAAATTCGTCATTTTGGTTTGTCTGACGATACCACTTGGGGAATTAATGAATACTTGCGTTTAAGTGAAAAACACAATCTGCCACGAGTGGCATCGATACAAAATGAATTTAGTTTATTGCATGCTAAAGATTGGCCGTATTTGATTGAAAATTGTGTACACCAAGATGTGGCTTATTTACCTTGGTCGCCATTAGCAGCGGGAGCATTAACAGGTAAGTATTTAGGAGGGGCTCGTCCAGCAGGCAGTCGTTGGAGTTATGCGCAGCGTAATGGTTTATTCCGTGATACGCCAATGGTGGATAAAGCGGTTTCGGCTTATGTGGAAGTGGCAAAAGCCCATGGCATGACAGCGGCTCAGTTGGCATTGGCCTGGTGCGATCAAGTGGACGGTGTGACATCAACCATTATAGGGGCAACGTCATTAGCACAGCTCAAAGAAGATATGTCTGCCTTTGATCTTGAATTATCAGAAAAAGCCCTGCAAGACGTTATGGCGGTGTTCAAAGAGTATCCTGTGCCATTTTAATGGCTGATGACGTCATTCCCTATGATGTGCTTAGTTTAACGTAAGTAAAATAAAAACCGGCATTGCCGGTTTTTTTATGCTTTATGTTTCTGTCTCAAATCCAAATTGCAGATACAAAAAAACCGATGCAAGCATCGGTTTTTTGGAATCATTAACAAATAAGCTATGAATTAAGCTTTTTCGTTTTTCTCTTTGGCTGCAGCGATGACAGTTTCAGCAACGTTTGCAGGGCATGGTGCATAGTGCGCAAATTCCATAGAAAACTGACCACGACCAGAAGTAATAGTACGTAGGTGACCAATGTATCCGAACATTTCAGATAGTGGTACTTCACCTTTAATGCGTACACCAGTTAGGCCAGCTTCTTGGTCTTTGATCATGCCGCGACGACGGTTTAAGTCACCAATTACATCACCAACGTTGTCATCTGGAGTGAATACGTCAACTTTCATGATAGGCTCAAGAAGTTGTGCACCCGCTTTAGGCATAGATTGGCGGAAAGCGCCCTTAGCAGCGATTTCGAAGGCTACAGCAGAGGAGTCAACTGCGTGGTAACCACCGTCGAACAACTCAACTTCAACGTCCAGAACTGGGTAACCAGCTAGAACACCTTGCTCCATCATAGACTTAAAGCCTTTCTCAACAGCAGGGAAGAATTCCTTAGGAACGTTACCACCCACAACGCTTGAGCTGAATGTGAAGCCAGAGTTAGGCTCACCTGGTTTGATACGGTAGTCGATCTTACCGAACTGACCAGAACCACCAGATTGTTTCTTGTGCGTGTAAGTATCTTCGATTTCTTGCGTAATGGTTTCGCGGTAAGCAACTTGAGGTTGGCCAACGATTAGATCTACGCCGTAAGTACGCTTCAAGATATCTACTTTGATATCTAGGTGAAGTTCACCCATACCTTTCAAGATAGTTTCGCCAGAATCTTGGTCTGTTTCCACTTGGAAAGATGGATCTTCTGCAACCATTTTACCGATTGCGATACCCATTTTCTCGTTACCGCCTTTGTCTTTTGGCTGAACAGCGATAGAGATTACTGGCTCTGGGAAAACCATTGCCTCAAGTGTGCAAGGGTTTTTAGGATCACAAAGAGTGTGACCTGTTTGTACGTTCTTCATACCAACGATGGCGATGATGTCACCAGCTTGCGCTGAAGAGATCTCGTTACGGTCGTCAGCTTGCATCTCAACCATGCGACCAATACGTTCAGTTTTGCCAGTCGCAGAGTTAAGGATAGTGTCACCTTTCTGAATACGACCAGAGTAAATACGAACGAAGGTAAGTGCACCAAAACGGTCATCCATGATTTTGAATGCCAATGCTTTTAGTGGCTCGTCTGCACTAACGGTTGCCACTTCACCAGTTGGGTTGCCTTCTTCGTCAGTCAATTCTTGTGGGTCAACTTCAGTTGGGTTAGGTAGGTAATCTACAACCGCATCAAGTACAAGCTGAACACCTTTGTTTTTAAAGGCAGAACCACAGTAAGTTGGGAAGAATGCAAGGTCACGAGTACCTTTACGGATACAACGCTTGATGTCTTCGATAGCTGGAACTTCACCATCTTCAAGGTAAGCCATCAACAAATCTTCATCTTGCTCAAGAGCCGTTTCGATCAAAGCTTCATGGTATTCTTCAACTTTGTCTACCATGTCAGCAGGAACGTCTTCGATGCTGTAGTTTTCAGGAAGACCAGTATCATCCCAAACGAAAGCTTTCTTAGAAAGAACGTCTACAACACCAACAAATTCGTCTTCTTCACCGATAGGAAGCGTCATAACAAGTGGGTTAGCACCTAGTACTTTCTTAACTTGCTCTACCACACGATAGAAGTTAGCACCTAGACGGTCTAGCTTGTTGACGAAAATAACACGAGCAACTTCTGATTCGTTAGCGTAACGCCAGTTCGTTTCTGACTGAGGCTCAACACCACCAGAACCACAGAATACACCGATACCACCGTCTAGTACTTTAAGCGAACGGTATACTTCAACTGTGAAATCAACGTGTCCAGGTGTGTCGATAACGTTTAGGCGGTGCTGTTTCCACTCACAAGTGACGGCAGCAGACTGAATGGTAATACCTCGTTCTGCTTCCTGTTCCATGAAGTCAGTAGTAGATTCGCCATCATGAACTTCACCAGTTTTATGGATTTTACCAGTTAGTTTAAGAATACGTTCAGTTGTGGTTGTTTTACCCGCATCAACGTGGGCAAAAATACCGATATTTCTGTATTTTGATAAGTCAGCCATTACATTACTCTAAATAAGTGAGGACGAAATTTGCGCGTTATTATACAGGACTTCTCATGGAGGGCCATATATTTCGCGCTATTCTATTATATTTTATGGGATTAAAGAAAGGGGTGAGCCAGAAGCAATTCATAAATACCAGTTTCAATGTATAAAAGCCTTATAGAATAAGGCTTTGCGATTAATCTTTGCGCAATTTATCTGAGATGGCGATAGGAGACGGGTAGTTTAATATGACCACATAGGTAGATAAGGCAAAACTCAAAATGGCGGTTGCTTGAATAACATGAGAGGCCTCTTGACCCAAAAAGCCAATGCTTGCCGCTAAGTAAGCAATCAGTAGCGAAAACTCGCTTACTTGACCAAGGCGAAAACCCGCTTCCCACGCTGTACTGGTTTCTTCTTTTATGCCCTGTAGTAGATAGCGAAACACCACTGGTTTGACCAAGATGGCACCAATCGCCAAGACAAGTGCAGGTAAAATGACCGCTTTTAGTAGGTCCAAATTAAAGCTGGCGCCAATGGAAAAGAAAAACAAGATCAAAAAGAAATCACGTAATGGTTTGAGATGAGTGGCAATGTACTGTGAAATTGGGCTGGTTGCTAAGCTTACGCCAGCGATGAAAGCCCCCATTTCTGCTGATAAGCCAGCAGTTTCTGCCAGTACGGCTAGGGATAAACACCAGCCAATCGATACTAGAAAAATGTATTCATGAAAGCGATCAAAACGCGTGATGAGTTTCAGTAGAATGTATTTCACAAACACAAATGAGGCGGCGATTAATAAGGGTAAACCGAGTAGCGGCTTTAGGTATTGCATTAGGCTATTTTCCGCTGTTCCAGAACTGCTGTATAGCACGAGTAAAACGGCAATGGCGATAATGTCTTGTAATAACAATAAGCCAACGACCAATTCACCAGTATGTTTGTGGTGAAGTACTGTGGTGGGCAGTAACTTGATACAAACAATGGTGCTGGAAAACATCATTGCCACACCAATAATCAAGCTTTCCATTTGACTGTAACCGAAAGAAATGGATACCAGATAACCCAGTCCAGCAAAAATGGCGGAACTCAGTAAAGCTACCCAAGAGGCTTTTTTAAGCATATTGAGTAAATGGCTAGGCTGCATGTCCAAACCCAATAGGAAGAGCAAGAAAATAATGCCTATGTGGCTCATTTCATCCATTAGCTTGGGTTCGTTAATGAGAGAAAGGGCGGATGGACCAAATAAAATGCCTAACGCAATGTAGGCTATGATCATGGGTTGTCTTGTATATAGAGCAATGGAAGCTACGACAGCCGCTCCAGCAAAAATCAGAAAAAAGGAGTGGACAATCGACACTTCCAGCATGTTCGCTCCTCAAATTACCAATTAGCGTTAGCGATTTTTTTACGACGTAATAGGGGGGCCAATATGCCTAGAAGGAGTCCGCCGAATAAGGTGGCAGCGCCAATAATGAACCATTTCTGTTGATGGTTGTTATGTATTTTTAAGCTGTTTTTCTGAGCAATATTTGCCTGTTGCTGCAGGCTTTCGATTTGGTAACTAACGGTATCATTTTGAGAAACAATGATTTCGGCCTTTTCTGCTAAAGCTTGTACATCTTCCAACTGCTGTTTAAGGGAGGCATTTTCTTGCTCAAGACTTTGTTGTGCGAAAAGCAGAGTCTGATTTTTTTGTTGGCTTGCGCGTAATTCATCGCTGATTTCATTACGGCGTTTGATGGCGCTGGTTAGGCGTTTTTGCAATTCATTGAGTTGATCGCGTGTCACCATGTCATCGGATAAGTAGTAATCCGCCACCCAGCCTTCGTTGCCACTGGGTGTTAGAACCTTAGTGTAGCCATTGGCTTGTTCAAGTACTTCAAGTGGGGTACCGCTTTTAATGCCACGTTCAACGGCTCTGGTGCTATTATCTTGTCCTTCTCGAATAGCAACGAATTGAATGTCAGAAACATAAACAGTAGCTGCAGGTACTGCAGTTGATAAAACACTGCCTAATAATAGGCTGATGATGTGCGTCTTTGTCACGTGGTATTCCTTTCACAATGAATCGATCTTTTACAACGATAATCATGACTTAGGCAAGACGCAATAGAAAAAGGCCATTGAAATGGCCTTTTATGTGATAATTGGTTAATGAAGTTGATCGCAAGGATAGATTGCTGGCTAAATTACCATGTAAATATACGTTAGCGACGTAAAAACAAAGGTCGAGGGTCCGCGACATCACCTTGGTAAGCAACAGAAAAAGGTTTGTGAAGTAATAAGGCTTTTTCTAAATCCACTTCTTCGCCAAATTGGAAGCTATTGAAGCCGACGCGTAATAGATAACCAAGTTGATCTGGGATGAAGCTACCCAGTGCTCGCACTTCGCCTTGATAATTAAAGCGTTCTCGTAACAGGCGTGCATAACTGAAACCGCGACCATCAGCAAAAGCTGGAAAATTGACGCCAATCACTGCAAATTGATCTAGCTTGATGTCTTCGAGGATCTCAGTACCATCACCTGCGTCAAGCCAAATGCCGGCCACTTTGCCAATAGTATCTTTTTCAGATAACCATTTTTGAGCGGCAACAATACTATTTGCATTGCTGCTTGCTTCTGCATCTTGCTGCCATTCAAATGGGCTTTCTGTAATGATGCCGTCTTTAATTAGTTTTGGCATATGCAGCCTCCTTAAATGGTGCGATCCCCATGCGACGGAAGGTATCAATAAAACGCTCTTCTGATGAACGATTATCAAGATAAACCTGCATGAGTTTCTGAATAACGCCGCTGATTTCTTCTTGTGCGAAAGAGGGGCCTAAGATTTTACCAATGCTAGCGTCATGACCTGATGCGCCGCCAATGGATACTTGGTAAAACTCTTCGCCTTTCTTATCGACACCCAAAATACCAATGTTGCCCACGTGGTGATGGCCACAGGCGTTCATACAGCCTGATATGTTTAGATCTATGTTGCCAAGATCGTACAGGTAATCCAGGTCATCAAAAGTTTCTTGGATTTGAGCGGCAATTGGAATGGACTTCGCATTGGCCAAGGCGCAGAAATCACCACCAGGACAGCAAATCATATCTGTCAGTAGACCTAGGGTTGGGGTTGCGAAACCAGCTTCTTTTGCTGCTTCCCAAAGTTCAACCAATTGGTCTTGACGAACATCTGCCAAAACTAGGTTTTGCTCATGACTGACGCGTAATTCACCGAAGCTGAAACGATCAGCAAGATCGGCGGCTTTGATCATTTGCTCAGCCGTTGCATCGCCTGGTGCTTGGCCGGCTTTTTTCAAAGTGAGAGTAACAATGCGATAACCAGCTTTCTTATGCTCGAATGTATTTCGCTCGTACCAGCGAGCAAAGCCAGCGCTTTCTGCAATCTTATTGCTTAACTCGACAGGTTGATTATCAAGAGATTCGTAAGCCGGCTCAGTAAAGAAAGACGCCAAACGATCAAATTCGCTCATCGGTACTGTGCTTTCTTTTCCACGTAGGTGAGCCCATTCGGCATCAACACGGCGACGGAATTCTTCAATACCAAGTGCTTTTACCAGAATTTTGATGCGCGCCTTGTATTTGTTGTCACGGCGGCCTTGTTGATTATAAACGCGGATAATAGCATCAAGATAAGTGAGTAAATCTTCACGAGGAATAAATTCACTGATGGTTACGCCAACCATGGGGGTACGTCCCAAGCCGCCACCCACAATAACTTTAAAACCAATTTCACCTGCGTCATTTTTCTTAATATGCAAACCAATGTCATGTACTTGAGTGGCTGCACGGTCAGCGGACTCAGTAGCATTGACAGCAATTTTGAATTTGCGAGGTAGAAAAGCAAACTCTGGGTGGAAGGTAGACCACTGACGAATCAGTTCGCAGTATGGGCGAGGGTCAACTACTTCATCAGAAATAACACCAGCGTATTGGTCTGTGGTGGTGTTACGAATACAGTTACCACTGGTTTGTACAGCGTGCATTTCTACTTCGGCCAGTTCGGCAAGAATGTCTGGTACATCTTCCAGTTTTGGCCAGTTTAGTTGAAGATTCTGACGAGTGCTAAAGTGGCCGTATGCTTTGTCATAACGACGACTGATGTCAGCCAGTTTGCGTAGCTGAACACTAGACAACATACCGTATGGGATAGCAATACGTAACATAGGAGCATAACGCTGTACGTAAAGACCATTTTGTAAGCGTAATGGCAGGAATTCTTGCTCGCTTAACTCTTTATTTAAATAGCGACGTGTTTGGTCGCGAAATTGGGCAACACGCTCTTCAACAAGCTGTTGGTCAATGGCGTCGTATTGATACATATTGAATTGAACCGTGATTAACAAATTTTAAGTATCGTGATACTAGCAAAAACTCTTTATTCGAAAAATGAATATTTATCTATATCTTTAGGGTTTTTGCTAATAAGGCTTATTTGAATATTTCTAATGAGAAAGGCTCTCAATAAATCAAGGAAAAATACCTTAGTTTTTTACTAGGTCTTTGGCATTATCTCCTATCTGCGGTAATATATAGCTTATTAATCGTAACCCAGTTTTTAAGGTTGTATATGAACATTATTATTACTGATGCCGCTCAAGAATATTTGGCTTCTTTGCTTGAGAAACAAGGCGTAGAAGGTATGGCTGTACGTATTTTTATCCAACAGCCTGGTACGCCTTATGCTGAAACCTGCTTGGCTTATTGTCGCCCTGATGAAGTAAATCCTACTGATGAAATTTTGAATCTACCTAAACTAAAAGTTTATGTAGAAAAAAATTCGGTGAATTTCTTAGATGAAGCATTTATTGATTATGCAACTGAGAAAATGGGTGGCCAATTAACCATTAAGGCGCCGAATGCAAAAATGCCAAAAGTCACAGCGGATAGCCCAATTGAAGATCAAATTAATTACGTTCTGTATTCTGAAATTAATCCAGGTCTGGCAGCTCACGGTGGTGAAGTGAGTTTATTAGAAGTAGTGGATGGTGAAGTCGCTATTCTAAAATTTGGTGGCGGCTGCCAAGGTTGTAGTGCAGTAGACTTGACTCTGAAAGAGGGGGTTGAGAAAACTTTGATCGAAAAAGTGCCAGGCTTGAAAGCAGTAAAAGACGCAACTGACCATACGGTGACAGAAAACGCATTTATGTAACTGGATTATTCTGGTTTACATAAAAAACGCGAACTGATGTTCGCGTTTTTATGACCAAAGTTTAGTTTCGCTTTATTGGCGTTGACGTTTTGGCAACACATCACGTAAGGCGGTGGCCATAGTGGTTAATGCTTCTTCTGTGGTTTGCCAATCGATGCAAGCGTCAGTGATAGAAACACCGTATTCTAGTTGGCTTATGTCAGCAGGTACTTTTTGGTTGCCCCAGCCAATATTGCTTTCTATCATCAGACCCATAATGGACTGGTTACCAGTCAAAATTTGCTGAGTGGCGTCTTCCATTACCTTGACCTGACGTTCAGGTTGCTTATTGGAATTCTCGTGTGAGCAATCCACCATGATATTGTGTTTTAGCTTAGCTTTGCTTAACGCTGCTTCGCTCATGGCAACATTTTTGGCGTCATAGTTAGGCTGACCATTGCCACCACGAAGTACTAAATGTCCGTAAGCATTACCTTTGGTATTTACAATGCTAACTTGGCCGTTTTCGTTAATACCTAAGAAAGAGTGACCGTGCGATACAGATTGCATGGCATTCACCGCTACCGTCATACTGCCATCAGTACCGTTTTTAAACCCTACTGGACCCGATAAACCCGAAGCCATTTCGCGGTGGGTTTGTGACTCCGTGGTACGAGCCCCAATAGCTGACCAACTAATCAAATCTTGAATATATTGAGGTGAGATTGGATCGAGGGCTTCTGTCGCTAAAGGTAGACTTAATTCAGCAAGATCTATCAGCAATTTGCGACCAATGCGAATGCCTTTGTCGATATCAAAAGTACCGTCTAGGTTAGGATCATTAATTAAGCCTTTCCAGCCCACAGTGGTTCTAGGCTTTTCAAAATACGCGCGCATAATGATATATAGGGTGTCGTCTAGTTTTTCGGAAAGCGCTTTTAAGCGTTTTGCATAATCTAAAGCGGCTTCTGGATCATGGATAGAGCAAGGGCCAATGACAATTGCTAGACGGTGATCTTTTCCATCCATGATGTTTTTGATGGTATCGCGAGACTCAGCAACATGGTTGCTGATGGCTTCACTGATAGGCAACTCTTTTTTTAATTCAACTGGGGTAACCAAAGAATGAAAAGAGGCGATATTTAGGTCTTCAAGACGCTTGTTACTCATTGCGGGGGATTCCTGCTTGCTGCATTTTAATTATGGCGGACAACCATATACTTTTTTTTATTTTGAATGAACCTTTTTCAGAGCATTTTCTTATTAAAAAAACAGATATTTTACGCCAAATGAAAGAAGTGCGCTGGCTAATATAGGTTGCAGCACATTATTGGGAACATGACTGGCAATTCGTGTGCCTAAATAGATGCTAGGAATGGATCCCATTAAGAGTGCCATTAGCAACAAGTAATCGACATTGCCAAGAAATATATGACCAATACCTGCGACTAAAGTAAGTGGTACCGCATGCGCTAAGTCTGTACCGACAATATTTTTGGCGCGCATCAAAGGAAATAAGATCATCATAATGGCTGTGCCAAGTGCGCCAGCTCCGACAGAAGTCAATGTGACCAGGATGCCTAATATAAAACCACAGACAAATATTAACTTGGTACTTTGATCATGGTTAAGGCTGAGATTGAAAGTTTGAATCAATTTTTTGCGAAACAATACAACGATTGCGGTGAGTGTTAGCATCAATCCTAAAGTGGTTGTTAAGATGTCTTGGTAATGGTCTGGCTTTTCAAATTGAGATAACAAAAAAACTGTGATGATAGAGGCAGGTAGGCTTCCCGCAGCCATAGCAATAACAATGCGCCAATTTACATTGCCGCGTTTTGCATGCATGGCAACACCGGTACTTTTCGCTATACCAGCATAAAGTAAATCTGTTCCGACTGCGATGTGGGGCGGGAAACCAAATAATAACAACAGAGGTGTCATTAATGAGCCACCACCAACACCCGTTATACCAACGGCTAAGCCAACTACTGCACCTGCAAAAATGAACCAGATAAATTCCATTGAAACGCCATGTTAATTTGATTTAGCTGGCAACATTAGAGGTTTTTCACTATTCTATAAAGTAATATTTTCTTATGTTTTTAACTCTTTTTAGAATAAGGTAGTCGATGAAGTTACAGCAGCTTAGATATATATGGGAAGTGGCGCGTCATGACTTGAATGTGTCGGCTACTGCTCAAAGCCTTTATACCTCTCAACCTGGTGTCAGTAAACAAATTCGCTTATTGGAAGATGAGTTGGGTGTCGAAGTGTTTGCTCGAAGTGGTAAACATTTGACACACATAACGCCTGCGGGTGAAAAAATCATCGCTTTGGCGGGTGAGGTGCTGAATCAAACGCAAAATATCAAACGTGTTGCGAATGAGTTTAGTGATGAGCGTAAAGGTTCTTTAGACATAGCGACCACACACACACAAGCAAGATATGCATTACCTAAAGTCATTAATCAGTTTATTGATGGTTATCCTGAAGTGAGTTTGCACATGCATCAAGGGACGCCAATGCAAATTGCTGAAATGGCCAATGATGGTGTAGTGGATTTTGCGATTGCAACCGAGGCGTTGGAATTATTTGGCAATCTAGTGATGCTACCTTGTTATACTTGGAATCGTTCTGTCGTAGTGCCAAAAAATCACCCCTTGGCTGGTTTGAGTGAGCTGACACTAGAAGCCCTAGCGGAATATCCTATTGTGACTTACGTATTTGGTTTTACCGGGCGTTCCCAACTGGATAAAGCCTTCCAGCAAGCTGAGTTAGAGCCGAACGTCGTTTTTACTGCGGCGGATTCCGATGTCATTAAAACCTATGTGCGACTTGGTTTAGGCGTTGGTATCGTGGCTTCAATGGCCTACGATGAGGTGTTGGACGCGGATCTGGTTGCCCTTGATGCATCGCATTTATTTGCTGACAGTTGTACTAAGATAGGCATTCGCAGCAACACCTTCATTCGTGGTTACATGTACAAGTTTATTGAGTCTTTTGCGCCACATTTGACCAAAGATCTAGTGGTTGCCGCAATGGAGGCGCCAAATCGTCTGGAAGTAGAGCAGCTGTTTGAAGGGATAGACTTGCCTCGTCATTAATTACATATCTGTCCAATAAAAAAGCGCCATTCATATAAATGATTGGCGCTTTTTTGTGACTATTTTTCAATTGTGGGAGGTTTGTGTTGGTTAGACTAGCTTTAGCGCCATTCTTGCAATGCGTTCACCTTGCGCCTCACACAAAGCTTGTTCTTCCTTGGTGAGAGAGTTTTCTTGTGTGCTGCTGGCTAAATGGCTCGCGCCATAGGGTGTTCCGCCACCGGTGGTACTGATCAGTTCTTTGTTTTTGTAGGGGAGGCCAAGCCAAATCATGCCATGGTGAATAAGTGGCGTCATCATGCTGTATAAGCATTGTTCTTGACCACCATGCATGGTGCTGGCGCTCGTGAAGCCACAGGCTGGCTTGTCTATTAATTGTCCCGTCATCCACAAGGTCGACGTTTGATCAATGAAGTGCTTGAGTGGTGCTGCCATACTGCCAAAGTAGGATGGCGAACCTAACGCTAAACCAGCACAATCGCTTAACTCATCCAAAGTGCAATAAGGTGCACCTTGTTCGGGAATTGCTGGCTCGCTGGTTTCAGTGTTGCTGGATACGTTTGCTACTTGACGTATCTTGGCTTCAATTCCAGACACTTTATTCACGCCGCGGGCAATGTGTTTGGCCATTTCTGCGATGGAGCCATGGCGACTGTAAAATAGAATTAGAACATAAGGCATTGTGCTGGCATTCATGAGAAAAGTTCCAGTACATTCTCTGGTGGTCTGCCTAATTTGGCTTTGCCGTTATGAACAACAATAGGACGCTCAATCAAGCTTGGGTTGTCCAGCATAGCTTGAATGCGCTCTTCATCTGAACTGTCTTTGTTTAAGCCAAGTTCTTTGTATGCCGCTTCTTTGGTGCGCATAAGGTCAAGTGGTTGAATGCCAAGCTGAATGATAAGCTGATCAAGCTCTTTTTTGCTTAATAAGTCTTTTTGATAGAGTCTTACTTGAGTTTGAATGCCTTTTTCCTCTAAAAGTGCCAAGGTTTGTCTGGATTTAGAGCAGCGTGGATTGTGGTAAATAGTGGTCATATTTGTATCACTTAATCTGTTTGAAAGAAAAACGCCACTCAAAAGAATGGCGTTGCTTTGGTTATTTCTTTATGGACAGTATGAAGTCGCAAGCTTGATCTAGGGCGATGTCTTGGTTTTCACCTTGAGCACGATTTTTGTACTCTAGTGTATTGTTTGCCAAACCTTTATCACCAACAACAAAGCGATGGGGGATACCGAGTAACTCGCAATCTGCAAATTTAACGCCGGGGCGTTCTTTGCGGTCATCCAGTAATACATCTAAGCCTTTGGTTGTTAGCTCTTGATAAAGTGTCTCGCAGGCTTCGCGTACGGCTTCTGATTTGTCGTAATTCATTGCCACAATAGCCACATCAAACGGGGCGATGCTTTCAGGCCACAAAATGCCTTTTTCATCAAAGTTCTGCTCAATGGCGGCAGCAACGATACGAGATACCCCGATGCCGTAACAACCCATGTGCATAATTTGTGCTTTGCCGTTTTCATCAAGAACGCTGGCGTTAAGAGCTTGAGCATATTGTTGTCCGAGTTGGAAAATATGGCCCACTTCAATGCCGCGCTTGATCACAATAGTGCCTTGCCCATCGGGAGAAGGATCTCCTTCTACCACATTACGCAAATCGGCAACTTCAAATTCAGGGCAATCGCGCTCCCAATTGATGCCAGTAAAGTGGTAGTCGTCTTTATTGGCTCCGGCACAGAAATCAGACATCACAGCTGCAGAGCGATCCGCAATGATGCGAATGCCTTTTTCTTTTAAACCTTTTGGTCCGATAGAACCCGGCGTACAGCCGATCTGCTTAATAATGTCGGCTTCACTGGCAAATTCAAAAGGCGACACAATGCCATCCAGTTTTTCCACTTTTAGCTCATTTATATTGTGATCACCGCGAAGGACAAGCGCCACTATGGTTTCTTGCTCTTTTTCATCAATGCCTTTGACTAGCATGGTTTTAACCGTTTTGGTCACATCCAGATTTAAAAAATCAGCCACTTTTTGTATGGTTTTGCAGTCAGGAGTGAAAACTTCTTCCAGTGATTCGCTGGCAGGATCGGCTTTTTCTTTCAGACAGATGGCTTCTGCTAGCTCAACATTAGCAGCAAAGTCTGAGCTATCGCTGAACGCAATGTCGTCTTCCCCAGAATCAGCGAGAACGTGGAATTCATGAGAGTAAGCGCCCCCTATGCTACCCGTGTCAGCACGAACAGGACGATAATCTAAACCGATGCGATCAAATACGTTGCAGTAGGCTTGATGCATCACATCATAGGTTTCATTCAGGGATTCTGGGTTAACGTGGAATGAGTAAGCGTCTTTCATGCTGAATTCCCGTGAACGCATAACACCAAAACGTGGACGAACTTCATCGCGGAATTTGGTCTGAATTTGGAAAAAGTTGATGGGCAACTGCTTATAGCTGGTTAATTCGTTACGCGCCAATTCAGTAATGACTTCTTCGTGAGTAGGTCCAACGCAATAGTCGCGATCATGACGATCTTTCAGGCGTAATAGTTCTGGCCCATATTTCTGCCAGCGGCCAGACTCCTGCCAAAGTTCAGCAGGCTGTACGCCAGGCATGATGACTTCAAGTGCACCGGCTTTCTGCATCTCGTCACGGACAATGCTTTCGACTTTGCGAAACACTTTCACGCCAGTAGGAAGCCAAGTATAAAGACCTTTGGAAATCTGGCGAATCATACCAGCACGTACCATGAGTTGGTGGCTGGTTACAACCGCATCGGTTGGGGCATCACGTAAGGTAGAGAATAAATAGTTGCTTGCGCGCATAGTATGTATGTTCTTTATATAATCGATAAAAAATTGAAATTAGCCAGCAAAGCGTGGCTCAACTTGCCCTTTGACGGACGTTTGTAGCGCAAAAATGCCCCCTGCTTGTGGGTATTTTTGCAGTTCTTCTTCACTTTGTGCTGCTCGGCAAGTGCTGACAAACAGTGTCGTCATATCAGGTCCGCCAAAAGCAACCATAGTAGGATAGTGTGCTGGTACAGGATATTCCCCTAGAATGTCGCCATTTGGGCTGATTTTAACCACTCTTTGGCCTTGATATAAAGCTGACCAATAGTTTCCTTCGGCATCAACTGCTGCTCCATCGGGGCGACCCTTGCCATGAGGGAAACGGATGAATTCACGCTTATTGGTGGCTTCCCCTGTTTCGATATCGTAATCGAACTGGTAAACAACATGATTTGGTGTGTCTGAGTAATACATTATGCTGCTATCAGGGGAAAAAGCTAAGCCATTTGATGTCCAAGCGGCTTGATCCAGTATTTTTTGTTGTCCATTACTGAATTGGTGTAATGCACCTTTGAAAGCATCTTTTGGAGAATACATGGTACCAGCTAAGAAACGACCTTTGACATCACAACGGCCATCATTAAAGCGAGTGGTTTGTTGGTCATAGTCAGCTAACCAGTAAGTTTCCAGTTCAGCGTCAAAATCCTTAAAAGTATAAACCCCAGAACGGAAGGCGGCGATAAAACCATTATTTTGCGTTAGCGAAAAGCAACCAATTTCTTCGTTGAATTTACGTTGCTTTAGGCTTTTAGATTGTGTGTCGTAGGCGTATAGTACAAAGGAATCAATATCGACAAAGTAAAGGGTTTGAGTGCGTTCATCCCAACGTGGGCATTCGGCTAATTTTGCTTGTGCATTAATGACACACTGCATATCAGTCATGGAAGCTCCGAGTCACTGAGTGTTTTTAAAAATAGGGTGCTATAGTGCTTATGATTGGCTTTTTTGTAAATAGGAAGATGTAAAGATGTTTCAGTTAGATCCTGTGCTGCAACGAGATTCCGTATTGGTGGGCTATTTTTCTCTGTGTGAGTTAAGGCTGATCAATGACGCTCAATTTCCTTGGTTTATTTTAGTGCCAAGGCGCAAAGGCATAACCGAAATCTATCAATTGGTTGAGGAGGATCGTCATACATTAATGGCAGAAAGTTGCCTCCTAGCGGAAACTTTGCACGATGCTTTTACCGCTACTAAATTAAATGTTGCCGCCCTAGGTAATCAAGTTTCACAACTGCATCTTCATCATATTGTGCGTTATGACACGGATTCTTGCTGGCCTGAGCCTATTTGGGGGAAATTTCCTGCAGTTCCATATTCTAAGGAAAAGTTGGCTGAGATTTTGCAGAAGGTACAAGTATTGCTAAGTGATGATTTGCAATTACCCAGTGATGATGCAGAGCTGTATTATTAGTTAATGCTGTCTTGTTAGAATTTTTGAAGTGACCTTGCCTAACTGGAATTTTGCTTTATGAGTACACGCAGAAGAAAAAAAGTCATACAGAAGTTGGTGAAGCTGTTGAACCTTGCCACTTCCAGTAACGCTAGTGAGTCCAATCTTGCTCTTCGTCATGCGGAGTCCCTGATCAGGCAATATTCTATTGCCCAGCGTGAGTTGCCTATTTTGCAACTGTGCGACTCTGCTATGTTATACCGTGTAAGTTGGGGAGGTGGTTCTCCAAAATATGCGAAGGATGCAGTGCATAAAAAAACATCTTCTGCTGATTCTGTGTACAAGCGTCGTTTCAGTGAAAAAAACACAAGTGTTGATCCGGATCGTGCGTATGAATCAGTTCGAACCATTTTAGATGATATGGCAGAAATGGAGCAAAAGCCGACAGAAACTACTCATCAAGAAATTGAAAAAGACGATCTTGAGAGGAATTCTGTTGCTGAACGAGAGGCTGTCATCAGTAATGAGGATATTATGGATGAACAAACATCTAACCATGATCAAGATGTTGAGGAAGAGGTGATTGAACCAATGACTTCAAAAGACTCTATTGACAGTGAGCAAAAGTCTGAAAGTGGTTTTGATGATGCAGACTCCGTCTCACATAATAATTCCAATGATAATGTGATTGATGCAGCTCAAGCCTTTCGTCCTGCGTCATCAGATTTTGGTGAAACATTAAAAACGCAATATTCAACCAGTGATCCGAGTGTGCCATTTGCTGAAGATGCTTATTGGTCAAAGGTGTATGAAAAATTAGCGGATTTTGATGAAGCTAAGGTGCAATCAGATATTGATGATTTGCAAACTCAGTTGTCACTCGCGCAGGAGAACCTTCAGCTTAAAAAGCAAAAACGTCACGAGCATGAGCAAGAAGAAATTGTTGAACGTGCTGAGCGCGCTCGAATTGAATTGAGTTTTGAGAAAGCCATAGAGCGTGCCTTTCAGGCGCGAGCAAAATCCTATGAAGCTTGGGAGGCCAGCTGTAATAAAATTCGCATGGATCGTCTTCATGATGAGCAGGAAGCGATTCAAGGGTTTGATTCCGTTAGTAAGGCACTGGAACAAAATAAAGAAGCTTTTCAGCAGCATCTGCAACGCAAAGAGGATTATCGTGCTGCGAAGATTATGCATGAATTGCGTCGTCAGCTTATGTTGGCAGTATCGTCAGGCGAAGAGGCCAGCGGTTCTTATGAAAATGTTATTGAAATTATGGAAGAGAATGGCTTGTCTTTAAAGGATCTTGAGTTTTCTGACATTAAAAATAAGAGTCTTTTTATTCGTTTGTTGGAGCGTGAATCTGCTCAAATTACGGATGTGCAGGCAAGAGAAAGTTATACTGAAGAAATGCTGGATAAATTTTTAACTTCTGGTCATGGTAAGAAAGATTCTAAAGTTAATGAAAATCCAATTCAGCAAATTCAACGACTTTTGGTGGCGGCCAGTGAAGGTGGTCAGTTTGAGACGCAAAAAAATCTTGAGCAAGTCTTGTATTTAATGGAAGCGAATGAAGTGGGTGTTCGCGATATTGGTTACCAATTTATTAAGAAGTATTCCGTTTTTATTCGTCTTATTAACTGGGAGGCGGAGCGAATTGTTTCTCTACCAGAGCGAGAGAAGTTTACCGCTACTATTTTAGAAGAGTACATTCAACATTCTGTGCAAAAACCAAGCGCTACTCAGGAAAAGAAGCTCAAATAAAAATCATTCTTACTAAATACCCCTTATTCACCATAATAATAAGGGGTATATCTTGTTAAATCCCTGCCTAAGCCTTTCTTTGCTGATCAGCATCTTTTACCATTTCGATCTTTGATTCATTCATAATACTCAGCAGGAGAGAAGCATGAGCATTATTAAAGAAGATGATTTGATTGATAGCGTTGCGGATGCGCTGCAATTTATCTCTTATTACCATCCGTTAGATTTTGTTAATGCGGTTCATGAGGCTTACGAACGCGAAGAGAGTCAAGCGGCAAAAGATGCTATGGCGCAAATCCTAATTAATTCTCGTATGTGTGCTGAAGGTAAGCGTCCTATTTGTCAGGATACTGGCATTGTGACGGTTTTTGTTAAAGTTGGTATGAATGTCCAGTGGCAAAGCACTAAAAGTGTAGCGGATATGATTAACGAAGGTGTGCGTCGTGCCTATCTCCATCCTGACAATGTGCTTCGAGCATCTATTCTTGATGACCCTGCTGGTGCTCGTAAAAACACGAAAGATAACACTCCTGCTGTTATTCATATGGAAGTGGTGCCTGGTGATACAGTTGAAGTTCATGTGGCTGCGAAAGGTGGCGGTTCTGAGAATAAATCCAAATTGGCGATGTTGAATCCGTCTGATGACATTGTTGAATGGGTAAAGAAAACCGTTCCAACTATGGGTGCGGGTTGGTGTCCGCCAGGCATGTTGGGCATAGGTATTGGTGGAACCGCGGAAAAAGCCATGGTGATGGCAAAAGAATCTCTGATGGAGCCAATTGATATTCATGAGCTAAGAGAGCGTGGCCCACAAAATCGTGTTGAAGAATTACGTTTGGCTATCTTTGATGCGGTCAATAATCTAGGTATAGGCGCTCAAGGTCTGGGTGGTCTTACAACCGTTCTTGATGTAAAAATCATGGATTATCCAACCCATGCGGCCTCTTTGCCTGTTGCCATGATTCCAAACTGTGCAGCAACACGTCATGCGCATTTTGTCCTAGACGGTTCTGGTCCGGCGGATTTGGTGC